>NZ_PENY01000034.1:0-136979 GCF_003144445.1 Proteus sp. TJ1640
TTAATTACATAATAATTCAATTGTAAATTGTTGATTTTAAAACAATAGCTTGATTTAAATAAACTTATTGGATTATAGTGGGTTAATTATGCGTTTTGCTTTGAGGAAAAAATGACCATGAATGAGGCAGATGCCCGCCCAACGAACTTTATTCGTCAAATTATTGACGAAGATCTGGCTACTGGGAAACATGATAGCGTTCATACGCGTTTCCCACCTGAACCTAATGGCTATCTTCATATCGGCCATGCGAAATCAATTTGCCTGAATTTTGGTATTGCTAAAGATTATCAGGGAAAATGTAATCTACGTTTTGATGATACCAATCCAGTAAAAGAAGATATTGAGTATATCAACTCAATTCAAAAAGATGTTCAGTGGTTAGGTTTCCAATGGGAAGGTAGCATTCATTACTCCTCAGATTATTTTGATCAGCTTTATCAATATGCAATTGAGTTGATTAATAAAGGCTTAGCTTATGTCGATGAGTTGAGCGCTGAAGAAATTCGTGAATACCGCGGTACATTAAAAGAGCCTGGTAAAAACAGCCCTTATCGCTCACGTAGCGTAGAAGAGAACTTAGCACTATTTGAAAAAATGCGTGCTGGTGGCTTTGAAGAAGGTAAAGCGTGTTTACGTGCGAAAATTGATATGGCATCACCGTTTATTGTTATGCGTGATCCGGTGCTTTATCGTATTAAATTTGCTGAACACCACCAAACTGGAAATAAATGGTGCATTTATCCAATGTATGATTTTACCCACTGTATTTCTGATGCACTGGAAAATATCACACATTCTTTATGTACTTTAGAATTCCAAGATAACCGTCGTTTATATGATTGGGTGCTGGATAATATCACTATCCCTTGTCATCCTCGTCAATATGAATTCTCACGTCTTAACCTTGAATACACAGTGATGTCAAAACGTAAGCTGAATCAGCTTGTGACAGAAAACATTGTGAATGGTTGGGATGACCCTCGTATGCCAACGATCTCAGGCTTACGTCGTCGTGGTTATACAGCAGAATCTATTCGTGAGTTCTGCCAACGTATTGGTGTGACTAAACAAGAAAATAATGTTGAAATGGCTGCATTAGAATCTTGTATTCGTGATGATTTAAACGAAAATGCACCACGTGCAATGGCGGTTATCGATCCGGTTCGTTTAGTGATTGAAAATATGCCTGAAGGCGAAGAGATTTTAACTGCGCCGAATCACCCAAATAAGCCGGAAATGGGTACGCGTGAAGTGCCATTTAGCCGTGAAATTTATATTGATCGTGCAGACTTCAAAGAAGAAGCAAACCGTCAATATAAACGTCTGGTGCTAGGTAAAGAAGTACGTTTACGTAATGCTTATGTTATTAAAGCCGAGCGTGTTGAAAAAGACGAGCAAGGTGAAATCACAACCATTTACTGTACTTATGATGCTGAGACTTTAAATAAAGATCCTGCTGATGGACGTAAAGTAAAAGGCGTTATTCACTGGGTGAGCATTCCACACGCTATTCCTGCTGAAATCCGTCTTTATGACCGTCTATTTAGTGTGCCAAACCCAGCGGCAGAAGATGATTTCTTATCAACAATTAATCCTGAATCTTTAGTTATTCGTGAAGGTTTTGTTGAACGTAGCTTAAAAGATGCCGCTATCGAAAAAGCGTATCAATTTGAGCGTGAAGGCTACTTCTGTGTTGATAAGCTTTCAACGGCGGATAAACTTGTGTTTAACCGTACCGTGGGCTTACGCGACACTTGGGCGAAGATTTCTCAACAAGGTTAATTTAAACCTTATTTTGAGTTGTATTAAGTATCGTTAGTACCAAAATTAATAGGATGCTCGGTAATTAAGTTATCGAGCATTTTTTTATCTGTTTTCTTTTTAATGTTGTACGATTTTTCATCTATTTATATTTAATATTTATTCTTCTGGGATCAATTAATCTCAATTTTTTCATTTCAAACGATAACTTTTTATTTGTTTCAGTTGAAATAATTAACTTGTTATCACTTTATTCTTCCGTTTTTTCATACCATTTCATTAAATAAGACTGTAGTAAGAAAAGTGTGATTGAATGCACATATTTTACATCGTTAAAAAAGCTTATTTATAAGTACTACTTATTATTCCTTTTAATAAAAACGAAATCTAATATCGTTTAAAGATTGGTATAAAAACTAAATAAAATCAATTTGTTATATTTATTTTTAATAAGGGGTTCTAAAAACAAGAAAATGAAACGATCATTTAGTTATGTGCCCTTGGTCATATTTTGATAAAAATTCTCTTTTTTTGGTTGATAATTCGCGTCGCGAAAAATATGCTGTTTCTAACCTAATTTAGGTTTTTTCCCCACTTGGGGTTTTATATTTGGAAATAGGCATTGTGCTTATTTCTTTTTTAGTCAAAGTCAAAGAGGAAACAATGCTATGGTTATGCAACATGCTAAACCAGGCAGGGTGGCACTTGTCGTTATGGGCGCATTGCTTGTAACTGCACTACCTGCAAAAATGTCTCATGCTGAAGGATTTATTGATGACTCTACTCTAACAGGCGGCCTTTTTTATTGGCAACGTGATCGTGATAGAAAAGAGTTAACACCAAATAGTCCTGATTACGGCAAATACAAAGCTAACCTACACCATTCTACTTTCAACGCTAATCTAGATTTCTCTTCAGGTTACCTTGGTGATTTTATTGGTATTGATTTAGCTGCCTTTGGTGCGGCTGAATTGAATAATAGTGGTCCTGCGGCACCTAACGAAATCGGTTTTAGTGACGCAAAAAGTCGCTGGGATGAAAAATGGACTGGCGATCGCAGTGGCTTAAGCGTTTATAAAGCAGCTGCAAAATTCAAATTAGGCAATTTCTGGGCTCAAGGGGGATATATTCAACCTAAAGGTCAAACGTTATTGCGTCCACATTGGAGCTTCTTACCGGGAACTTACCGCGGTGCTGAAGCGGGTGCTGTTTTCGACTTCGATAAAAGCGGTGAATTATCTTTCTCCTATATGTGGACAGATGAATATAAAGCACCATGGTATCGGAATATGTATAACTTCCGTAAAGCTGATCTAGAAACCAATATCAGCTATCTTCACTCTTTTGGCGCCAAATATGATTTTAAAAACAGCCTAGTGTTAGAAGCTGCATTTGGTCAGGCCGATGGTTATATCGATCAGTATTTTGGTAAAGTTTCTTATGATTTCCCAATTGCTGATAATGCATTAAGAACATCTTATCAATTCTACGGCGCTAAAGATAAAGTGACCGGTGGTGGTGTTAATGACGTTTATGATGGGCTGGCATGGTTACAAGCACTGACTTTTGGTTATACCTACAATGTATTTGACTTCAAAGTAGAAGGAACATGGGTTAAAGCCGAAGGTAATCAAGGTTATTTCTTACAACGTATGACGCCGGGTTGGGCGACATCAAATGGTCGTCTTGATATTTGGTGGGATGGTCGTTCTGACTTTAACGCCAATGGTGAAAAAGCACTTTATGCGGGTGTAATGTACGATCTGAAAAATTGGGATCTATCTGGCTGGGCGGTAGGCACTTCTTATGTTTATGCATGGGATGCTAAGCCAAGTGGTAAAGCCATTTATGATCAAGGTCAGCGCATCAGAGAAAGTGCATGGAATGCGGATATTATGTATACGGTTCAAGAAGGTCGCGCTAAAGGGACACTCTTTAAGCTTCATTATACCCGTTATGATAACCATTCCGATATCCCAAGTTATGAAGGTGGTTTTGGTAATATCTTCCAAGATGAAAAAGACGTTAAGTTTAACGTAATTATGCCATTTACTATTTTCTAATATCAGAGTGAGGATAAAGTGCATTAATTGCACTTTATCCTGAATAAAATAAAAAGGTAAATACGATTACGATAAGTAAAAATAAGTAATAGAAAGAGTAGGGATAAATTAAAAAGAATAAATATTATTCTCAAAAATTAGCCTCGTTAATAAAGTGAAGTTGTCAGCAGCAGTAAGAAGTAAAGTCGTCATGTCATGCCGTCTGAGATAAATGTGAGTGGGTTATGTTTATCTCTTGTGCTTCAGTTATTTCGCAAAATTTGCGTAAGGTATTTACCCTAATAGGCAGTCAGAGTGGGTATCGTAGTGGGGGGTAAATACCTTTATTTTTAAATCCTTTCTTTTTCGTCCTTTTCATCCTTGTGCGTTTTTTCATTCTATGGCAAATTTCTTCTCATTCATTTTATCTCTCCTTAATTTATTATTCTGCATTGAATGCTATTTAATAATGCACGTTTTCAGGAAGAAGCATGTTAAAGCGATTGGATGATTTTTTATTAGAACCACCATTGAAGCCCTTTAGAGGTATAAAACGATTTATTGTTGAATTTCTTTTTTTTGGTGTGAAAGAAGCGCGTTCTTGTTTATTTGCGGGGTTTTTCTTTTTTATTTTATTTGCAACACCAAGTAAAGGAATATTAGGGATACCTCGTTATGACGTTTTACTCATTCTCGCTATTGCTTTCCAATTATGGATGGTATGGGGCAAACTCGAAACATGGGATGAATTAAAAGCGATCTGTTTTTTCCACATTGTTGGTTTTGTGATGGAATTATTTAAAACATCAGCGGCAATTGGATCGTGGAAATACCCTGATTTTGCTTACACTAAATTATGGGAAGTCCCTTTGTTTACAGGATTTATGTACTCCGCAGTAGGAAGTTATTTAATTCAAGCATGGCGTTTTTTAAAAGTACGAATTGAACATTATCCACCTTATTGGATGGCAACTTTGGTTGCGCTCGCTATCTATATTAATTTCTTTTCTCATCACTTTATCGGCGATTATCGCTGGTATTTAACTGCCTTTATTTTAGGTCTTTATGCTCGTAGTGTGGTTTACTTTACGCCTTATGATACAGAGCGAAAAATGCCACTATTATTGGCTTTTGTTTTAATAGGTTTCTTTATTTGGCTTGCTGAGAATTTCGGTACATTTTTTGGTGTATGGCAATATCCTAATCAAATGGGTGCTTGGTCTGCAGTACATGCAGGAAAATGGGGCTCTTGGTCATTGTTAGTCATTGTTACATTTACTATCGTGGTTCATTTAAAGCATATTAAACACAGCATCAGTGTAGCTAAGTAGAGTTATCCTCGGATTTTAGGCAATAAAAAAGGAACTGTTGGCAGTTCCTTTTTTTTACTGAGAGATTATCCAGAATGAATTATTTCTCATCATGTGCGTGGCTATCTTCTTTACAATTACCTTCAGCGCAGTGGCCATATAGATAAAGGCTATGATTGGAAAGTTTGATACCATGACGTTCAGCGATGTTTCTTTGGCGCACTTCAATCGCATCATCTGTAAACTCGATAACTTTACCACAATCAAGACAAATTAAATGATCGTGATGGTGTTGTTGAGTTAATTCAAATACTGATTTACCACCTTCAAAATTATGACGGGTAACAATACCAGCATCGTCAAATTGGTTTAAGACGCGATACACGGTTGCCAGACCAATCTCTTCACCGATATCGATGAGTTTTTTATAGAGATCTTCAGCACTGACATGATGGCACTCAGGATCCTGGAGCACTTCCAAGATCTTTAAGCGAGGAAGTGTAACTTTTAACCCAGCATTTTTTAACGCTTTATTATTGTCGGTCATGCGGATTTAATCCTGTTGCTAATGGTGAATTTAATTTTTGTGCTCACAAATAGGTTTTATTCATTAATACTCGGGTGAATAAATAACCTTATTGATTATAGGCATGATATTTAAAAATAAACACCCCACCTATCACACTATCTTAGCACACCATTGAATAATTATCATTCTCAATATTGAGAATTTATTTTATCCCAGAATTTCGTCTAAGCTCATTTCTTCTTTGATTTGAGCAACCCAAGCGTCAACACGCTCTTCGGTTAATTCTGGTTGACGATCTTCATCAATTGCAAGACCGATAAAATGATTATCATCAGCAAGTCCTTTAGAGGCTTCGAAATGATAACCTTCAGTTGGCCAATGTCCGACGATAACTGCACCACGAGGCTCAATAATATCGCGAATGGTACCCATTGCATCACAGAAATATTCTGCGTAGTCTTCTTGGTCACCACAACCAAATAGTGCAACAAGCTTACCATTAAAATCAATATCTTCTAGTGTTGGGAAAAAATCATCCCAATCACATTGTGCTTCACCATAATACCAAGTAGGAATACCTAGTAACAGAATATCGAACGCTTCGATGTCTTCTTGACTAGATTTTGCAATATCATGAACTTCGGCATTATCAGCGCCCAGTCTTTCTTGAAGCATTTTGGCAATATTTTCTGTGTTGCCAGTATCACTGCCGAAGAATATTCCTATGATTGCCATAAAGTGAGATAACCTCTTTTATTCTAAATTCGTTATATTTCAAATTGTAGCGTTATTGACTACGTCTATTCTCACAAGTTACATACTTTTTGTATGTTCCTAGTGACTCATTCACTTGTCACCTAGCTACACTTCAAAATATTTAGAGTATATTTGTCTGTGTTTGAACAATTACTAGTGAAAGATAAGCATTGTGTTTTCATAATAGAAAACTAAAAATGTATTTTGACGAAAATAGCAGGCTAATTCTGTCGAATTTGTGTGGTTTATCTGCTAGCTATTTTTGTTTTGATGCATTTTTAAGGCGTGATTTTGCGCCAATTGCTCTAGTAATATTTCTTCAATAAGTTCACTACGACTGACGTTTCTTTCTGTCGCTAACTCATTGAGAGCATTCACAGCATCTTCATTTAATTTTAACTCAACTCGACGTAACCCATTGACTCTATCACGTCTTAATTGATTGCGTTTATTAATTCTAAGCTGTTCATCCCGAGAAAGCGGGTTTGTTTTAGGTCGCCCAGGTCTGCGTTCATCTGCGAACAAATCCAGAGTGGTGCGATCAGTTTGTTCTTTTGCCATAAATTTTGCTGTGAAAGGGCGTATACCAATGACTAAATTGTGAAACGCCCAATAATACCCCACATAGTGATGTCTCGCCACTGCTTCCTGAATTTAACCTATTGTGATTTGGTCTTTTTATCAACAGACACTATTTTTAAGCACAATAATTATACACTCTATGACATTCTTATTTTTCAGTGGCGTTATTTTAAGCTATAACGTTTATTAATTAAGCTTTTTCTAAAAAACGACGAATGGCCTTAATAACGGTATCGGGTTTTTCTGAATGCACCCAATGCCCTGTGTTTGCGACAACAAAGGCGGTTGCGAGAGGAAATTGGCGAGCTATATTTTCACGATACTCATCTAAAATATAAGGTGATAAACCGCCACGAATAAATAATACAGGATGATGCCAAGCAGGCACCTCTTGCCAGCCAATAATGTCTGAATAAGCATTTTTTATTGCAGGTAAATTAAATAGCCACTGACCATTTTTGAATGATTTGAGTAAAAACTGGATCACACCTTCCTCTTCAATAAAAGGGCGCATGATTTCCATAGCATCTTGACGACGTGTGACTTGAGCTTCTGTTACGGCTTCAAGCGCAGCAAAAATTTTGTCATGACGGCGAACGTTGTAAGCAACAGGAGACATATCAATCACAACAATATTTGCGATACGTTCGGGGGCTAATGCTGTCATCGCCATTGCAATTTTGCCTCCCATTGAGTGCCCAATAATAATGGCTTTTGGGATAGCTAAATTATCAAGCAATGCAAGTACATCTTGCGCCATATCTTGATAATTCATACTTTCGCTATGAGGAGAGTGTCCATGGTTACGCACATCAATTTGTATCACGGTATTATCTTGACGAAGTGCGCGACTTAAAACGCCTAAATTATTGAGATCACCAAAGAGGCCGTGGATCAAGACGATAGGTAAATTAGATGCAGGCGCAGGTGTAGTTTCAGGTTGGTGTAATTGATAATTTAATAATGTATTGAGTTTCATATTAATGACCAAAATGATTGCGATTTTTTCTATGATGACATGCACAAGATGCTAAGCCAACTTATCGCAATAATATAAAAGAGTAATGAAACTCAGAAATAATTAATAAGATAAATTTATAAAAATCCATAAAATAATATTTTATAGATATATGCTCTAAAGTTATTTAAGAAATTGAAATGTTAACATTGCTAAAAAATAAATAGTCAGGATTTTATATTATTTGGTGGTTGGTGGTGTGATATGTTTGAATTTAAAACTGATTTTGTGTGAATAAGTTCAAAGAATAGAAGATGATACCAAGATAAACAATAGGATAAATACCGAGCTTAGCCTTTCAAACGGTAGGATCTTGAATAGATCTTCTTTAAGTTATTGAAATTTTACCTATTTTGTTTTTAAAGATTATATCTTATAATCCTAATTACTTTTTTTGAAAACAGTACTGGGTAGCAATGAAAAAGATAGAAATTGATGACGAACTTTACCGCTATATTGCTAGCGAAACTAGGCATATCGGTGAAAGCGCTTCAGATATTTTAAGGCGTCTACTGAAGCTCGATGCCAAACAGCCCGTACAACCAGTCGTCGTCACTGAGTCAGTACAAGCACCTGTTATGAAACAGGAAGCTGAACCTAAATCGATTACACCAGCAAAAAATCCGGTTCGTGAAATGCGAGAACTGTTGTTATCTGACAGCTATGCAGAAAAAACAAAATCAGTTGATCGTTTTTTACAGATCCTTTCTACGTTATATAGCCTAGATAGTGCTACTTTTACTCAATCTGCTGAAACAGTACATGGACGAACACGCATCTATTTTGCTGGTGATGAACAAACATTACTCGATAGTGGGCGTCATACAAAACCGCGCCATATTTCAGGTACGCCGTTTTGGGTTATTACTAACTCGAACACAGAGCGTAAAAGAACAATGGTACAAAGCATCATGCAGGATATGCAATTTCCTGCAAATGAGATTGATAAGGTGTGTGGAACTATCTAACCACTATTGTTAATTGATGCATTGCAAAGGCTTTTGTTTAAAGCGTGATTGTGATGTCTAATAGGAGAAGGTTCGTGGCAATTCATCCAAGAGCAGGGCAGCATACTCGTCAAAGTGATCTGATTAATGTGGCGCAATTAACGTCTCAGTATTATTCACTTAAACCACAAGCTAGCAATAACGCTCATCGTGTGAAATTTGGTACATCTGGTCATCGTGGAAGTGCAAATCGCCATAGCTTCAACGAAGCGCATATTTTGGCAATTGCACAAGCTATTGCTGAAGTACGTGCAAAAAATGGAGTAACAGGGCCATGTTATGTGGGTAAAGATACTCATGGACTGTCAGAGCCTGCGTTTATTTCTGTTTTAGAAGTACTCGCTGCCAATAAAGTGAAAGTGATTATTCAAGAAAATAATGGCTATACACCCACACCGGCAGTTTCTTTTTCTATTTTGACTTACAACGACGCACATCAAGATATTGCTGATGGCATTGTTATCACGCCATCACATAACCCACCTGAAGATGGCGGTATTAAATATAACCCATCAAATGGTGGGCCTGCTGATACTGACTTAACTTCGGTTATTGAAAAACGTGCTAATGAACTGCTTGAAAATAATTTAGCAGGGATCAAGCGTCTTTCGTATGATGAAGCATTGGCGAGTGGTTATATTGAAGCTCAAGACTTAATTATGCCTTATGTCAAAGCGTTAGGTGACGTTGTTGATATGGAAGCCATTAAGAAAGCCGGCTTAAAATTAGGTGTTGATCCATTAGGTGGTTCCGGTATTGAGTACTGGAAACGCATTGGTGAATATTATGGTCTTGATCTTGAATTGGTTAACGATCAAGTCGATCAGACATTCCGTTTTATGACGCTCGATCATGATGGCGTTATTCGTATGGACTGTTCATCACCATGGGCAATGGAAGGTTTATTACAACTGCGTGATAAATTTGACTTAGCTTTTGCCAACGATCCTGATTATGACCGTCATGGTATTGTGACACCGTCTGGTTTAATGAATCCTAACCACTATTTAGCGGCTGCAATTAACTATCTTTTCCGTCATCGTCCACAATGGACTAAAGATGTAAAAGTGGGTAAAACACTGGTTTCAAGTGCAATGATTGACCGTGTTGTGGCAGATTTAGGTCGTGAGCTAGTCGAAGTGCCTGTTGGTTTTAAATGGTTTGTTCAAGGCTTATTTAGTGGTGAGTTTGGCTTTGGTGGCGAAGAGAGTGCTGGTGCATCTTTCTTACGCTTTAATGGTAAACCATGGTCAACTGATAAAGACGGTATTATTTTATGTCTTTTAGCTGCTGAAATGAAAGCCGTCACAGGTAAAGATCCGCAAGAACATTACAATGAATTAGCACAACGTTTTGGTTCACCAAGCTATAATCGTATTCAAGCATCAGCAACCCATGAACAAAAAACACTGTTGTCACGTTTATCCCCTGAAATGGTGACTGCTAGCACATTAGCTGGCGACCCAATTACAGCTCGTTTAACACATGCTTCAGGTAATGGCGCGTCAATTGGTGGCTTAAAAGTGATGACCGATTACGGTTGGTTTGCGGCTCGTCCTTCTGGTACTGAAGAAGCCTATAAGATTTACTGTGAAAGCTTCCGTGGCCCCGAGCACCGTGAATTAATTGAAAAAGAAGCCATTGAAATAGTAAATAATGTTTTTGCTAACAAATAAATTAGTGCAATAAACGAGTTATATAGAATACACTCTACCTAAAAGTAGAGTGTATTTTTTTAATTATTGAATATTTTTAGATCACAGCATTGATATCCATCATTGAGGTTGATTTAGAATTAAAAATAAAGCGGATAATCAATATAATGCAAAATAATTTTGTTTTACGCAGTGTACGTTACATGCTGGATCTAAGTGATGCACATGTCGTAGAAATCATGAAACTAGCCGATTACACCGTCACAAAAGAGTTAGTCAATAGTTGGCTGAAAAAAGACGATGAACCTGAATTTGTCGAGTGTGACGATAATGCGATGGGACATTTTTTAAATGGCCTAATTTTTTATCGTCGTGGAAAAGACGAAAACTTCCCTGCACCTGAAGTTGAAAAGCGTATCACAAATAATATTATCCTAAAAAAACTGCGTGTCGCTTTTGAATTAAAAGATGTGGATATTCTAAAGATTTATGAGCTTGCAGACTTCCGTGTTTCTAAGCCAGAACTTAGTGCGATATTTCGTAAACCAGGACATAAAAACTACCGTAATTGTGGTGATCAGCTGGTAAGGTATTTTCTGAAAGGCTTAACTGAAACTCTACGTGGCAAAGGTAAAGCGGTTAAGAAATAAAGCAAAATATTTTAATCAAAATTACCTCCCTCTTTAAATAGAGGGATTTTTTTAATAAAACGCTCCGTAGCACAAGAACTCATATTTAATCTTAAACGCTATGTGTGTACATTTTATAATGATGAATTAGAGCAAAAGTGCTTATTGCTATTAATAAAAATTCTAATTTATTTAAAGAGTTAGCTAGATATATAATATCTTTAACCTTTCCTTTTACTGCTAAATTTGTCTTGTTTCGCAGTAAACTTGTATTTTTTAATATTCCATATCTCCTCCCATTTCCTCGCTGATTTAAAATTTTACCTTTTCGGTAACCTATGACTAGTGTTACTTATCACGATTTAAGATAAGTAAAAATATCGTTATTCAATTGTTAATAAAATTTATTGAATATTTCTTTTTTGTTTCCGTTCTGAAATTTAATTACATATCAAGCAAAATAAAGGTGATTTTTCGCACGAATTAAGTGGTCTGATCAGTAGTAAAATTTCATCAAATGAGGTAAAATTTCACCATTAAATTAATATCTATACAGGAGGGCACTATGCCAGCTTATAACGAATATACAAAAAAACATGTTTTAGCCCGTCGTTCTGGTGCTGTTGCGCTAGGTGTTGTGGCATTTCCTGTTATGATTTTTCATCCTAAACGTGCACAATTTTATAGCTATATACATCGTGTATGGTCTAAAACAAGTGATAAACCCGTTTGGTTGGCAAAATCAGAAATGGCGCTAAATAGCCACAAATAACAGAATATAAAATAACGCCTGCAAATGTGGGCGTTATTTTCATCCCGCTTTAAGTACTTTCCAGTGCGACCTTCTTGTTTTTCCTTATCTTCAAATAATCTTTAATTTTTACGTTACAATAAGCAGTAATAAGTCATTTAAACGAAGGCTATTAACCTAATGCTATTTATCTTATTGTTATATAAATAGTGGCATTCGTGATAACAGGGAAATAAATAAAATGAAGAATACTGATCTGGAATTGGTGATTAATGAAAAGTTAAGCATTGAGAACTTTCAAGATTATGCACCTAATGGACTTCAAGTTGAAGGACGTCCTCATATTCAAAAAATAGTAACGGGTGTAACGGCAAGCCAAGCATTACTTGATGAGGCTGTGCGATTAAACGCTGATGCCATTTTAGTACACCATGGTTACTTTTGGAAAAACGAGCCTGTTGTTATTCGTTCAATGAAGCGTAATCGCTTAAAGACATTACTTTGCAATGACATTAATCTTTTTGGTTATCACTTGCCGTTAGATGCGCACCCAATCTTAGGGAACAATGCTCAATTAGCGTTAAAAATGGGCGTTAAAGTTGAAGGTGAAATATTACCGTTAGTGCCTAAAGGCGTGTTTGATTTACCTTTAACACCGCTTGAATTAAAAGCACGTTTAGAAAAAGCGTTACAACGCAATGTATTGCATTGTGGTGATAATGCACCTGACGCTATTCGCAGTATTGCGTGGTGTACGGGGGGCGGACAAGGCTTTATTCAAGATGCCGCAGAGCAAGGTGTGGATGCCTTTGTAACAGGTGAAGTTTCAGAACAGACTATTCATATTGCAAGAGAAATGGGCGTTCATTTCTTTGCCGCTGGGCACCATGCGACAGAGCGTTATGGTATTAAAGCATTAGGTGAATGGCTTGCTCAAACACATCACTTCGATGTGACATTTGTTGATATTGATAATCCAGCATAAACCCATTTAAAGCTATCTCCCAAATTAAAGAGAGATAGCTTTTTTCGCTAATATCAATTACTCGTTAAGTTGAATAGGTAACGGGATCTGCAATTGTTGCAGATTATCGCATAGCCAAATTAACTGTAATAACGCCCGTGAGTCACGGGAAGTTAATGCCAAATAATAAGCTAATTGATCAGCTATTAATGTCATCCCTAAATCGTCTGCGGTGTGTTTGCTTATTTCTAATTGCTCTTTTTGCATTTCTGAGAGTAATTCCCGTCCGGTACATGCTTGGGCTTCTAATACAGACAAAATAGGGCGACAGAACTTTTGTGCTAAGGTCGGTTCACTGTGATGCATTGCTGTTTGTTGCTTACGTTTAGCCATATATTCTTGAATACGGCTAATAAAGCCTGATTGTTTTTTCTTACGTGGAAATTGGTCAAAATCGAGATAAAACAGTTCAATGCCTTTTTCTGTTTTTATCCAAATAGTCGTTGGTAACAAGTCTATATTGAGTTCACGTCGAACGGGTTGCACTGTGATGGCGACAATTTCTAACTCTTTTTTGGTAAGAAAGCGCAACTCTTCTAGATTATTTTGTGTTGTTCCTTCCCAATAGAGGCGCAAGAATGCTGAATTTTCATGATTATCTGATACTTCCCAAATTACGCATTGCTCAACCTCATACCAAATTAAAGGTTTATAGTTTTTGATATGCAAAACAAGAGGGGAAAGAAACCCTTCTGTTTGATGGGCAAAGTAATCAGGTAAATCTTGCCAATTATTGATGCCTAGCTCAGTTTGTAAATTGTTATAGTCCGTCATATCAAGAAAATCTGCTTGATTTTGAGCAAAGCTATCACCAATAGTGGCGAGTTTTCCTTCATCAGAAATACGAGGATCTTGTAATAAAAAAGGACGACGCATTAATTTATCCGCAGTTTGTTTCCATAATGACAAACTGTTCCAAACACCATAACGATTAAACAAGGTATCGAGCTGATTAGGGCGCGCTTGTGTCGCTTGTAATAGCTGTTTTTCTTCGCTATCCCAAAAGGTAAACGTTGCTCCTAATGCGCCACTTTGTGCTGTCCACCAATTTGCCCCAACTGGAATAAGAGAAAGGCTATTTTTTTTATCATCATATTGACGACGAAGTTGCCCACGTAACACTTTTAACTGTTCTGGTGTCGCATTAGATAATTGGAATAAATAGGCAGAAATATGGGCTAATAAACGCAAGACATTGCTTTCATCCATGGTGAAGTGTCTTTCTGCCAACAGTTTGACTTGAGTGCTTAATGTTCTTAAATAAGACGCTAAACGAGGTAAACCTTCCGCTCGAGCGGACATATTTAATAAATGCAACTGTGTGGCACTGCTTAAGCTAATATGTGATAGCCCTTGACGTAATAAATCATAAATAAATTGTTCAATGGTATTAATTAGAGCTATTTCTTCATCATTCAGAGGACGTTTAGAAGATTGCACCGTTATTAAATCTTCAGGCCATGTCCATGGTTGAGCATGTTGTTCAAATAATTTAGCCACGATAGCGAGATGAAAGGCTTTTTTCTGTGAGTCAGAAAATGGCGATAATATGCCATCGTAACCACTCGCTTGTAAGAAAATAACAGGTTCATTCACATCAGGAAGTTGAATTTTTAACTGAGTTCCTGTGTCTTCTAGATTGAATGTTATATTTTCCCATTGCTCAATTAATTTAATTGCTGCTCGACAGGCTGGTTTACCCGTTTTTTTGATTAATGCTTCTGGATCAAGAGCAAATAATGTGGGTAACAGAGGGGCGATTTCAACAGGCTCAGTAATGACTTCTAATGATATTTCACCACTATTATCGTTATTTGAATTATCAGCACTATTATTAGCTTGGAGCCATAAAATGGCGGCTAAAATATGTTTACAGCAACCAGATGCAGAACAATCGCAACTGGCTTGTTGAATACCCGCTTCGTGTAAAACAACATTTTGTCCATCACTACTGAATTGCCCTGTATTGGCATTAGTGAGAGATACTTTTTCGTTATCAACATCTTTTCTTGCGCGTCTTAATAATCCTGCATTAGCAAATACAGTGAGCGCATCTTCATCGTAATGAAAGTAAACGGTTTGCCAACTCATTGCATTACCTCTGCTAGCCATTGCGCGAAATGTTCTGGTGTTAAGGCGGCAACTTGCATACCTCTGTCCGCGAGTTTTTGTGCAATCGCAGAGTCATAAACAGGTTGAGCTTCATCATCAAGTGCCGCAAGCCCTAATAATTTAACTTGTTGGCTATTAAGACGTTGTGTGCAATCTAATAAGCGGTTTAATGAGCCACCTTCTTCAAAGTCACTGATTAGTGAAATAACGGTACGTTTAGGGTTTTTGACTAAACTTTCACAGTATTGCATTGCACCAGCAATATCAGTACCGCCTCCTAATTGTACGGTCATTAAAACCTCAACAGGATCGTCTGCTAGATGAGATAAATCGACAACTTGAGTATCAAAAACCACTAAAGAGACATTAACGGCAGGCAATGAAGCTAAAATACTGGCACAAACAGCCGCATACATAATGGAACTAGACATTGACGCACTTTGGTCAACACAAAGAATCACATCCCACGGAAAATGCTGTTGCATCCGTGAGTTAAAATAAGGTGTTTCAATCACTAAGCGACGATTTTGGGTATCGTAATGTTTTAAATTTGCGGCAATAGTTGCGCGCCAATCAAAGTTACGACTATTGGGGACTAAAGAGCGTCTAAAACGGTTACGACGACCTGTTAATGATTGGCGAAAATTATTACGAATTTGACGTAAAATATCTTCAACCACTTTGCGAATAATAGTTTTAACCGCATCTCGTGTTTCTTCGCTCATTCGTCCACGTAAGCTTAATAGTGTTTTGGCTAACGCTTTTGTGGGCTCCATTGCTTTTAACGTATTAGGATCTTTAAGAAAGCTACTGATTTGATAACGTTCAATAGCTTGTGATTGCATACGTTCAAAGGTGCTATTAGGGAATAGCTTACGTGCTTGATTTAACCAGTTTACCGCAGTAAGTTGCGATGCATCGAGTGAGCCATGACGTCCTCGTTCTTGGCGAAGCCCTCGGCGCTGATATTCTCGGCGATAGAGAAAGTCGAGTGTGCGTTCAACTTTTAAATCATCAGCATTAAACGTCGCTTGCCCAAGAGCATCATCTGCATATTGACCTAAAATCAGGCGCCAGCGTTTTGCTTGTTGTATTTTATCTTCAGGCATATCGCCATTATGCTGACTCATGGGCATTATCTCCTTTCTCTGTTTTCTTAGTATCAAACCAAGAAATCATGCCTTGCTCCGTTATACGCTGTTGCAGTTTTTGATTGAGTTTAGTGGCTTCAATCATTTGTTTAGCACTGAATTCTGACTGCCATAATGATAACGCTTGTGTATCTAAACCAATATCGTTGGCAATATATTGTGCAAGCTCTGCATTTTGCTTGGGATTAAGTTGGCTAAATGCAAAACGCAGATCAGGCAAGATTTGAATAAAACGTTCTTCATCCCATTGTTGTAACAAGGTATTTAAGTGATCAACCAATAAAGGTAAGCGGATCACAAGCTCTGGTGCTGTTCGCATCATCCCGACAAAATAACCAATAGCTTGTTCAGGAGAACTTCCTGTACTAAACGTGGCATTTAATGCGTTTGTCAGCGTGGTTTCATCAATATATGAGCCTAAATAGCGCAATGCATCAACAGCACCTTTTAATAAAGGAACTGCATCTAGTTGACCATCAAGGCGATTGAGTTGCTGATAGAAATCACTTTTGTAATCATGTGGATTATTGAGTGATGGCATAAATTCAATCAGTTCACGTAAAGAGAGCAAAGCTTGTAAATTGCTTTCTTGTTGTTGTTCATCACCTTGAGCGAGTTGTTCTAAGCAAAAGAAAGCTTGTGGAATAACTTGATGTAGTCGATTTTCCAGTGCTAGCTCATCAGTAATATCAAGATATTGGCGACCTCGCCATAAATGGATCAATTTATGTCCACATTGAGTTAATGACTCAAGGCGAAAATCTTGCTGAATATAGCTATCTAACAGTTTAAAGAGTGATGGAATGCGCTGGTGGAGGCCAATTAATGCCGCTTGTGTTAATAACGTGACGGCACTTTGACTTGAACGGCTTTGCCCTTGCTCCTCAAGCTGTTTTTCCATCGATAACAACTTAGTTAAGGCGATAGCTTCAAGTTGTGAGCCTTTCTCTGATAATGAAATCAGCTCGCCTTCCACATTAGGTGTCCAAGCGTACTGCCACTCTTCAAATAATAAATCCAATTGATGACCAGAAAGAAAGTCAGGGCCATTGATTCGATGTGCAAAGTGAATTTCTAAGAAAGCCAGTAAATGTAAAAAACGACTTCTTAAGCGATGTTGCGGGTTGCGGTAAACATCACACTTAGTGGTTTTTGCTAATGTATCATCCAGTTTGAAGCGAAACGCTCTAGCACGCTCATAGGTTTCATTGACTAAAGGAGGCGTTGCCGTACCTAATGGAATTTTGCCTAAGAGATAGCCTGAAAAACAGGTTTTAATTTCTGTCCATAACTCGCTTTGGCTATCATCTAAACTGCCCTTAATAAAGGCACTTTGTAAACCATCAAGCAAATCATAACGGCCCATACCAGCGTGATCTCTCAGTAAAGCAAGGCGTAAACTTTGCTCGGCAGCCAGTTTTACGGCTAAATAGCTAGGTGGATTATCAAATTGTTTTTCTCTAATAGATTGAGCCACTGAGCTTAAAAATGCGATCCCCATTTTATTGCGATAAATTTGGGTAGGTTGTTTAGCAAGATCATTATTTTCTAATTTATCATGATGTTGTTGCATTAAACTTTGCCAAACTTGTTGATAAAAAGCCGGAGATGGCATACCAGAAGCATAGCCATTAAGTGCATCTAATCGGTCAAAACTGTAGCGAATAAGCCAAGCTTGTTCTTTTTCGGCCATTCTTTGCATTTTAGTGAATTGCTTTTGCTCTGTGCTAGAAATGGCGAAAGAGTGAGATTGTGAATTGGCTAGACCTTCAATTAATGCAAGGGTATGAAATCCTCCTGTCACAATTAAAATCTTGGCATTAGGATCTTGTTGTTTGATGGTTTGAATATGAGTGAGCATATGAGCTTCACGTTGCGAAGAACCTTCTGATTCAAGTACTTCTGGCTCATAATCAAGGCGCGCAAGTGCACACCAAATAA
Organism: Proteus sp. TJ1640; assembly: GCF_003144445.1. Taxonomy (NCBI): domain Bacteria; kingdom Pseudomonadati; phylum Pseudomonadota; class Gammaproteobacteria; order Enterobacterales; family Morganellaceae; genus Proteus; species Proteus sp. TJ1640. The sequence goes on from NZ_PENY01000034.1 coordinate 18,272, forward strand.
AGGTATCATTAAAGAGGGCTTGCCAATCAGCTAAAGCTTCAATGTTGCGTAGCTCAAAAAGATGCTCCCAAACATCATCATGATCACGGCAATGACATTTTTTGGCTAATTGTGCAATAAACTGGCTATGGGCTAAATAACGTTCTTTTTGTAAGCTACGACTTTGTGAATCACTATACTCTTCGTTATTAACCTGAGCTGCCCATGGCAAATCGATAAAGCGTGTTTTTGCATTGATGCGTAAACCACCTCGCAATGCTTGCCATTCAGGAGAATATTCACAAAATGGAAAATAAGCAGAGTGCAGTGATTTCTCACGCCCTTCTTGGTTACCATCATTATGCAAATATTCTGCTTGCCCCATAATAGCTACGGGAGGTAGGGTATCTTTATCAGTCAGGCTTGGAATAAGAGAATTAAAGGTATCAGGGCCTTCAATTAATATATAGTCAGGCTTTACCGAATCAATTAGTGATAAAACCGCATAAGCACAAGCGGGGCTGTGATGGCGTACAGGGGCAAAATAGAGATGTTGTTGCTGTAACGACGTCCATTTCAGTCGTGCTTGGTCAATTCTTTCTGGCAAAGGTATTGAAGGTAGCATCACCGTGTCGATCCCTTTTCTGGGTGAAAAGGCAGAGTGAGTTAACTCTGCCTTTAATTGATAAATAATGTATTTATTGTGTAGCAATTAATCTCAGCGTGTTATTGCCAAAACTCTTTTGATGCATCAAAGAACGCTTTCCACTCTTTACTGTTTCTGGCTCTTTCTCTGGCTACGTTGTCCATGTAATAACGAATACGCTTGATATCATCAGCATTGTCTTTTAATACAACACCGATTAATTGGCGTGCAATTGCACCGGCATTCATCACTCCATCACCTAAATAATGCGCTTCTAAGGCGCAAGCATAAGCAATGTTTACGGCTTCTGCGGTTGACATAACTGCATCAGGCGTTTTGATATTGCCGCCATCTTGTGTATTACCTGAACGTAATTCTTGGAATGTGGTTACCAGTAATTCCACTACATCAGCAGGCACCGTCACTTCATTAGCTAAAGAGCCTAATTCATTTTCAAGCTGTGATTGGATCAAGCTAATTTCAAATGCCGGATCACGAATAGGTTTTACGGTTTCAAAGTTAAAACGGCGCTTTAATGCGGCTGACATTTCATGAACACCACGATCGCGTAAGTTTGCGGTACCGATAAGGTTAAACCCAGGTTTTGCACTAATACGCGCACCATCACCCATTTCGGGGATCATTAACTGTTTTTCTGACATCAAAGAAACCAGTACGTCCTGAATTTCAGGAGGACAACGGGTTATCTCTTCAAAGCGAACAATTTTACCTTGTAACATACCTTGATAAAGCGGTGATCCCACTAAAGCGCGCTCTGTTGGGCCTTCTGCTAATAACAACGCATAGTTCCATGAGTACTTGATGTGATCTTCTGTAGTGCCCGCAGTGCCTTGAATAGTTAATCCTGAATCACCGCTGATGGCGGCAGCAAAAAGCTCTGAGAGCATTGATTTTGCTGTACCTGGTTCACCCACTAGCATTAAACCTTGCTTGCCTAATAATGTGACAATCGCGCGATCAACCAAGGCATCGTCGCCGAAAAACTTAGGTGTGATGCCTAATGCATCATCACCTAAAATAAATTGGCGTACAGCTCGAGGAGAGCGAAGCCATCCTTGTGGTTTAGGATTATTAACATCTGCTTTTGTTAAACACTCTAACTCTTGAGCAAATCGAACCTCAGCACTTTCCCTGATTACTTGTTGATCTGCGGGTGCTTTTTTAGCCATATTCTTTCCTAGTTATCCCTAATTATTACCAAGGTGTTTTCTTTTCCCATTCAGGATCAAATCCTGCACAAGCTTCAGCGATTTTTAGATAATCAGCATAGCTTTCAGCTAATAAAATTGGCGGAACTTCTTTTAGCTCAACATTATTGCGATCCCAGTAATCTTGCTGATTTTTCTCAAAGCTCAAATCAAATAAGACAGCAGGAATGTTTTCCTCTGGCACATAGCTACCACTGAAACCGATGTTGACGTAGTAGTTTAAACTAGAGAAGAATTTGTAATAGTGGGAGAACGAACCTCCATCTTCTGCTGGGCCACGCTGATAACCCATTTTGGTTAAAATACCGCGTAAAGTGAAAGTGTCTGTGATCCAGCCTTTTCGGTCTTCAACTTCTGTTTGCGTTAGATCTAACTCTGGGATCTTATGTTCCATTTGTGAGAATAAGAACTTCACTTTGTAATCTTTAAAATGAGCAATCCATGCTTTGCGTTCATCTTCATTAACTAATGCCGCGTGGGCTAATTGAATAAATGAGTCGTTTTGTAAAGTGACTTCGTCATCTTCAAGGTTAAGCAATGCGCCGTCATCAGAAGGGCGGAACGTATTGATAACTTCGCCATTTTTAACTTCCTGCCAAACTAATTGTTCAATTAATTTATGCATAATTGGGTGAGCTAAAATATATTCTTGCCAATCTGCACTTAACCATTGACGTTGAGCACACATGGCTTCATATAAGCGCACACTTTGTAATTCAATAACTTGTTTAAGTTCTTTTTTACTTGAAGTGAAAAGTTTTTTCGCTTCTTTAATCAGCTCAGCATCATCATTTTTGCGCGCAGCAGGTAACGCTTTAACTTCTTTTCCTTCTGGATTAAATAGAACAAGTTTTTGTTTTGCATCCATTTTTGCAGTGAAAATACGTTCACCATATTCCAGCACTAATGTTCCGGTATCATCAAAACCTGCGGTTGGAATAGTTCTATCGGCTAATTCATCTGCACTCCAGCCATTACGCTCTGCGATTTGCGTAACTAAATGACGGGCTTTTTCCTGAACAGATGCAGTGCGATAGCGACGAGATAACGAAAGAAGAAGTTGGATGATAATAGGATCATTGCTTGAAGCAACCGCATCAATCATCGCTTCAATTTGCGCACGACGCTGATAATGATCGCGCATATAGTTGCGTAGTACAGATACCGCAACATGACCTTCAATCCCACAGATAAGCGCTAACATACCTTTATCACTGATTGCAGAGCCTAAATAACGACGTAATACCTCGTTTTTAATCTCTTCAATTACTTGCTCTAAAGTGTAGTTTTCATATTTAGCGTAATATTCAGGATAACGCTTCGCCCAGTTTTGATAATTGCTTAAACGTCCCGGCGCTTCACGTTGCGCTTCTATCATTGCTTCTTCCAGTGATGGCCCTTTAATATCCTGAGCAACGAAGGTATGCAGAATAAAGCTAGAAAGTTTATGTTGGCTATCTGTAGAAAGCAGGCCGATATAACGTTGTAATAGCGCGTTGCCTCCTGGCATTTTTAATTTTACTGCCAGAATAATCCACCAACGAATAATCGCGGGATCAACCGCTTTTTTATTTTCCCATGTGAGTGCAGGAATTGCCTCAAAATTAAACCAAGCAAGGCTTGCTGGTACTTTGGCTTTAAGGCCTTTTTCAGCTTCTGCTAATAATGTTTTTGGTGATAAATAGCTCGAAATGTCTTCACCTAATTGCTCTAATGCAGTGAGTAAAGAAGCTCGCACTACTTCGCGTTTCTCTTTTTTCAATAAGGCATTAAGCGCAGGTAAGGAATCCGGATTATTTAAGCGAGCTAGCCATTCAATGGCTGTAACACGGATCTCTTGTTTACTTGAGGTTAATCCTTCTTGTGCACTTAAATGAATATTAGGCAGAGTTTCTAATAATTTTTGTGCAGAAACGCGGTGTGTTTTATTTTCGCCTAATGCCAATTCCATGATGCGCGGAACAAATTGTGCGGGAATGGTTGGGAAACGACCTAATACTTCTATACCTTGTGATGTTTCAAATTGACGATAACGATGTTCACTTTGGTTTGGCATTAAGTTTAGGGCTTCTGCAATATAATCAGTATGTTGAGAGAAGAAAGGCCAAATTTGTTCTGGTTTACGAAAACGGCGTAAACCATCTTGATAGGATTCTAAGCATAGTGCCGCTGTGACACGGGCTGCACGTTTGAAGCCACATCTTTCTAATACATTTTCAACTTGTCGTAATTCAATATCACTAAATAAACGCTCAGGAATATCACCATTAAAGTAGTGAGAGGAGAAGTGATCGGCATGTTGGCGGTTGTTGGTTATCACACGCACAGCATGAAAGAATGTGTATTCTGGCAAATTAGGAATACGATTTTTGTGTTTAATAATTTGGATTTCATTTGACTGAATAGTGCCTTGCCCACTGTTGAGTTTATCAACTAATGCACGACATTGTTTTTCATCAATCTTAGATAAATCTTTATAATGACGTTGTGCCCAATTATAAGAGTGCTTCGATGTTTTATTTTCTTCAATTTCGCGTTCAGCATTTTCTTTCGCTTTAGCTAACATTTCATTGAAGTTATTGACCATCATATCACGGGCACTATCGGGTAATGGTGTATCTTCTAATGGCGTAAAATCAGGTGCTTCGATGGCATCAACAGTGTTTGCATTATCAGCAATGCTAAAGCGTTGTAGGGCACTTTCAATACTTTTGATGACTGCTTTTGAGGTTTCATGTTTTAACGCTTCTTCAAGTACATCACGGTTTTCACCTTGGCGAGCAAATAAATCAGCCGCTTGTGTACGTTGTTTTGGTGTACCATTCATTAAAACATGGGTTAAATTTTCTTTTACAATTTCAGCCGGTAAGGTATTTAAAATTGGCTCTGCGGTTTTCTTAACGGTTTTTAAGTTACTGGTGGCAAGTAAAACAATAATATCTGCAAAAGTATCGCGTAATATCGTATTTTTATTTAGATAGTTAATGAGCTCAACTAAACCATTTGCTGATAGTTTTTCAATTAATTCTGTTCTAATAAATTCTTGATGTGAAAGGAGATAATCTTTTAAATCATGAAGTTCATAAATACGCTTAAGATTAGAAGCATAATATTCAGAGATATCTTTTCTATCAAATAGTGCGAATAATGCATTTTCGCCTGCAATATTGGCCTCTGCTTCGACCATATTAGCGATAAATTCCATACTCCAATGTTTACGATGCTCTAAATTAAGATTTCGTGCATTATCATAAGTGGTGTAAAATGCATCAACTAACAGGTAAATAACCCAAGTTGGCACTTCAGTTGTTGTCACTTTGATATTGATATCTTGACATGCGGCTGCAATGACTTTTGCATAACGAGCGACTTGTTCTAAGGAAAAGCTTTCGCCAACTTTAGAGTAAAGCTTATGGCGGGCATTAAGGCCTTGGGTGATAACTTTACTATATTTTCCTGTATCAATATTACTGGCATACCACCATTCTAATGTTCCTGCACGATGAAAATAAACGGCTGCTTTTGCTGCATCCAGTTTATTTAATTCAAAAAGAATTTCAGGGTTTTTGCCTGTAAGTACATAATCTAATGCACGTTTAGGTAATCCTTCATCAAATATAGCAAGTAGTACAAGAGATTCTTGGAGATATTTCTCAGTAATATCGACGTCTTTTTTCCCAAAAATAGGGAAAATGTCTAAGATTTTTTTTATCACGCCAGTTCCTTAAGCTATGTATGGATAAACAGTTTTTTTTACCATGAAATAGCGAAACGAACAATTTGATTATCACTGTTGGAAACGAAAGCAAGGTATATCATTTGTTAAATTTATAGATGTAAACGCTAAAAAAGCTAACCTAGCTTTATTAATATTCAATTCTGCAATATATAAAACGTTATATCAGGAAAAAGTGCTGAAAATGAAGAAGTGATAATAAAGGCATTTTTTGTGGTATTTGAAAAATTTAAGAATTGTCTGTTTAACAAAATAAGCGTTAACACTTAGCTAAATTGATTAAAAAAATAACAGCGGAAAATAAGATCAATTGTAAGAGAAAATCCCGTACCTTTTAGGAATACGGGATAAATTATTATTTAGTTGTTTGGCGAGAGAAAGACAACAACAAGGAGCCGAGGCTACAAATCAGCAAGGTGATGGCTAAATCTTGTCCCCATCCTGCAAGTGCGAGCCCGCCACCAATTAACAAATAGTAGAACAAGCCTAATAATGCCCCCGCAGTGCCTAAACGATCTTTATATTGTGCTAATGCTGTGGCTAAGATATTTGGAATAGCAATGCCATAAGCAATAACACTCGTCATCATTGGGATAATAAAGCTAATGTGGTCACGTAAAAAATAAACACCCGCAGCACTTACTAATGCAATAAAGCTGGCAAGTAAAACTAATTTTCCACATGACCAATGATGATTTAATAATGCTTTATTAATATAAGAGCCAATACCGACACCTATTGCTAACACAATGCCACTATATCCAAAGGTGCTTGCGCTATAACCTTGTTTATCAAACATAAAAGGTGCTAACTGATAATAAGCAAAAAGGCTGATATTAAAAAAGGCAATTAATAATACAGTTTTAGCAATTTGCATATCCTTAAGCATTTTTATTGCCGTTTCTCCTAATGGGGCTGTTTTTATTGTTTCAGGGCGACTTTCAGGTAAAGCAAAAGCACTCCATAACAGTAAAATCAAGGCAAGAAGGGCTAGGCCACTAAATACGCCTTGGTAGCCTGCATAACTCACTAATAATGAACCACTTAACATACCTATTGCCGGGCTTAATGCGATAGCGGCTCCCATAACTGAGAATACTTTTGCTAATTCATCGCCACTATAGACATCACGCATAATGGTTTGTGTACCTACTGAGCCTACCGCAGCACCAAAAGCGGAAAGCATGCGCAATCCAAGTAAGACTGAAAAATCTTGTGTCATGAAAACACCAAGACAAGCAATAGCATAAATAAACAACCCAGCTAACATTGTCGGACGACGACCAATGACATCACATAACCGACCCCATATAATGACCCCCAATGCAAATGCAAAGAAATAGAGCGAAAGTGTTTGTCCAGCCTCGTTTGCATTGACATGAAAGCCGTTTGCAATATCAGTAAGTGCTGGGCTATAAATGGTTTCTGCAATTTGTGGAAACATCATTAACGCAATTGCTAACCATAAAGAGAGTTTTTTGTTCATCTTTTTATCCTACATCCTTAAATCTTGATGAGCAGAATACAGAGATAATGAATGTCTTGTTATAAACATAAAGACATATTATTTTTCAAATAGGACAAGTGATGGCTTGGCTTAATCAATACGACCACTTTGTGCCAGAAGAGCATCTTGCATCAGTTGTGGGTATTGCAGCAGAAATGGGAAAGCACGATTCAGGATTTCATTCTCATGATAGAGGACAATTATTATTTACGCAGTCAGGATGCATGCGAATTACTTTAGCCTCTCGGGTTTCTGTTTTACCCCCTATGAGAATTGCGTGGATCCCCGCAAAATTGGAACATCGAGTCGAAATGTATGCCTCTGTGGGATATCGCTCTGTTTATATTTCCGATAAATATCATGATAAATTTCCAAGTGAGAGTGAGATATTTACGCTTTCTCCTCTTTTACGAGAAATTCTTGAGCGTATTTCTGTAGCTGATTTTGATACACAATGGGAAGAAGGGCGCTACGCCAATTTATTGGCGGTTTTCTTTGATGAAATCACGCAGGCTCAACGACAACCTAATCATTTATTTATGCCGAAAGATAGGCGATTAAAACGTTTATCATTTGATGATTTGCCGCCACCGTTACAAGAAATGGCAAAGTATGTGGGAGCGAGTGAGAAAACGATCACACGCTTATTTTATAAAGAAACAGGCTTAAGTTACCAGCAATGGCGTCAACAGTGGCGATTAATGAAAGCCATTGAATTATTAGCTACTCATCATCGTTATATAGATATTAGTCAGATATTAGGATTTGCCAGTGACAGTGCCTTTATTACCTTTTTTAAGAAAATGACAGGTCAGACACCACAAGAATATTTGAAAAGCTGATCGATTTTATCGATAACTTTAAAACATAAAGCCCCGATTTAATCGGGGCTTAACAAGGATAATTAATAAAAAAATCAATTATTTCTTTTTAATTTCACTTTTAAAATCGCGCTCATCATAACCAGTATACAGCTGACGAGGACGCGCAATTTTCAGACCATCTTCGTGCATTTCATTCCAGTGAGCAATCCAGCCAATTGTACGTGCAATCGCAAAAATAACCGTAAACATATTGGATGGAATACCTAACGCTTTCAGGATAATACCAGAGTAGAAATCAACGTTAGGATACAGTTTTTTCTCAATAAAATACGGATCGTTTAGAGCAATACGTTCTAATTCCATCGCCACTTCAAGCAAGCTGTCATTGAGGTTTAATTCTTTTAACACTTCATGACAGGTCTCACGCATTACTGTTGCACGAGGATCGTAGTTTTTGTAAACACGGTGACCAAAGCCCATTAAACGGAAGGAGTCATTTTTATCTTTTGCTCGTTTAATAAATTCAGGAATGTGTTCAACCGTTTTGATCTCTTCCAGCATACGTAGACAAGCTTCGTTAGCACCACCGTGAGCGGGTCCCCAAAGTGACGCGATACCTGCTGCGATACATGCAAATGGGTTTGCACCAGAAGAACCAGCTGTACGCACAGTCGAAGTTGATGCATTTTGCTCGTGATCTGCGTGAAGGATGAAAATTCTATCCATTGCGCGTTCAAGTACTGGGTTAACAATATACTCTTCGCATGGTGTTGCAAACATCATATGCAAAAAGTTACCTGCATAGGAGAGGTCATTTCTTGGATAAACGAAAGGTTGACCAATCGAATATTTGTAACACATCGCTGCCACTGTTGGCATTTTAGAGAGCAGGCGGTAAGCCGTAATATCACGGTGAACCGGATTACTGACATCCAATGCATCGTGATAGAACGCAGCTAAAGCACCTGTAACACCACACAGCACGGCCATTGGGTGTGAATCACGACGGAACCCATTGAACAGTCGGGTAATTTGTTCATGGATCATGGTGTGACGTGTCACTGTGGTTTTAAATTTATCGTATTGCTCCTGTGTCGGTGCTTCACCGTACAGCAGGATATAACAGACTTCCAAGTATGTTGATTCAGTCGCTAATTGCCCGATAGGGAAACCACGGTGAAGTAAAATACCGTTATCACCATCAATAAAAGTGATTTTTGACTCACAAGAGGCGGTTGAGGTAAAGCCAGGATCATAGGTGTAATAACCTTTGGAGCCGAGAGTACGAATATCAATAACTTTGGAACCGAGTGTAGGGGATAGAACGTCCAAGTCTACAGATGTTTCAGCAATCGTTAGCTTAGCTTTGTTATCAGCCATTTATAATCTCCTTAGCGCTTATATGTCTCCTAACAAAGTCGAGGGTATCTTCATAAAGATGCACTTCGATAGTGAAACTATAGTTGATGTAAGGTACCCAGCCGAGTTTTACTTAATGCCCGTCATATCTAGGTCTATAGTGTGTCACTTATGTTAAGGAGCTTTTGATGTTATGTTTTTTAGGTGCTTTTTTATGCAATGCACTTAGAATTAGTACTGACAACACTTTTACATAAGTTTGAGGTTTCTGGAAGCGTGTTTGCGCACAAAAAAAACATAAACATTAAAATTATGCAGTAAATGTAATGAAAATGTTGTGCATGTGTCAAAAATGATAATCATTTTTGCATCGGATGTATTAAATAGTGATCCTTCTCACTGTTCGAGGCAAATGTCGGGCACACAAGTTGTGTGGTAATTGTAATAAGTTTGTGAAGCACTTATACTGCGCGCAGGTCTCCGGAACCGTTGTTGTATGGAGAACCAGCGTAACGAATCCACAATTTTTGTAAAATAGACGGATTTAACATTTTACTTAAAATGTGCCTTTGTACCCCATTCGCTGTTTGATTTCCATCCAGGTCCGGAGGAAGGAAAAATTATAAAAGCTGTGTGGGCATAAATTGTGAAAAAACAAAGACCTGTCAATCTGGATTTACAGACGATACAGTTTCCACTCCCTGCTATCGCATCGATCTTGCATCGTGTCTCTGGTGTTATTATGTTAGTCGCAGTTGGCATCTTACTGTGGTTACTTGGCACCTCTCTCTCTTCTCCTGAAGGTTTTCAGCAAGCGGCTGAAATAATGACTGGTTTCTTCGCAAAATTTATTTTGTGGGGCATCCTAACGGCATTGGCATACCATATTTGTGGTGGTATTCGTCATATGTTGATGGACTTCGGCTTTATTGATGAAACCTTGATTGTCGGTCGCAACTCAGCGGCTGCATCAATGGTTATTACAGTAATTTTATCAATATTGGCGGGGGTATTAGTATGGTAAGTAATTCTTCTACTTTAGGCCGTACTGGCATACAGGATTGGTTATTTCTGCGTGCTTCAGCCATTATTATCGTTTTATATGTTCTTTATCTTGTGGGATTTATTGCTACAACAGAAATTACCTATGAGGTATGGCGTGGGTTCTTTAGCTCATCCTTAACCAAAGTGTTCACCATCTTGACGTTGCTTTCTATTCTTATTCACGCGTGGATAGGAATGTGGCAAGTGTTAACGGACTATATTAAACCGCTGGCATTACGCCTGACTTTACAACTGATTATTGTTGTTGCGCTGTTGGTTTATCTTATTTATGGAACAATTGTGGTGTGGGGTGTGTAATGAATCTGCCAGTAAGAGAGTTTGATGCTGTTGTTATTGGTGCGGGTGGTGCCGGTATGCGTGCCGCTTTACAGATTTCTCAAATGGGTCTGTCTTGTGCACTGATTTCTAAAGTTTTTCCCACTCGTTCTCATACTGTTTCCGCTCAAGGTGGTATTACTGTTGCGCTAGGTAATACTCATGAGGATAACTGGGAATGGCACATGTACGATACGGTAAAAGGTTCCGATTATATTGGTGACCAAGATGCTATCGAATATATGTGTAAAACCGGCCCTGAAGCAATTTTAGAGTTGGAACATATGGGGCTCCCATTTTCTCGACTAGATGATGGTCGTATTTATCAGCGTCCATTTGGTGGTCAGTCAAAAAACTTTGGTGGTGAACAAGCTGCGCGTACAGCGGCTGCTGCTGACCGTACTGGACATGCATTATTGCATACCCTTTATCAGCAAAATTTAAAAAATCACACAACCATCTTTTCAGAGTGGTATTCACTGGATCTAGTGAAAAACCAAGATGGCGATATTGTTGGATGTACTGCAATTTGTATCGAAACGGGTGAAGTTGTTTATTTCAAAGCAAATGCCACGATTTTAGCGACTGGCGGTGCGGGTCGTATTTACCAGTCAACTACAAATGCGCATATCAACACAGGTGATGGTGTCGGCATGGCGGTTCGCGCAGGTGTTCCTCTGCAAGATATGGAAATGTGGCAATTCCACCCAACCGGTATTGCGGGTGCGGGCGTATTGGTGACCGAAGGTTGTCGTGGTGAAGGCGGATATCTGTTAAATAAAGACGGTGAACGCTTTATGGAACGTTATGCACCAAACGCCAAAGATCTTGCCGGCCGCGATGTGGTTGCTCGTTCTATTATGATCGAAATTCGTGAAGGTCGTGGTTGTGATGGTCCTTGGGGACCTCATGCGAAATTGAAACTTGATCACCTCGGTAAAGAAGTTCTTGAGTCTCGTTTACCAGGTATTCTTGATCTTTCTCGTACTTTCGCACACGTTGACCCAGTTAAAGAGCCAATCCCTGTTATACCTACTTGTCACTATATGATGGGGGGTATTCCAACAAAAGTAACGGGTCAAGCTATTCGTGTGAACGAGAAAGGCGAGGACGTGGTTATTCCTGGACTGTTCGCAGTCGGTGAAATTGCTTGTGTATCTGTTCATGGTGCAAACCGCTTAGGCGGTAACTCGCTGTTAGACCTCGTTGTATTTGGTCGTTCAGCAGGGGTGCACTTAAAAGAATCACTGATGGAACAAGGCACAATGCGTGATGCGAGCGATTCTGATATTGAAGCCGCATTAACTCGCTTAAATCGCTGGGAAAATAACCGTTCTGGTGAAGATCCAGTTGAAATCCGTAAAGCACTGCAATCTTGTATGCAGCATAACTTCTCGGTATTCCGTGAAGGTGATGCAATGGCAAAAGGCTTAGAAGAACTGAAAGTGATTCGTGAGCGCTTACAAAATGCACGACTGGATGATAATTCAAGTGAATTCAATACACAGCGTATTGAATGCTTAGAATTAGATAACTTGATGGAAACAGCTTATGCCACCGCGGTATCTGCAAACTTCCGTACAGAAAGCCGTGGAGCCCATAGCCGTTTCGATTTCCCAGAACGTGATGATGCGAACTGGTTATGTCATACATTATATCAACCGCAAACCGAAACAATGACACGACGTGAAGTCAATATGCAGCCAAAACTGCGTGAAGCTTTCCCACCAAAAGTGCGTACATATTAATTAGCGGTGTTATTGAAGTTGCGGAGACTTAAATATGAAACTTGAATTTTCGATTTATCGTTACAATCCCGACGTTGATAATGCGCCGCATATGCAAGATTACACCCTAGAAGTTCCTGAAGGGCGTGACATGATGCTGTTGGATGCATTAATTCAATTAAAGGAAAAAGATCCTACCTTATCGTTCCGTCGTTCTTGTCGTGAAGGTGTTTGCGGCTCTGATGGTGTGAACATGAATGGTAAAAATGGTTTGGCTTGTATCACACCTATTTCATCTTTACAGAAAGGAAGTAAGAAAATTGTGATCAGACCGTTACCTGGTTTACCAGTAATTCGTGATTTAATAGTGGATATGACTCAGTTCTATACACAGTACGAGAAAATTCGTCCGTATTTAATTAATAATGGCAAGAATCCTCCTGCTCGTGAGAACTTACAGTCACCAGAACAGCGTGAAAAGCTTGATGGGCTTTACGATTGTATCCTTTGTGCTTGTTGTTCAACCTCTTGTCCGTCATTCTGGTGGAATCCAGATAAGTTTATCGGACCTGCTGGATTGTTAGCTGCATATCGTTTCTTGATTGATAGTCGCGATACAGAAACAGAATCTCGCCTTGATGATCTTAACGATGCGTTCAGTGTGTTCCGTTGTCATGGCATCATGAACTGTGTCAGCGTATGTCCTAAAGGACTCAATCCAACAAAAGCGATTGGCCATATTAAGTCGATGTTGTTAAAACGTAGTGCATAAAATAATAACCGCCCTAAAATAGTTAGGGCGGTTAATGGAAAAACTAAGTTAGACGTTTGCGGTAAATAGTAAGGCACCTTTAAACACTGTTAGACAGTGCTTAAAGGTTCCTTGAGAGCTAAAGCTCCATATTTAAAGAACCTGCGAGATAGCGGGTCATAAGAGAACCTTGCAATCGACACCGTTTAATCACGGTATTAGTTATCCACGGCGAACTAAAGCTGTATAGCTTAAGGGATCATAATGCAGAACGGCGCAATGAAGGACTGGCTAGAATCAACCTTTCTAGCAGGAGAGAATCAGTCTTACATAGAAGATATCTATGAAGACTACCTAACTGACCCAAACTCTGTTGACGAAAGTTGGAGAGAGATTTTTCAACAACTGCCCGCAAGTCAAGGCATAGAACAGTCGCATTCTCAAACCCGCGACTATTTCAGACGCCTCGCAAAAGAATCCACTCGATATCATACCTCGGTAAGCGATCCGGCAATGGACTCAAAACAAGTGAAAGTTTTGCAGCTCATTAATGCCTTCCGTTTTCGTGGTCACCAAAACGCTAATCTCGATCCGCTTGGTTTATGGAAACAAGAATCTGTGCCAGATTTAGATCCAGCTTTCCATAATCTAACTAAAGAAGACTTTGAAGAAACCTTCAATGTCGGTTCTTTTGCTATCGGCAAAGAAACGATGAAGTTAGGTGATTTATATGAAGCACTGAAACGCATTTACTGTGGTTCAATCGGTGCTGAATATATGCATATCACTAATACTGAAGAAAAACGCTGGATACAACAACGTTTAGAATCAGTGAATGTAGCAGACCAATTCACTAAAGAAGAAAAGTTACGCTTCCTGACAGAGCTAACCGCAGCTGAAGGTTTAGAGCGCTATTTAGGCGCGAAATTCCCAGGTGCAAAACGCTTCTCTTTAGAAGGTGGTGATGCATTAGTTCCGATGTTAAAAGATTTAATCCGCCATGCTGGTAAACAAGACACTCGTGAAGTGGTTCTTGGTATGGCGCACCGCGGACGTTTAAACGTGCTGGTTAATATCTTAGGTAAAAAACCGGCTGATTTATTTGATGAATTTGCGGGTATTCATAAAGAACATTTGGGAACAGGTGACGTTAAATATCACCAAGGTTTCTCATCTGATTTTGCGACTGAAGGCGCTCAAGTTCATCTCGCATTAGCTTTTAACCCATCTCACCTAGAGATTGTTAGCCCAGTTGTCATTGGTTCTGTTCGTGCTCGTCGAGATCGCTTAGATGAAGCGCGTAGCAATATGGTTCTTCCTATCACTATTCATGGTGATGCGGCGGTGACAGGTCAAGGTGTTGTGCAAGAAACCCTGAATATGTCTCAAGCGCGTGGCTATGAAGTCGGTGGTACAGTTCGTATTGTTATCAATAACCAAGTTGGTTTTACGACTTCAAATCCAAAAGATGCCCGTTCAACACAATACTGTACTGATATTGTGAAAATGGTTCAGGCACCAATTTTCCACGTTAATGCAGATGATCCTGAAGCGGTTGCTTTTGTCACTCGCCTAGCATTAGATTTCCGTAATACCTTTAAACGCGATGTTATGATTGATCTCGTTTGTTACCGTCGTCATGGTCACAACGAAGCGGATGAGCCAAATGCGACTCAGCCTCTGATGTATCAAAAAATCAAAAAACACCCAACACCACGTAAAATTTATGCGGATAAACTGGTTGCTCAATCATTGCTTGATGCCAATGATGTGACAGAGATGGTTAATCTCTATCGCGATGCGTTGGATCGGGGGGATTGTGTTGTTGAAGAATATCGTCCAATGGGTCTGCATTCTTACACATGGGAACCGTATTTAAATCACGAATGGAATGAAGAGTATCCACATAAAGTAGAGAAAACGCGTTTACAAGATTTAGCGCGTCGTGTGAGTACCGTTCCTTCAGAAATCGTGATGCAGTCTCGGGTTGAGAAAATTTATGCTGACCGTGCTGCTATGGCTGAAGGAGAGAAACTACTCGACTGGGGTGCAGCAGAAACATTAGCGTATGCAACTTTAGTTGATCAAGGTATCACCATTCGACTTTCTGGTGAAGATGCGGGACGCGGCACATTCTTCCATCGCCATGCCGTTATTCATAACCAAACAAATGGCTCTGTTTATGTACCATTAGCTAATGTTCATAATGCTCAAGGACAATTTAATGTCTGGGACTCTGTATTAACAGAAGAAGCAGTACTTGCATTTGAATATGGTTATGCCACAACAGAACCTCGTGGTTTAACGATTTGGGAAGCACAATTTGGTGACTTCGCAAACGTTGCTCAAGTGGTTATCGACCAATTCATTAGCTCAGGTGAGCAAAAATGGGGTCGTATGTGTGGTTTAGTCATGTTGTTGCCACACGGTTATGAAGGCCAAGGCCCAGAGCACTCCTCTGCACGTTTAGAACGTTATCTGCAACTGTGTGCAGAACAAAATATGCAGGTTTGTGTGCCGTCAACTCCGGCTCAGGTTTATCATATGTTACGCCGTCAAGCGTTACGTGGTATGCGTCGTCCACTTATCGTAATGTCACCAAAATCACTGTTACGTCATCCATTAGCGGTTTCTGCGTTAGATGAATTAGCCAATGGTAAATTCTTACCGGTCATTGGTGAAATTGATGATTTAAAACCAGCTGATGTGAAACGTGTTGTGATGTGTTCAGGTAAGGTTTACTACGATTTATTAGAACAGCGTCGTGCTAATGAACAAAACAACGTTGCCATTATTCGTATTGAACAACTGTATCCATTCCCACACGAAGATATTGCGCAAATTCTGGCGCCTTACTCCCATGTGAAAGATTTCGTTTGGTGTCAAGAAGAGCCTTTAAATCAGGGAGCTTGGTATTGCAGCCAGCATAATTTCCGTGATGCGATCCCTACGGGTGCAACATTACGTTATGCAGGACGTCCTGCATCAGCCTCTCCAGCTGTTGGTTATACCTCTGTTCATCAGGAGCAACAAAAAGCTCTGGTTGAAGACGCACTGAAAGTTGAATAAATAAGGATAGAAAATGAGTAGTGTAGACATTCTAGTACCGGATCTCCCTGAATCAGTTGCTGACGCATCGGTCGCAACTTGGCATAAAAAACCTGGTGATAGCATTCAACGCGATGAAGTGCTGGTTGAAATCGAAACAGATAAAGTTGTTTTAGAAGTTCCTGCAAGTGAAGCTGGTGTTTTAGAAAGCATTCTTGAAGAAGAGGGCGCTACTGTTGGTTCACGCCAATTGCTAGGTCGTATTCGTTTAGGTGATAGCACTGGCATTCCTGCTGATGTGAAACCTGCTCAAGATAGTACGCCAGCACAGCGTCAAAGTGCGGATATTGCTGCAAAAGACAACAATGATGCCTTAAGTCCAACAGCACGTCGCTTAGTGGCTGAACACGATATTAACCCTGCGGATGTGAAAGGTAGCGGTGTAGGTGGACGTTTAACTCGCCAAGATATCGAAGGCCATGTTGCGAATAAGTCAACGGCACAACCGGTAGCTGAAGTTCCTCAAGCACCGTTATCTCACCGTAGCGAAAAACGTGTACCAATGACACGTTTACGTAAACGTGTAGCAGAACGTTTATTAGAAGCGAAAAACACCACTGCAATGTTGACAACATTTAACGAAATCAACATGCAACCAATCAAAGAGTTACGTGCTCAGTATGGTGAAGCATTCGAAAAACGTCACGGTGTACGTTTAGGTTTTATGTCTTTCTATATTAAAGCCGTTGTTGAAGCCCTGAAACGTTATCCAGAAGTGAACGCTTCTATTGATGGCACTGATGTGGTTTATCACAACTACTTCGATATCAGTATTGCAGTATCGACACCACGTGGTCTGGTAACACCAGTATTACGTGATGCGGATGCAATGAGCATGGCCGATATTGAGAAAAATATCAAAGCATTAGCTGTAAAAGGTCGTGACGGTAAGTTAACTGTTGAAGACTTAACTGGCGGTAACTTCACTATCACAAATGGTGGTGTTTTCGGTTCATTAATGTCAACTCCAATTATCAACCCACCACAAAGTGCCATTTTAGGGATGCATGCTATTAAAGATCGCCCAATGGCAGTAGATGGTCAGGTTGTTATTCTACCAATGATGTATCTGGCTCTGTCTTATGACCACCGTTTAATTGATGGTCGTGAGTCTGTCGGTTTCTTAGTAACCGTTAAAGAGATGCTAGAAGATCCAGCTCGTTTATTACTTGATGTATAGGTAATAGATATCGCTTTTAGGCAGGAGATGCTCCTCCTGCCTACTTAGCAACAGACACAAGCATCAAAGAAGTACAGTGTGTTCGTGAAGCCAGATTTTACTGGCTTATAGTCAAAAAAATAAGAAAGCCCGACTTTCAACAAGATTATGGATAGAACATCATGAATTTACACGAGTATCAGGCAAAACAGCTTTTCACACGGTATGGATTACCAGCACCTGCTGGTTTCGCCTGCACTACACCGCGTGAGGCAGAAGAAGCTGCATCAAAAATCGGTCAAGGCCCTTGGGTCGTGAAATGTCAGGTTCACGCGGGTGGACGTGGTAAAGCGGGCGGCGTAAAAGTCGTTAAATCTAAAGAAGAGATCCGCGCATTTGCTGAACAATGGTTAGGCAAACGTTTAGTCACTTATCAAACAGATGCTAATGGTCAGCCTGTTACACAGATTTTGGTTGAAGCAGCAACTGATATTGCTAAAGAACTTTATCTTGGTGCGGTTGTTGACCGTGGTACCCGTCGCGTTGTCTTTATGGCCTCAACAGAAGGCGGCGTTGAAATCGAAAAAGTGGCGGAAGAAACGCCAGAACTTATTCATCGCGCAATTATTGATCCACTGACAGGCCCTATGCCTTATCAGGGGCGAGAATTAGCATTTAAACTGGGTTTAAAAGGCAAGCAAGTCAGTCAATTTGCTAAGATCTTTATGGGATTAGCCTCTATTTTCTTAGAGCGTGATCTTGCGCTAATTGAAATTAACCCTTTGGTTATCACTAAAGAAGACGATCTGATTTGTCTTGATGGTAAATTAGGTGTAGATAGCAACGCGTTGTATCGTCAACCAGAAATGCGTGAAATGCACGATCCTTCACAAGAAGATCCTCGTGAAGCACAAGCGGCACAGTGGGAACTGAACTACGTTGCATTAGATGGCAACATTGGTTGCATGGTCAATGGTGCAGGTTTAGCAATGGGTACTATGGATATTGTTAAACTTCACGGTGGCGAACCCGCTAACTTCCTCGATGTAGGTGGTGGTGCAACAAAAGAGCGTGTAACTGAAGCATTTAAAATTATTTTGTCAGATGAAAATGTCAGTGCTGTATTAGTCAACATTTTCGGCGGTATTGTTCGTTGTGACTTAATCGCAGACGGTATTATTGGCGCAGTTGAAGAAGTTGGCGTTAATGTTCCTGTGGTTGTTCGTCTCGAAGGAAACAATGCAGAGTTAGGCACCAAAAAATTAGCGGATAGTGGATTAAATATTATCGCAGCTAAAAGCTTAACTGATGCCGCGAAACAAGTTGTTGCAGCAGCGGAGGCAAAATAATGTCTATTTTAATCGATAAAAACACCAAAGTAATTTGCCAAGGTTTTACTGGTAGCCAAGGAACATTCCACTCTGAGCAAGCAATTGCTTATGGTACACAAATGGTCGGTGGTGTTACACCAGGTAAAGGCGGCACTACGCACTTAGGCTTACCGGTATTCAATACAGTGCGTGAAGCCGTTGAAGCAACAGGTGCAACTGCGACAGTTATCTATGTACCGGCGCCATTTTGTAAAGATTCAATCTTAGAAGCGATTGATGCAGGCATCAAACTAATTATTACTATTACTGAAGGTATTCCTACGCTGGATATGCTGACTGTTAAAGTGAAATTAGATGAAGCTGGCGTGCGTATGATTGGCCCTAACTGCCCAGGTGTTATCACTCCAGGTGAATGTAAGATTGGTATTATGCCTGGCCACATTCACTTACCAGGTAAAGTAGGTATTGTATCTCGTTCAGGTACATTAACTTATGAAGCTGTTAAGCAAACAACAGACGTTGGCTTAGGTCAATCAACTTGTGTTGGTATTGGTGGTGACCCAATTCCGGGTTCTAACTTTATTGATATTCTGAAGCTTTTCCAAGAAGATCCACAAACAGAAGCGATTGTAATGATCGGTGAGATTGGTGGTACAGCGGAAGAAGAAGCGGCTGCTTATATCAAAGATCACGTTACTAAGCCTGTTGTCGGCTATATTGCTGGTGTAACAGCGCCTAAAGGCAAACGTATGGGACATGCGGGTGCAATTATTGCTGGTGGTAAGGGTACCGCAGACGAGAAATTTGCTGCTCTTGAAGCTGCTGGTGTGAAAACTGTCCGTAGCTTAGCTGATATCGGTGAAGCAATTAAATCACTGATCAAGTAAGTAACAATTCTGTTAATAATTTCAGATTAATACTATCTAAAATGCCAGTTTCCAAAAAAGAAGCTGGCATTTTTATTTCTAGTTTCATTTAACAGCTTATATAAATAGCTAGTATTGTAATTAACATATCAATACCTTGCCTAAATTTACGCTAATAAGTTGTTTTATATTATCTTTTTTTAAAAATTGATCTGTATGCGAAAACGCATTTTTCTATTTATTTACTTTATTGTCGAGCCTAAAAATAATGATAAAAACCATAAACAAGTCTCTTGGATTGTTAAAAATAATATTTTAAATACGTGTTTTGAATGAAAAGAGTGTCATCTAGAAAAAATGAACATTTGTTTTATGGTGTTTTCAATACTAGGTTCTTCTATAAATATCGTAATAATTAGCGTTAAATTTATACAAGGATCACCCTGTAACGCTGATTTTTACTAAGAATATAAGACGGTTAAGCATGCTAATGAATGTATAAAGAAGAGAAGGAGGCAAGCTCTTTGGTAGGAAAAAATACCTTTCTATTATACAAAACATCAAAATGACGATTAAAGTCAGATTATGTTCTATTTATCGTTATAAGAATTGATAATAAGAAGTTGGTATTATCTCGAAGAACATTTTGTTTAAATAAGAAAAAATAATAAAAAATTTTTCGTATTATTTCGCATATTGTTCAATGAATGACTTGTTTAAATTATCTATCTGATTGATTTATTTGTGGTTATTTGTTTTTGTGTAAATGGCTGTTTTGTGTTTTGTCAGCAAAATATGGATTTATTGCACTTCTTTTATTTAGAATAAAAAAGAGGTTATAAAAAATAATATTAGGAATAAATAAGCAAGATTAGACTTTTTCATATATCTTTGTTAGATCAAAAATTGAGAGTATTTTTTCATATATACATTTTTGTAAATTTCAACTTATTAATTAATAGCTTATTTTTTTAAAATATTTATTATTTACCTACAAAAAAATAAATTTGATATTAAAATTAATAAAACACAATTAAAAGTGTTTATTTTTAAGTCTTTTATGAAAATAAAAAGTTAATTTTATTATGGAAGTTATAAGGAGGTAAATAATACTCAAAAATAAAAACAACATTGCATTAACACAATGGTAACTATTGGGTAATTTATTCGCAACTAGTTAACATTAAAGTGTTTTTTTGATGTGGGTCAAGTTATTAATTGTGGAAAAAATTTCTGAATATGCTTAAATTGGCACACGATCAAATATGCTGTTACAAACCTAAAAGTCGTATTGTTGACCTAAGCTCAAAATTCAAATCTGGGTCACGCAAAATATATTTATTATATGTAAATATAAGCGTACTATTTGTAAGGTATTGTGTTTTTGGTCTTTAATATTCGTTGTTGTTTTTAGAGGCATTTATTGCTGGTAGTTATGAGGCTTTATAATTTAATAAAGTCGGGTTGCCGCAAGTCGGTGTCTTCCTGCTAGGAGCAAGGAGTCAAGATGTTTGATATTGTCGAACTGTCACGGTTACAGTTTGCCTTAACAGCAATGTATCACTTCCTGTTTGTCCCATTAACGCTGGGTATGGCGTTTATGCTGGCAATCATGGAAACGATATATGTTCTGTCGGGTAAACAAGTTTACAAAGATATGACAAAGTTCTGGGGTAAGTTATTTGGTATTAACTTTGCTCTGGGTGTCGCAACTGGATTGACCATGGAGTTCCAATTTGGTACTAACTGGTCATATTTCTCTCATTACGTCGGTGATATCTTCGGTGCACCTTTAGCAATCGAAGGTTTAATGGCGTTCTTCTTAGAATCAACTTTCGTCGGGTTGTTCTTCTTTGGTTGGGATCGCTTAGGTAAGAAGCAACACTTGATGGTAACTTGGTTAGTTGCTTTCGGTTCTAACTTCTCTGCTCTGTGGATCCTTGTTGCGAATGGTTGGATGCAAAACCCTGTCGCTGCAGACTTCAACTTTGAAACCATGCGAATGGAAATGTTGAGTTTTGCTGATCTGGTTTTAAACCCTGTCGCTCAAGTTAAATTTGTTCACACCGTTGCTGCTGGTTATTGTACTGGTGCATTCTTTGTTCTGGGTATCAGCTCTTACTACCTGCTCAAAGGTCGTGATATCGGTTTTGCAAAACGTTCTTTCGCAGTTGCTGCTACTTTTGGTATCGCAGCTGTATTATCTGTTATCGTGCTGGGTGATGAATCTGGTTACGAAATGGGTGACGTACAGAAAACCAAATTGGCTGCGATTGAAGGTGAATGGCACACAGAACCCGCTCCAGCCGCATTTAATCTGATTGCATTCCCTAATCAAGAAAAAATGGAAAACTCGTTTGCATTACAAATCCCTTATGTCATGGGTATTATTGCAACGCGTTCTTTCGACACACCTGTATTAGGTCTTAATGATCTGATGAGTCAGCACGAAGTTCGTATTCGTAATGGTATGAAAGCTTACGAATTATTAAGCGAATTACGCGCAGGTAATACTGATCCTGCTATTCGTGCAGCATTTAATGATACTAAACAAGATTTAGGCTACGGCTTATTACTGAAGCGTTATACTGATAAAGTTGTTGATGCAACAGAAGAGCAAATCAAATCTGCTGCAAAAGACACTATTCCTAATGTCGCCCCACTGTTCTGGTCGTTCCGTATCATGGTTGCCGCAGGCTTCCTAATGTTACTAGTTGTTGCGATCTCCTTCTGGACAGTTCTGTCTAACCGTATTGGTAACTATAAATGGTTACTGCGTGCTGCACTGTTTAGTATTCCATTACCATGGATCGCAGTTGAAGCAGGTTGGTTTGTTGCAGAATATGGACGTCAACCATGGGCGATTGGTGAAATCCTGCCTACAGCTGTAGCAACTTCTTCATTGACACAGGCTGATATCCTAGTATCTATGGGGCTTATCTGTGGTCTGTATACACTGTTCTTAGTTGCCGAAATGTTCCTGATGTTCAAATTTGGTCGCCTTGGGCCGAGTAGCCTGAAGACGGGTCGCTATCACTTTGAACAGAAGACAGCTTCTTCTCAAAGTAAGTAACACAGGAGTCCACTATGTTTGATTATGAAGTATTGCGATTTGTTTGGTGGCTACTGATTGGTATCTTACTAATTGGCTTTGCAGTCACTGACGGTTTTGATATGGGTGTTGGTGTGTTACTACGCGTTATTGCGAAAGATGACACTGAACGCCGTATTTTGATTAACTCTGTTGCACCTCACTGGGATGGTAACCAAGTATGGTTAATCACAGCAGGTGGTGCATTATTCGCTGCATGGCCAATGGTATATGCTGCGGCATTCTCTGGTTTCTATTTTGGTATGATCTTCGTACTGGCTGCATTGTTCTTCCGTCCAGTAGGTTTTGACTACCGTTCTAAATTAGAATCACCAAAATGGCGTGGTATGTGGGATTGGGGTATCTTTATTGGTAGCTTCGTTCCACCATTAGTTATCGGTGTTGCTTTTGGTAACCTGTTACAAGGTGTACCTTTAGAAGTCGATAGCATGCAACGTGTATCTTATAATGGTACGACTAATGCGCTGATCAACCTGTTAAGTCTGTTAAACCCATACGGTTTATTAGCGGGTGTGGTTAGTTTAATGATGATTGTTGCACATGGTGCAAGTTATCTTCAAATGCGTACAACTGGTGAATTACATGAGCGTACTCGTAAAACAACGTACATTACCTCATTAATTACTTTCATCGCATTCGCATTAGCTGGTGTATGGTTAATCTATGGTATCGATGGCTTTATTATTACAAGCGCTATTGATACAGCTGGTCCATCATCTCCACTACTGAAAACCGTTTCTCATGAAGCAGGTGCTTGGATGACTAACTACAACAATTATCCTGTGTTATGGGTATTACCGGCCTTAGGTCTGTTATCTCCATTACTGGCGATTGTTGCAACTAAAGCAAATAAAGGGGGTTGGGCATTCCTGTTCACTTCACTGACAATTGCGGGTGTTATCCTGACGTGTGGTGTGACTATGTTCCCATTTGTGATGCCTTCAAGCACTTTCCCAGATGTGAGCTTAACTATGTGGGATGCAACTTCTAGCCTGTTTACTCTTCAGGTGATGACAGTTGTTGCGATTATCTTTGTACCTATCGTTCTCCTTTACACCATTTGGTGTTACTGGAAAATGCATGGTCGCCTCGATAAGAAATTTATCGAAGGCAATAATCATACTCTGTACTAAGGAGCATAGAGAATGTGGTATTTTACATGGCTTCTCGGAACGCTCTTCGCTTGTAGTATTGCGGTGATCGCAGGACTGGCTTTCGAGCATGCTGAAGCGAAAAAAGCTTCAGAAAGTGAAGAATAATGTTGGATAAAAGCTACCAACTGTTAGACAAGGGCCCTATTAGGGCTCTTGTTTTAATCATGGCGTTGGTAATGGCATTTTGTGTCATGTGGGACCCTAGTCGTTTTGCCGCGAACACAAGTTCACTGGCAATTTGGCAAGGTATCCTTCTTATTTGGTCTGTATGTGCTGGAGCAACTTTTGGTCTAGCATTTCGTCCTAAACATGTTGTTGCAAAATGTTTATTACATCCAATCCCTGCAATTATTATTTTGGTTGTTGGGCTAATTTACTTTTTCTTCTAAGAAAATACCTTATTTCTACTCAGTGTATGAAAAAGAAATAAGGTATTTTATTTTCTAAATATCCTTGCTAAATTCGCTCACTTTTCTAACGTTATAGCTGGATATTTTCTTTTAAGTAATCAATAAATAAACGTGTTTTTCTTGGGATATATTCACTATAAGGGAAAATAATATTAACGGATTGTGTTAACAAAGAAATATCAGGAAACAGCACGACTAATTTCTCTTCCAATAATTCTTGATGAATGAACCAATGTGGTAAAATAGCCATTCCTGTATGCGAAAGTACCATTTTTTTTAATGCCGAAATAGTATTAGTTTCAAAATAAGCATTTTGAGATAACTGAGAGAGTAAGATATTAAATTCTAAAGATGGTGAAAGTTTACTTTGACGTAAATTACTATTTGCTAAATAAGGAATAACCTTTAAGTCGTCGATAGTTTTTATTGAGAATTTCTGTAATAAACTAGGGGAAATAACCAAACTAATCTTATAATCAGCCAGCTTTGTAGATCGATAATTGCTATCTTTCAATGTACCAAGTCGAATAGCGAGATCAAGCTTATGGTTTATTAAATCCTCAATAGAAGAATTAAATGCATATTGTATTTTTAGCTTTGGGTGTAACTGTATAAATTGATTGAGCAATGGCAAAATATAGTGTTCACCAAATTCAGTTGTTGAACTTAATCGTAACGATCCTTGCAGTTCTTGTTGCCCTAATCGCGCCTTATCCAAAGTTTTTTCTAACTGACTTAACACAAGACGAAAGTCTTGATAAAGCATTTCTCCCGTTTCTGTCAGTGAAAATCGTCGTGTATTACGATTGAGTAAAGAGACATCCAATTCTGTTTCTAATGCTTTGATATGAATACTCACCATCGATTTACTTAGGCGCAAATATTTTGCTGCTTGAGTAAATGAACCGGTATCAACAACAGCAATAAAAGAGCGAATTCGATCAATTTGATTTTGCATGATTGTTTACTCTGATTAAACAATAAATTCTATTTTGTCAGATAGACGAAATTCGTCAATATTCCGTACTCTATGTGCGGAGGATTTTTATGACTTACCGCTATCGAATTGCATCTATATTTTTGCTGGGCTTTTTTATCGATTGTATTAACATTTTTATGTCAGCCATTGCATTACCTGCAATAGCCAATGATATGCGGATCTCTATCGTTTCTGTTACATGGGTTTCAAATAGTTATATTCTGGGATTAACATTAATTATTCCCTTGAGTCACTGGTTATCTCAACGTTTTGGAATTAAAGCATTGATGGTAACGTCAATGTTGATGTTTAGTTTATCGGTCGCATTAGTCGGATATTCTCACGCTTTCAGCGAACTTATTTTTTGGCGCTTTATTCAAGGTGTGAGTGGTGGACTGCTAATCCCAATCGGACAAGCATTAACTTTTCAATATTTTCAAGGACATGAAAGAAGCAAAATATCAACGATCATTATGGCGATAGCTTTGATTGCACCGGCAATATCACCGACATTAGGTGGATTTATTGTTGATGTTGTTTCGTGGCGTTGGGTTTTTTATAGCAATATTCCATTCTCATTGTTAACTGCGTTTCTGGCCTTTATCTGGGTAAAAGAGCCTTTACCTAAAGAAAATGTTATACCTGATATTAAAGGGATCATTCTTATTAGTTTGATCATTGTATCTGGATTGTTCGCATTATCTGCTTATGGTGAATATCACTCAACATTATTTGCCTTAGTGATAGCCGCACTTTCAACAAGTTTTGCTGTACTTTATTATTACCATTATCGGCATCATTCATCGCCGGTTATTAATTTAGCATTATTAAAAAATAGAAATCTATCACTCTCTATTTTTATTTATTACTGTATTCCAGGTGTTTTTACTGGGGTGAATATTCTCGCTATTTTTTATTTACAACAATATTTAAAATTTACTGCTCAAGGAACAGGTTTTTTCATGTTGTTGTATGCATTGGGTGCTTTTATTTCAATGACAATAAGTGGTGCACTTTATAATAAATTAGGTATGAAATATTTATTTATAATTGCATTGCTATTGCACAGTATTGGTATTTCTTTATTAACATTTGTAAATAGTAATACAGATATTCTATTACTGATTATTGCCTATCTAATTATCGGAGTGGGTGGGGGGATTGGTGCTAACACCGCTCAAACCACAGCGTTGTATGACTTTAGTACACAAAAATTAGTTCAAGCAAGTATTATTTGGAATATTAATAGACAAGTTGTTTTTAGTATCGGGGCAACTATGGTTGCTATGTTATTTAATATTCTTTCTCTTTTTTGTTTACCACAAACAGCTTATAGCATGACCTTTTTAATATGTGCATTGATAGGCATATTACCTCTTACTTTATTATTTACAATAAAGAAAAAAGTGATTACACAGGAAACACAAGATGAATTTTAATACTGACTCAATCATAGAAAGCATTAAATCTTTGCATGATGAGATTGAAACGGTTTTTACACAATACCCATTATCAGCTGATGCTATTACAAAAATAGAAAACCTTTTATCTCAAGAGTTTTCAATGGTAGGGATCAGTGGGAAAGCAGTGAGTTATGATGACGTTATCGCGATGTTCAGACAAAATGCAGGAAAAAGACGTGGTCTGAAAATACAAACGAGTAATTATAAAATAATTTACCAGTCAGATTGTTTGGCGCTTGTCAGATATCAAGAAATACACAGTGAAAATAAGAAAATTCTCATGCGCGAATCTGTAGTGTTATTGAGACGTAATTCTCATGATGAGTGTTGGCAATGGCACTATCTTCATGAAACCCCAATCGTAAATAATTAATTGATTTATATATAAAACCAGTTTTTAACTGGTTTTTTTCTGTCATTAAAAATAATACTATTAAATTAGACAATCTATGAATTTCTAATTAGCAAGCATTTTTATGCTGTCTTAATAAAAATATTTTTTCTATTCAGAGCACAAAGCATATTGCGTGTTGCAAAGAAGAGTTTATGATTGGCGCCTGAAAACTGCGTTTTCTATTCTTTACGTTACTACGATTCCCTTAGAGCGACCTCTTAAGTATAGTTAGGTAACCTATAGCTACATTATTTATGGACTTAACTCGGGAAAGGTAATGGAGGTAATATGCAGTTTCTTTGGCCTGTTCGTGTTTATTATGAAGATACTGATGCCGGTGGTGTTGTTTATCATGCCAGTTATCTGAAATATTTTGAACGCGCTAGAACTGAACTACTCAGAGAAAAAGGTTTTCATCAGCATGATTTACGGGAGTATGATCATGTTGTATTTGTTGTACGTAAATTATCAATAGAATATATTGCGCCAGCTCGACTTGATAATCTTTTGCAAGTAGAAAGTGAAATTACCACATTGCGTGGTGCTTCAATGACATTTTCTCAAAAGATTATTAATGAAGATGGTTGTGTATTATGTAGCGCAGAAGTGCTTGTTGTCTGCGTAGATTCATCAAAAATGAAGCCAGTAGCGCTTCCCAAGTCCATTATCGCGGAGTTTAAGTAGTGGCTGACATGAATGTTATCGATCTCTTTCTAAAAGCAGGGCTTTTAGTTAAGTTGATCATGTTGCTTTTAATCGGATTTTCTATTGCATCTTGGGCGATTATTATTCAGCGAACTAAAGTTCTGAATGCCGCCGATCGTGAAGCTGCAGATTTTGAAGATAAATTCTGGTCAGGTACTGATTTGGCTCGTTTATATAAAGATAGCCAAGCTCGCCGTGATGAATTATCTGGCTCAGAGCAAATTTTTCATTCTGGCTTTAAAGAATTTGCCCGTTTGCATCAAGCAAGCGTTCATGCTCCTGATGCAGTTGTTAATGGGGCATCAAGAGCAATGCGTGTTTCTTTCAATCGTGAATTAGAATCTTTAGAAACTCATATTCCTTTCCTCGGCACTGTTGGTTCTATCAGCCCATATATTGGTCTGTTTGGTACAGTATGGGGAATTATGCATGCATTTATTGCATTAGGTAGTGTTAAACAAGCAACATTACAAATGGTTGCTCCCGGCATTGCTGAAGCGTTGATTGCAACAGCTATCGGTTTATTTGCGGCAATCCCCGCAGTTATGGCTTATAACCGGTTTACGCAGCGTGTAAATAAACTGGAACAAAGTTACGATAACTTTATGGAAGAGTTCCTGACGATTTTACATCGCCAAGCTTTTGCCTCCGCAGAAAAGAAATAGTTAACGCAGAAGGAGAGAGCTGATGGCACGGGGTCGCAGTAGCCGCCGAGGCGTAAAATCAGAGATTAACATTGTTCCTTTGCTCGACGTATTATTAGTGCTGTTACTTATTTTCATGGCGACGGCACCTATTATCTCGCAAAGTGTTGAAGTTGATCTTCCTGAAGCAACAGAGACACAAACTGTTTCAAGTAGTGATAACCCTCCTGTGATTGTCGAAGTGGCAGGGGTTGGGCAATACAATATTCGTGTTGATCAGGAAGTATTAGAATTATTACCACAAGAACAGATTATGGCTGAAGCTAAACGACAACTGGAAAAAAATCCGAAAGTTGTATTTCTTATTGGCGGTGCTAAAGATGTTCCTTATGATGAGATAATTAAAGCGCTCAACATGTTACGTCAAGCAGGTGTTAAATCTGTAGGTTTAATGACTCAACCTATGTAATTAGGTTGAAATAAGTTTGGATAATAGCGTGGGAAAGAAAACGAAGCCAATTCGAAGTAAATTGAGCGGTTCAGTTATCTTGTCTACCGCCTTGCATTTACTCGTTATAGCCTTACTTATCTGGGGTTCGTTAACTCAGAAATGGGATTTAGGTGGTGGCGGTGGATCTGATGGACAAGTTATTGATGCTATTATGGTCGATCCTAATGCTGTGGTGCAACAGTATAATCAGCAAAAAGCGCAACAAGCTAACGTCCAAAAAGCCGAGCAAGAGCGTAAAGAGCGAGCTGAGCAACAAGAAGAAGAGTTGCGTCAGCAGCAAATGAAAGAACAAGAACGTTTGAAAACGTTAGAAGTTGAACGTTTACAAGCAAAAGAGGCGGCAGAGGCTCAAAAACGTGAAGCAGCATTAGCTGCCGCTAAAGCAAAAGAAGAACAAAAGGTTGCAGAAGAAGCGGCTGCGCAAGCAAAAGCTGAACGTGATCGCATTTTAAAAGAGCAAGCAGATGCTAAAAAACAAGCAGAAGCTGAAGCGAAAAAACAGGCTGAATTAGCCGCAAAGCAAAAAGCGGAAGAGGCGAAAGCTAAAGCCGAGGCAGATGCTAAAGCGAAAGCTGAAGCGGACGCTAAAGCCAAAGCAGCCGCAGAAGCAAAGGCCAAAGCAGCAGCAGAGGCTAAAGCAAAAGCCGCAGCTCAACAGCAAAGTAAAGCAGTAGATAGTTTACTTGATGGTTTAATGGCTGATGGTAATAAACAAAGTGGTGCAGCAGCCGCTGGTCAAGGCGGTGGAAATCGTACTGGTGCCAATAATGCAGGTGTTGCTACTTATATTGGACAAGTAAAAACGGCTATTGAGCAAAAGTTTATTGACCCTGAGTTGTATAAAGGGCGAACTTGTGAGCTAAAAGTCAGTATTGCACCTGATGGCTTGTTAATCAGTGCGAAGGTTGTAGGGGGGGACCCTTCTTTATGTCAAGTGGCATTAAGAGCAGCAAATACCGCTAAATTACCGAAGCCACCGAAAGATGTTTATGAACAAGTAAAATCATCAGTAATTGAGTTTAAACCATAAAACTGTCTGATTGTAGGAAAACACACACTAATTTATATCTATTTTAGAATGTTATTGATGCGTTGTATGGTGTTGTTGAAAAGCGTTTGTTACTATTCTGTGCGTTATTGCGTAATAACCGCAATAATAAAAGGGAGACATGATGAAGCAGGCATTAAATGTTATCTTCGGGCTTTTAATTTTATGCGTAACCACTCTGGCTAACGCTGAAGTTCGAATTGAAATTACACAAGGGGTGAATACTGCACGCCCTATCGGTGTTGTTCCTTTTAAATGGGAAGGCACTGGTCAAATGCCAGAAGATATCGCTGGTGTGATTGCAGCAGATTTGCGTAATAGCGGAAAGTTTAATCCTATTGATGTATCACGTATACCTCAACAGCCTGTCACGGCTTCTGAAGTCCAACCTGCATTATGGACTGCATTAGGGATTGATTCTGTTGTTGTTGGACGCGTACAACCGTCAGCGGATGGTCAATATTTAGTAAGCTATCAGTTAGTTGACGTTGCGGGCTCTCCAGGCGCGGTTTTATCTCAAAGCGAGTTTAAGGTCCCATCTAAATGGCTACGTTATTCTGCTCACACTGCCAGTGATGAAGTGTTTGAAAAACTGACAGGTATTCGTGGGGCATTCCGTACACGTATTGCTTATGTTGTTGTGACTAATGGTGGCGCATATCCTTATGAATTGCGCGTTTCTGACTATGATGGCTTTAACCAAGATCGTGTTTATCGTTCATCACAGCCATTAATGTCACCAGCATGGTCACCAGATGGTGCTAAACTTGCATATGTAACCTTTGAAAGTGGTCAATCTGCTTTAGTGGTACAAACATTAGCAACAGGTGAAATTCGTCAAATAGCATCATTCCCAAGACATAATGGTGCACCATCGTTTTCACCAGATGGCTCTAAACTTGCATTTGCTCTTTCTAAGAGTGGTAGCTTAAATCTGTATGTTATGGATTTAGCAAGTGGAAATATGACACAGGTAACCAATGGCAGAAGTAATAATACTGAGCCAAATTGGATGCCAGATGGACAAACCTTAGTCTATACTTCAGATCAAGGTGGACGTCCACAAATTTACAAGGTTAATATTAACGGAGGAACGCCAGAGCGTATTACGTGGGAAGGTAAACAAAACCAAAATCCTGCAGTAAGCCCAGATGGCAGTTTCTTAGTTATGGTGAGTTCTGAAAGCGGTAGGCAACATATCGCTAAGCAGGATCTGGAAACGAATTCCGTACAATATCTAACAGATACGTTTCTGGATGAAACGCCAAGCATCGCGCCTAACGGCACAATGGTTATTTATAGCTCTACACAAGGCTTAGGCACCATTTTGCAGCTAGTATCGACTGATGGACGTTTCAAAGCGCGTCTTCCGGCGACTGATGGTCAGGTTAAATCGCCTGCCTGGTCGCCGTTTATGTGATGCATAAAAATTATGTATGGCAAACAAATAAAGGAACAAATAGAGATGCAATTAAACAAAGTGTTTAAAGGGTTGATGTTAGCATTACCACTCGTTGCTGTTGCAGCATGTAGCTCAAACAAAAACGACGATCAAACTGATACAAACAATGTACCAGTTGTTGAACAAGGTCCTACTGCTGAAGAATTAGCACGTCAGCAATTAGAACAACTGAAACAACAAAACATCGTTTACTTCGGTTTTGACAAATATGACATTAGCTCAGACTACGCTAACCTGTTAGATGCACACGCTGCATTCCTGCGTGCTAATCCTTCAGTACGTATCACTGTAGAAGGTCATGCGGATGAACGCGGTACTCCAGAATACAACATCGCGCTGGGCGAACGCCGTGCTAACGCTGTGAAAATGTACCTGCAAGGTAAAGGCGTATCAGCTGAACAACTGTCAATCGTTTCTTACGGTAAAGAAAAACCAGCTGTACTGGGTCATGACGAAGCCGCTTATGCGAAAAACCGTCGTGCAGTACTGGATTACTAAGAGAACGGCATGAACAACAGTAACTTCAGACCTTTCTTGATGAGTCTGTTGTTACTGGTTGGCGTAGCGGCTCCTGTAGCCGCTATTGCCCAAGCGCCAATCAGTAATATCGGTTCAGGTTCGACCGATGAACGACTCGCCCAACTTGAGCGTTTTTCAAATGCTCACAGCCAGCTTTTGACTCAATTACAGCAACAACTCGCTGATTCTCAGCGTGATATTGATATGTTACGTGGTCAAATTCAGGAAAATCAATATCAGTTAAATCAAGTTGTTGAACGCCAACGCAATATCTATCAACAATTAGATAGCCTTGGTGGTGGAGCTTCAACATCAACAGAAGCCACCCAATCTGATAATACTGCTTCTTCAACATCTCCTGCGGCAACTAATTCAGGGCAAGGTGATGAGAAGGCTGATTATAATGCAGCAATTGATATCGTATTGAATTCAAAAGATTACGATAAGGCAATTGTTGAATTAAACAACTTTATCAATAACTATCCAAAATCTAGCTATCAATCAAATGCACAATTTTGGTTGGGTCAGATGTATTACTTAAAAGGTAATAAGGATCAGGCAGCAAGCACCTTTGCTATTGTTGTTAAAAACTATCCAAAATCTCAAAAAGCAAGTGAAGCCTTTTATAAAATTGGTTTAATTATGCAAGAGAAAGGGCAAAAGGATAATGCTAAAGCTGTTTACCAACAAGTGATTAAGCAATATCCAAATAGCGCTGGCGCTAAATTAGCGCAAAAGCAGCTAGGAACACTCTAATTATTGACCCCGTAATGTAAAATGTTGCATTTTCGGGGTTAAATGATTGTTTTTTCAACGGTTGAATGTTTTTTTGAAAAAAAACGTTGCACAAATACATTAAATCAGTATTATTACCCGCCGTTGCCACAGAGAATGTGGCGAGTTCGAAAAAGGGTCGTTAGCTCAGTCGGTAGAGCAGTTGACTTTTAATCAATTGGTCGGGCGTTCGAATCGCCCACGACCCACCATTTTCGAATACCAATCCGTTTTTATTGAAATGGGTCGTTAGCTCAGTCGGTAGAGCAGTTGACTTTTAATCAATTGGTCGGGCGTTCGAATCGCCCACGACCCACCATTTCAAACCCTTCCTTGTATATCTATCATTTCTTAAACAGTAAATAATGTTTATTATCTTTCTATTTTTTGATAGTGCAGTTCACCACTTTATTAAGCAATGAAAATAGTTTTATCCCAATTGAAAAAACTATCAGGTCTTAATCTGTAATAATATTCAAATCAGTAATGACAAATAATTGATGACGTGATTTGGATGTATTCATTTTCAGTCAAAAATTCATTATCGATTAACCAATTACTGACAAGCTCTTGGGTTTTAATGGCTGTATCGATAGGATGGTTTAACCGTTTCGAAGCATCAAGGAAAAAAGTCATCATAACAGAAAGAGCGGCTGCTGACTCATAAGGTGTACTCATTGCCAAGGTGCTTTCTAGTGAACGCAATGAATAAAACTTAGGTAGCCATTCTTTCAGATTTTTTCCTTGATACCACACATCTTGTGTTGATGTACTTAGCGCAACTTGTTCAAGTAACTCGATTAGCCATTCACGCATATCGTTTATACGATAATTAGCAAACCAAAACTCATGGCGTAAAATGGCTATAGCGACTTGTGACGCTTCGAACCAGAATTCTTGAGCATTATTGTAAGCTTGCTCTTTCGTGAGCGTAGGTGGCGTTATAGTGCTAATTTCAGGAAGTCCGTCACATAAACCTGTTTTATCAAGTAAGATCTGGTATCCACGCTGGTAAACTGGGCTAAGTCCCTCTGTTTTCATGCTAAAAATACGCTCAGGCTCTGCCATCATAATGTCCATTTTGCGACCTTGAGCTAAAACATGTAAATAAATAGGCCAAAGTTTACCTTTAGGATCTTCACACTCTAATTGTAAGTTAACTAAGCTATCACCAAATTGTGATAACCAATGTTGGTTTTTTGCGAGTTCAGTCGCACCATAACCGATAAGCTCTATATCAATATCAGAATAACTGT
Organism: Proteus sp. TJ1640; assembly: GCF_003144445.1. Taxonomy (NCBI): domain Bacteria; kingdom Pseudomonadati; phylum Pseudomonadota; class Gammaproteobacteria; order Enterobacterales; family Morganellaceae; genus Proteus; species Proteus sp. TJ1640. The sequence goes on from NZ_PENY01000034.1 coordinate 52,305, forward strand.
CTATCTTTTGATTACGACCTAATGATCCTGTCAGTATTACAGCTTCAATTCTAGGATCGAGGAGAGCAAAAGATAGTGTGCGATCGATTAAGCGTGTTGTTGGCTCCATATTTCTCTCTAATAATTAAAAGGTATAAAGTTATTTATCGTTTTTATTGTTTAAAGCGTAGATCAGAATAATTTGTTTAGTGTATAAAACTTTTTTTTGTTGTTTTTATAGTTAAACAATATAATGTTTAGTATTTAAAACTAAGTGCCATTATAAATATGAATTTATAATATATCTTTACTACTTTGCAAAGATGTCGCAATAACCCATATTTTCTTTGTTTTTTTCTATGATTAAGTCGGGGTTGAAAAATGGATGTCATGAGTTGGTTTAGTATCAATAATATTTTAGTCAACATTCCACTTGGACAAGGTGGGTACCCACTTTCGTGGATTGAAGCTGTGGGCACTATAGCAGGTCTCTTGTGTATATGGCTTGCAAGTCAGGAAAAAATTATTAATTACTTATTTGGACTGATTAACGTCACCTTATTTGCCATTATCTTTTTCCAAATTCAGTTATATGCAAGTTTATTGCTTCAAATTTTCTTCTTTGCGGCCAATATTTATGGATGGTATGCATGGAGCCGAGTAAATGATTTTGAGCAAGCGGAACTAAGAATTCGTTGGTTAAAACCAAGCCATCGTCTCTTTTTAATTATTGTTTCAATTGCTGCTATTGTCGCTTTGACTTTTAATATTGATACTGTATTTGGTTATTTAGCCGTTGTTGCTGTTGATATACTAAATGTCTTTGGTGCAAACTTAGCTACACCAGTGATTGAACCTGATGCTTACCCATTCTGGGACTCTACAATGACCGTCCTGTCGATTGTAGCGATGATCTTAATGACACGGAAATTAGTTGAAAACTGGCTAATTTGGTCTGTTATTAATGTGATTAGTATTGTTATATTCTACAAACAAGGTGTTTATGCAATGTCTGTTGAATATATTATTTTACTGGCTATCGCTATTAATGGTTCTCGTTTGTGGATCAAAGCAGCAAAACACTCTAGTAGAAATAATTATCTCTCCTAATAAAAAAAAGGCTGGCAGAGTTATCTTTCTCGCCAGCTTTACTATTCATTGTTTTTATTCTTATCCTTAACGCAATTTTGAATCATTATTTCGCTTAAATGCGCTATTTTCATTTTTGATGATTTTTTAGAAAAATAACTATAGATGCTTTAAGGTGAAAGGGTGTTTACAGATAGAAAATGAATGGTTAGATTGGGAAAGCAATAATAACATTGACTAGATAACATAAAAGAGTGGATACACGGGAATGAATTATCAAAATGATGACCTTAAAATAACACAAATTAATGAACTCTTACCGCCAGTAGCTTTATTGGAAAAGTTTCCAGCAACTGATAATGCGGCTTTTACAGTTCGTCATGCCCGTGAAGCTATTCATCAAATCCTAGCAGGAAAAGATGATCGTCTATTAGTGGTAATTGGACCTTGTTCTATTCATGATCCGAAAGCTGCACTGGAGTATGCACAACGTTTAAGTCTTATTAGAGAAGAGCTGAAAGATAAACTTGAAATTGTAATGCGTGTTTATTTTGAAAAACCACGTACAACAGTCGGTTGGAAAGGCTTAATTAACGATCCTCATATGGATCATACTTTTGATATTAATGAAGGTTTACGCATTGCTCGTAATCTTTTATTAACGATTAATGATAGTGGCTTGCCAACTGCTGGCGAGTTCTTAGATATGATAACACCTCAATACGTTGCTGATTTAATGAGTTGGGGGGCTATTGGCGCTCGAACCACAGAATCACAAGTTCACCGCGAGCTTTCATCTGGTTTATCTTGTCCTGTTGGTTTTAAAAATGGTACAGATGGCACCATTAAAGTTGCTATTGATGCAATCAATGCGGCGGGATCACCACACTGTTTTCTTTCAGTGACTAAGTGGGGTCATTCAGCTATTGTGCGTACAGCAGGTAATGGTGATTGCCACATTATTTTACGTGGTGGTAAAGAGCCAAATTACAGCGCTGAACATGTTGCAGCGGTGAAAGAAGGGCTTAAAAAAGCCGGTTTACCACAAAATGTGATGGTTGATTTCAGTCACGCCAATAGTTGCAAGAAATTTGAGAAACAAATGGAGGTTGGTGCTGACATTTGCCAACAAATTAGTGCGGGTGAAAAAGCATTAATTGGCGTTATGATTGAAAGTCATTTAGTGGAAGGGAGCCAGTCATTAGAAAGTGGCGAGCCTTTGGTTTACGGCAAGAGCATTACTGATGCTTGCATTGGTTGGGATGATACCGAAATACTGTTACGCCAACTAGCATATGCAGTTGCGGCGCGTCGAAATAAAGCGTAATAATTAAATTTAGAGTATAAAAATGCCACTTTGAAGTGGCATTTTTTTATCTAACTCAAAATAAAAGTAAAATTATTTTGCTTTACCTTGGTTAGCAACAGCGGCTGCTTTTGCTGCGATTTCGTCAGCATTACCTAAGTAGTAACGTTTGATTGGTTTCATATTTTCATCAAATTCGTAAACTAAAGGTACAGCGGTTGGGATATTCAGCTCAAGAATTTCATCTTCGCTCATGTTGTCTAGGTATTTAACCAGAGCACGCAGTGAGTTACCGTGAGCGGCGATGATAACTTTCTCACCAGAAGCAACACGTGGTTTGATAACTTCTTCCCAGTATGGTGTTACACGGTCGATAGTTAATGCTAGGCTTTCTGTTAATGGCAGTTCTGCTTCAGTTAAAGATGCATAACGAGGATCTTTACCTGGGAAACGTTCATCGTCTTTAGTTAATTCTGGTGGAGTGATAGCAAAACCACGACGCCATTGTTTAACTTGCTCATCACCGTATTTTTCAGCGGTTTCAGCTTTGTTTAAACCTTGCAGAGCGCCATAATGACGTTCGTTTAATTTCCAGCTTTTTTCAACTGGCAGCCATTGTTGATCAACTTGATCAAGAATGTTCCACAAGGTGTGAATTGCGCGTTTCAAAACAGAAGTATATGCATAGTCAAAAGCAAAACCTTCAGCTTTTAGCAGTTTACCTGCTTCTTGCGCTTCATTACGGCCTTTTTCGGACAGCTCAACGTCAGTCCAGCCTGTAAAACGGTTTTCTTTGTTCCATACACTTTCACCGTGTCGAACTAGCACAAGCTTAGTTACTGCCATAGTTTAGACTCCTATAATTACTTTCTTAATATAAGTTTAAAATCAGCACTTCAATCATTATATGGATCATCGACAAGAACGCCAAACATAAGTGACAAAACAAGAGGGATTAAGTCAAAAATGTCGTTTGTTCGATGAATTATTGCACAGTTGTCACACCTTTTGCTTAATCGTTCAAGCTGTTAATCTAGCGGGATCGGCGTAAAAAAACAAAATATCCGTTTTGTATAAAAAATAGACGAAAATAACGTCCGCAAAAATGACAGATTTTTTATTTATTATTGTTCGAATAATAAGCAAAAAAGCGTCAATTTAAATAAAAAAGTAAAGCTAAGTTTACCGTTAATTTCTAAAATCATTGCCCTGATTATGACAGTAAAAATCAACATTTAACAAATTTCTTGCTGGTAACGATAAATTTCGCCTTCTTTAATAAATGTCAATCGATGAGTAATGCACGATGGCGCGTCTTCTTGATGGTGGCTCACAAATAAAAGTTGCGTATTGCTGTGGCTTATCATGATATCTATAAAACGTTGGATTAAGAGCCGATTCGTTGTATCTAATCCTTGCAGTGGTTCATCAAGAATGAGCAAAGTAGGGTGCTTAACTAATGCTCTAACAATTAACACTAAACGTTGCTGCCCCCATGATAAAGCATGAAATGGACTATTGGCATAGTTTGTTAAACCAATTAACGCTAACCATTCATCAGCGAGTTTAAGCTGCTTATCTGTAATCGCTTGATAAATGCCAATAGAGTCATGAAAACCTGAAATAATGACATTCTTTACTGTTGAAGAAACTCGATAACTCTGATGCAAGGCATTACTGACATAACCAATATGGCGTTTAATCTCCCATATTGTTTCACCACTGCCTCTTTTGCGGCCAAATAGTGTTAAGTCATTGCTGTAACCTTGAGGGTGATCACCTGTAATCAAACTTAATAACGTTGATTTCCCTGCACCATTAGGGCCTAAAATCTGCCAATGTTGCTGAGGTTTTACCTCCCAGCTTAAATGGTGAAGAACAGGTTTGTCGTTATAGCTCACTACGCCATTTTTTAGCACGATAGGGGAAAGTGTCGGTGATAATTGAGGAATAGCATCTGGTAGATCTTGCTCAGGTAATGTGAGATTTTCCAGCGTTTCACTGTGAGAGAATTGCCCTATTACAGAGTTAGATAACACCTGTTCTTTCTCACCGTTGGCGACTAATTCGCAATTAATTAGTAGACCTGCATACTGAATAAAGTCAGGAATATCGTTAAAACGATTTAAAATCAGTATGATAGTAAGATTTTGTAGATGTAATAGAGTTAGTAACTCATTTAAAGCGCGGCGAGAATCAACATCTAAGCCATCAAAAGGCTCATCTAAAATAATCAAATCTGGTTTGTTCATTAAAAGCTGAATAAGTAATACTTTCCGAGACTCACCAGTAGAAAGATATTTAAATCGTCTTGATAGCAAGTATTCAATACCAAATTGTTTGGCTAATAAAAAGCATCTGTCATCATCTTTTACCTGCATTTGAATAACTTGAGCTACGGTTAAGCCAGTGTCTTCTTCACCTTCACTTAATAAATCTGTGTTATTACGACGCCACTCTTCTTCAATCATTTTTTGTAGTTTTTCAAAAGAGAGGCTAATTGGACGAGAAAATGTATTGATAAACTCACCAGAGAGCAAAATACCTTCTTGGCATAATGCATTTGCTAAGGCAGTTTTGCCACTTCCATTACTGCCTACAAACGCCCAACTGTCACCTTCGTTTATGACTAAATTGTCAATTTGTAAACAGAGTTTATCGCTTAAGCGAAATTGTGTTTTGTTGAGTTGCAAGTGTTTCATTATAATTAGCCTTGTTTTTTTAATGTAAGCTAAGTGCAAGTTAAGTATCTAGCAATATAGGGTTAATAGAAACTTGTCAATATTTGCTGAAAGAACGTTTTCCAAAAGTATTATACACCTACTATTTAATGATAACCTTTAAAATGCGTTTCCTATGTAAATATATAAACATCTTTTTAAGGATGATTTATATATGCATAAATTTAAAAAAATTCACCTATTCTGCTTTGTACTTTTACTCTTTAGTAAAAATAGTTTTTCTTTGAATAATGAAAGTGTAAATAACAATTGCTTTCTTATTAATAAAATTGATCTTATAGGAAGCAATTTATTAGATCATAGAAGTAAATCTAAAATAATTTCACCATATCTACAACAATGTTTAACATCAAATAAGATAAAAAAGATAGCTGAATTAATTACTCATAATTATATTAAAAAAGGTTATGTCACATCACAAGCAATAATTGAAGAGCAAGAGATTTCCAATCATAAATTAGTAATAAAGATTATTGAAGGCAGAATAAAAGATATTTCTATCAATGGTGTTTCTTCTAGATTGGTCGATATTATTTTTCCTTCATTTAAAGGGGCGATTTTAAATCTACGAGAGTTAGAACATGGGTTAGAACAACTTAATCGATTAACAACATCACAATATACATTAGATATAAAACCAAGCGATAATGTGGGATATTCTTCTATTTTTATTGTTCAAAACAATAAAAAACCTCCTTTTAAAAATCAATTAATCGTTGATAATTCAGGTGATAAAACAACAGGTGAAATTCTATTAGCGAATACTACAACCATAGATTCATTATTTGGATTGGGTGAACAATGGGGTTTTTCACTAAGTTCAAATATAGATTTTTCTCGTGCTCACTATTCTCGCTCTTATTCTGCAAGTGTGAATATTCCTTATGGTTATTGGTTTTATCAATATCAATTATTCCATAGTCAATCCTCTTATCCTTTTCAAAGTCAGAATGCTCAGTATAGTTATAAAAACAAAAATAGAAATCAACAATTTGATATTAGCCGTTTAGTCTATCGTGATAATAAACAACGAATAACCCTAAAGGGGACATTAAAACATAAAAAAGCAAAAACACAATTAGCTCAACAAAAATTATTAATAAGTAGCCCCACATTAACTTCTTTATTATTCAGCCCACAATATAGTTTACATTTCGATAGAGGATATTTAACGATTAATCCAATGATAGAAGTGGGACTTTCTTTTTTGGGGGCATCACCTGATTATATTGCTGATAATTCACCTCGTAGTCATTATCGAAAGCTAAGCATAAATTTAAGCTATCAACATTTATTATTTAATAAACTTTCCTATATTACGTCATTTTATGGACAATATACGCAAGATAATCTTTATAGTATAGAAAAACTAGCAATTGATGGAATAAAAGCAGTTCGTGGATATAAAGAATCAAAATTGAATGCGAATAGCGGGTTTTATTGGCGTAATGAAATCAATATATCACCAATAAATTCTTTTTTAGGAAAATGGAATTTTATTTTCGCACTTGATTATGGTGTTGCTCATTCAGATAAATATGAAACAAAGAAGAGTGAAATAATTGGAAGTGCAATAGGTGCTTCTTTTTATCACTCTATTTTTTCCTCTCAGATATTAATTAATAAACCTATATTTTATCCCACATCATTAAAGCCCGATCACTGGTCTTTATTTTGGTCTGTTTCTTTTGCTATTTAAAGTTTGGAGGTTTATATGCACGAAAAGGATATCTCTCGAAAACAGCGCTTAATTGGCTATAGCATTATTTATTTAACCGCTATTTATCCATTACACCCTGCTTGGAGTTCTGCGATGACTCCATCAGATAAAACAATAAAAATAAGTCAACAAAATACCGTTCCTATTATTAATATTACAACACCTAATAATGTTGGTATTTCTCATAATCAATTTCACTCCTTTAACGTCGGCAAACAAGGTGTTGTACTGAATAATGCAACAACCGCTGTTAATACACAATTAGTCAAACAAGTGAATGCCAATACCAATTTAAAAGGTAATGCAGCTAATTTAATTATTAATGAAGTAGTGGGAAATGGGCGTTCACAATTATTAGGTAAATTAGAAATTGCAGGACAACAAGCAGATGTTTTAATTGCCAATCCAAATGGCATTACTTGTGATGAATGTTCATTTATTAATACTCCAGCAATTACGCTCACAACAGGAAAACCTCTTTTTAATCCTCAAGGTGCTTATTCGGCAATAGAAGTGAAAAAAGGTGATGTTGTTATTGGCACGCAAGGTATAGATCTTCAAGCTCAGAATTATGCTGACATTATTAGCCGTAGTATTGAGTTAAACGGGAAAATAAATGCTAAAAACCTTTCTTTAATGCAAGGAAATAACCGTATTGATTTTGAAAAAGGAACAGTAAATAACCTTATTGGAGAAGGCATAAAGCCAACAATCTCTATTGATACGAAAGCACTGGGTGGAATGTATGCCAACCAAATCAGGCTAGTCAGTACAGAAAAAGGGGTTGGCGTTAATTTAAGTGGTATTCAAACAAATCAAAATAGTGTGAATTTAACGGTTGATGGAAAAATTACCTTTAATGGCAATATTCAATCTGAACAAGATATTAATGTTAGCAGTAAAGAACTACAAATTAATAGTAATGCAAAGTTAAAAGCAAAAAGGGATATTACTTTAGCATCTAACACATTAACTAATCATAGTGAAATTATCTCAGAAAAAGATATGCGTTTATTTGCAGATAAACTCACTAATAAAGGTGAAAAGGCACTTATTCAGGCAAAAGATAATTTATGGATACAAAAAAATGCGCAGGGTGATCCTAGTAGTTTAATTGAAAATCAATCAGCCACAATAAAAACAGAAAAAGGTGATTTGATTATTAGAACAAAGAAGTTGGTCAATGAATCTATTACTCCTTTATTTAAAGAGATACAACAAGAGCCTGATTCTAATCTCTCTATAAATATCGGTAATCATCTCCTCTTGCCTTCCAGAAGTCCTACGGATGATTTTCTTTTAGTTATTTTATTCCCTGAATTAAAAGATTTTTCTGATAAAAAATGGTTTGATATTTTAGATTTAAAAAGTAATGGAGGAGTTAATGTAGAACGCACATTTTTTGAAAAAAGTGATCAATATGTTCCAAGTGTTATTTCTTCAGGGAATAATTTATATATACAATCTAATGAGTTTATTAATAACCAATCTAGAATTGTTGCAAATAATAATTTAATTGCAACAGGCAGTAATGCGAAATCATATTATTATCGTTCTGGATATTTTAATAAATGGGACATGTACTCTCATGATAATGTTAAATTTTATTATCGTGATGATATAATTAAATATAAGCTTGATGAAGCTAAGTTTAATAAGGTAAGTCATTTCGTACCTTTTGTGAAAACGGGTAGTCATTATGAATTTTCTGTAAATGATGTTTCCGACTATGTAATAAAAGCAGGTAACAATTTAGTTTTAGATTTTAAAAATAGTATAGATTTAGAACGTAAACTTCCATTTTTAGAAAAAGAAATAAAAAAATTCAGAGGATTATCAGATTTTGAAAATACTATATTAGCTAAAAATATATTATTAAATGCTAATAATGTGAATATTTCTTTAAATTTAACAGCGAAAGATTCCTTATCTATTATTGCTGATGAAAATATAAATATAACTAATTCAGAGTTGTTAGCTGATGAAAATATAAGTTTGACAGCGACTGATGCTATAAATTTTGAGAATATAGATGTAGCTGCAAAATATTTTTCTACTACAACTAAAAAGGGAGATATTAGTCATTTATTTAATCCCACTACCTTTTATACTCTAAAAGGTATTAAATCACCATATATTGATATTTCTAAAAAAATAGATTTTCATTCTGGAAAAAATATTTACATTTCAAATGTAATAATTAATAAACCTAATGAAATAAATTTATCTGCACTAGAAGATATTAAAATAAATCGTGATGAATCTTTTCTTTTTAATTTAGTACCTTTTATTAGAGATAGTGGATATATTCCGGGCTTTTTAATTAACATGGGGGTTTGGGAAAGTAATAACAATATCGTTTTTACTTCAGGTAAAGATATTATCAGTCAAGGAATAAAATATCATAGTGATAAAGCCATAACTTTCAATGCCGGACAGGATATTTTTCTTGCCTCTAAATCAATAAAAGAAGCCGATCCTTTCTTTAGTGACATTTATTATCCTCAATTACAATCTAAATTATTTTCAGACAATAACCTTATTTTAAATGCTGCTCGTGATATTGACTTAAGTTCAACAGTATTAAATTCAAAAGATAAAGTCATTGTATTAGCAGGTAGAAATATAAAGCTGGGTGCAAATGCTTATTCTGCTATTACAGATCCTCACGAAGATGCTCAAGATATTCAGTATGCCACAGCAATGATAACCGGTAATAAAGGTATTTCTATTGCGTCATCGGGCACATTAATTACAGAAGGAAGTTCACTTAAATCAGAGGGTGATGTCACTATTTCAAGTAGTGGCAATATTCAATTGGGATCACTGCAAACACATTTTCGTAAAGAGTCGGGTTCTGAGTTAGAAGATCTTCGCAAACAAATAAGTACGGAAATTAATAGTGGTAATAATCTAACTCTATTATCTGAAGGCAGTATTTTATTTCAAGCATCAAGATTAACTGCTAATAAAGAGATGGATATCGCCGCTAAAGGTGGTTTTCTTTACGCGCAAGCAATGGAAGAGTCGAGTTATTACGAAGAGGAAAAGAAAAAATGTAATAGGTGGACTTTGTGTATTACTAAAAAGAAATATACAAAAACATTTTATAATACCAATAATAAAGTTACCGAGTTTATTGCTAATGGCGATATTAACTTATTTGCTAAAGATGATATTACCTTAGAAGCAAGCAAACTAGAAACAGCTAAGAATGCAAAATTAACCAGTAAAACAGGAAAAGTTAATTTTAAAGCAGTAAAAAATACGGCATTTAAACAAGTTATTACTCATTCAAAAGATATTTATATTACTCAGCGTGATCAGGGATACACCAAAGGAATATGGGTGTTACCTGAACTCTATATTGGCGGAAAGCTCACAATTGATGCCCCAAAAGGCATATCTGCGGATATTAAGGCTAAGAAAAAAGAATCACTAGAACAAGCATTAACTGTTTTAAGTAATACACCAGAATATGCTTGGCTTAACGCTCTCCAACAGCAAGAAAATATTAATTGGAATTTAGTTAAAGACACTTATTCCAGTTGGAATGATAAAACTCAGCAATTAAATCCGGTTGTTGGTGCCGTTATTGCCATCGCGGTAGGGGTCGCAACTTACGGTACTGCCACGGCGGCAACCATTGGTGGAATGGCAAGTGAAGCTACTATTGCGGCAGGGGCTTCAGCAAGCGTGGCTTCAACGGCATCGGTTGCAGCACAAGCAGGTTTTGCCTCTTTAGTATCGCAAGCTGCGGTATCTTTAGCCGAAAACAAAGGCAGCATTTATAAAACCATTGAATCACTCGGCCGTAGTGATACCGCTAAATCTATTGTTACAAGTATGGTGGTTGCAGGGGCATTGCAAGGTCTTGACCAATTTATGGGTTGGGATCAGGCAATCCAAGGAGGAACCTTACCCTCAACAGGCAAGTTATTGCTTACTGATAATGCCACATGGAATCAAGTTGCACAGCGTGTTGCCTCGCATTCAGTTGTTAGCTCAACACTGGGTACGGCAATTCAAGGCGGTAGTTTTATTGATAATTTTAAAACCGCGTTATTAAGCAATATTGGCAGTCAATTCCATGCAGAAGGTGCCAATCTAATTGGTGATAACGGTGCCGTATTAGGGCATGCAGGAAAGGTGTTAAGTCATGGTGTCGTTGCAGGTATTAGTGCAGAAATTGCAGGAGGCAGTGTTACTGGTGCAGTCGCAGGCGCCTTGGCGGCAGAGATAGCGGCGATATCGCTACAAAGTAAATTATTTGAGCCTAGTTATTTAAATGAAACTGACAGACAAGTTGCATTAATTCAAGAGGCAATGCATGGCAATGAAGGAAAAACACAGCTCACTAAATTAATAGGTGCACTGACAGGCGCTATTGTAACTCATAAGCCTGAGGGCGTATTTTCTGCGGCTAATTCTGCTGAGTTGGTTTATCGGCATAATTACAGTGAGCATATGCTTTCTAACTTAGCCTTAGAAAATAATAAAGATATGATCGCTGCTTCGAAAGGAGATGTTGCAGCAGCAGAAAGAGTTGTCAATCGACAAAATGCAGGAATGATTGCAATCGCGCTTGGTTTAGGAGGAAGTGCAAGTTTTATTGCTGGTCATACGGTTATTGCAGCAACACCAGAACTTATTGCTATTGCTCAAGTTGCATTTAATACATGTAAAGCTAACTGGGTTTATTGTGCTAATCAGCTAGGTATTAATATTGCTGGGATATCGGCTCCAGAAGCAGCAATAGCAGGCGTCACTTTTGGCAGCGGTTATAAGGTATTAGCAAGTTCAGAAGAAAGTACTAAAGCTTTCTCTAGCATGTTAGCTAATAGCTCAAAGTCTTTAATGACGTCGGGTAAATTAAATATTACTGCTATAAAACCGATAGTAGAACAAGAAAAATTATTAATAGCAGCAAATAAAAAAGCTATTGAAATAATCAACAACAGGGAACTTATAATATATACAGGAGTAACTACGAATGGATATAAAGTATCTAATGGAGCCAAAACAGTAGTTTCTAAAAATGAATTAGACCATCCTATTGTTCAATCTAGGATTAATATTCATAATGGTAACTTAAAGCGTGGTTGGGTACATGTAATTCATCGGCATTTTTCAGATAAAAATGCTAGCCAATTCACTATAAGTCAAGTAGATTTAAAGCTAATACTTCAAAGTGATGATATTTCAAAAATAAAAATTAGTAGAGTCATTAATAGTAAAGATGAAAAATTGTATGAAAGAGTTATTATATTAGATAAATATATAGGTATTGATAAGTTTACTAAAAACTCAACGAATATCATAACAATTTTAACGGATGATTTAGGTAATTTAGTAACAGCAACGCCAGGAAGACTAAAATGAAATTAATTGGTTCTAGAAAAGAAATGATTATTAAGGATAGGTTAATTAAAAATGAAAATTCTATTCTAAAAAATGAAAAAATTAATTGTCTTTTAAAAAATAGATTCTCCAATATAATAAGTGTCTATTGTTTGGAGCATATTTTAGAAGAAGATTATGATCTGTATACATTATTAGTTAATAAAGATTCTATTGTTGAGTTTGAATTATCTAGATTTAATGGTGAATTTAAAGATATCAATATATCATCATTAGATTTATATTCAAAAAAAACAAAGGATAAAAAATTAAGGTTAAAACTACTTGTTGCGGTAAATTTACCAAAATAGATAACTATTTTCGTTTTATTGTTCCTACTATTTATGCAACCATAGAGGATATTCCTGAAGAGCTAAGAAAATATATTGTAGTCTCTGATAATCTTGATTTTACCAAAGATAGATTGCTCGATAACAATAAAATTAGCGATTATTTTACTCGCATGTATTCAGAGTAAATAACTTAGCTACTAATTTTTTATAAAAATATTAATTAAATAAAAAACCGTTACTTAATATTATTCTAAAGATAATGGTTAGGTAATGGTTTTTATTTTAAAAATATTTAAATAGATAAATATTCTGGAGAAAAAGAAGAGATTACGGATATGATTTATCTACTATGCCAGAAGAAGCATTTGTTGATACATGTAAGAATTGTATAAGAATTTTTTTAGATAAATAATCCTAGGAGAATATATGGTTTTACCTCTAAGCCCAGAATGGGTACCAGGTTCATCTTATACGTATGCGTGGGTTGCTATGGATAATCAAGGGTATCTAGCAAAAATGTATAATAACAATAGTGGGTGGTTACCTGAAGTACTATTATCGATACCTGATATTAAATTATATTTGGATGACTTATCTGAATATATTGATGGTGAATCAGAAAAATACAACAATAAAATAAATAAGAATGCTAACTATATTGTTGATTTATATTCAAGTTATACTTATAGAAAATATGATAAATCAAAAATAATAAAAGAATTTGATTTTGAATTAAAAAAGTGGAATGGGGATCATTGTGATGCGGGAATTGGGGCTAAAATGGGAATGTTTCTTTTTGAAGCCCTTAATGAATTATATGAAGACCATCCCGTAGGCTATGAAGGAAAAACCAAAATGGGTGACTATTTTCGTTTTATTGTTCCTACTATTTATGCAACGATAGAGGATATTCCTAAAGAGCTAAGAAAATATATTGTAGTCTCTGATAGTCTTGATTTTACCAAAGATAGATTGCTCGATAACAATAAAATTAGCGATTATTTCACTCGCATGTATTCAGAGTAAATAACTTAGCTACTAATTTTTTATAAAAATATTAATTAAATAAAAAACCGTTACTTAATATTATTCTAAAGATAATGGTTAGGTGATGGTTTTTATTTTAAAAATACTTAAATAGATAAATATTCTGGAGAAAAATAAGAGCTTAGATTTTATCAATTGATGTTAAATCAAAAAAATCTAGAATTAGGTGTTCCTGCAAGAACAACCAAAGAACAATGGGATGTAATAAATAATTCTATTAAAAATGCATCATCAGAAAATATAAAAGTTAATATCACTATTATAGAGGAATAATTAATGCTTTTATCTAAAAAAAATGAACTAGAGGCAAGTGTTTATTACAATAGTAATTACTATATTTTAGTCACCTTTTCTGGATTCTCAATTTATATAATGGATTTAAAAAAAGGCTATAAAGTTTTACCTAATGATCTTCTTGATGAAGAATTAGGTTATTATGCAAAAGTCGCACCGATTAAGAGCGAACAGATTAAAGTAAATTTAGCTACAGTAGATAAATTTACTCAGAAAATAGGAATTTCAGGTGGTCATAATGCTAATGTATTTTACAATGTTGTAAAGGATAAAAATTTGAAAATTATAAAAGAGATCCCAACAAATGTGCGAGGGATAATATATATGAATATAAAATACCTGCGAAGCATCCTCAAACTGGAGAAATAACTCATTATAAAGGTAATGGCGCTCAACCTTTTAAAAAAACAATTTATGATCCCAAGATTTTTTCTGACCAAAAAATACTTGAATTAGGTCAAAAAGCAGCGGCTAATGGATATAAGAATGCGTTAGATAAAGAATTGCAATCCTATGATGCAATGTCAGAAGGCATTACTTTTAGAGTATATTTAGATAAAGAAACAAAGATGGTTACTAACTTCCATCCTAAGTAGGAGCATTATTGATGAAATATTTATTTGAATTACCCTATGAAAAGAGTGAGCCTAATTGGACTATAAAAAATTATTTTGATCTTATATATAATGAAGGTTGTTTTTTAGATGCTGTTTCTAATATTGTTCAAAAAGAATCTTTTGCCCTTGATGGAATATATTGCTTTTTTCCAGATATGAATAGTGCTGATGTATCTGATCATTTTTTGGGTGTTAAATTTGGAGTAGGATATCCTCTAACAGATAAAGATATTGTTATTGTAAGCGAAGATACTTGTTATCAATTTATTAGATTATCTTGTGAAAAGTATTTGTTAAAGCATCCTGAAGATAAGATAAAAATTAAAATGTTGCTATCAAAAAATAGATTAAATCACTTTAGTTTATAAATGGAAAACCATTTACGTATGGAGCATTGGGTAGGTGAGGGAATACCCGATAGTGCAATTATTACATTAAAAACCAATTGTAGTGACGAAGTTTTAGGTGCTTCAATAAAAGAAGCTTTTACACGTTGTATTAGTTGTAAAGTTTAAATGGATACTAAATAAAATCACCTCATGCTAATTATGGGTAAGGTGATTTTTTATTATATCTATATAAAAATATTTGTTAGCAATTGTAAATAATTAAATGGAAAATAGAATTTTCTTAGCTGATTTTATTTTTTTAATAAAACTAATCATCTTAATAATTAATAAAGAATAGCAGTAATAACCTGAGCTTTATATTGCTGTAAAGCTCACAATTGATGCCCCTAAAGGCATATCTGCGGATATTAAAGCCCAAAAAGAATAATCAATGGAATCAAGTTGCACAGCGTGTTGCCTCGCATTCAGTTGTTAGCTCAACACTGGGTACGGCAATTCAAGGCGGTAGTTTTATTGATAATTTTAAAACCGCGTTATTAAGCAATATTGGCAGTCAATTCCATGCCGAAGGTGCCAATCTAATTGGTGATAACGGTGCCGTATTAGGGCATGCGGGAAAGGTGTTAAGTCATGCAGCATTATCTGGTTTATCTGCCCAAATTAGTGGGGAAAATGTTAAAGGTGCAATTGTCGGTGGTTTAGCTGCTGAAATTGCGGCTATTTCGTTGGGCGATAACACTATTAAGGCTGAGGAATGGCAGAAAAAATCAGAATCACAAGCTCAATTTGTTAGATTATTTGGTGGCATTGCAGGTGGGATTTTTACTGGTGAGCCAGGTGGTGTATATAGTGGTGCAAGAGGGGCTGAAAATAGTTTCCGTTACAATTATCTCTCTCACCATCAGCAGCAATTAATGGAGAAAGAATTATCTGCTGAAACTAATTATTTTAAAAAGACAGCAATTTATCTTAAATGGCTATCAGCAGATATAGGACAAGATACAGGGTTTAATGCAGGCCTTGTAGCAGGTATACCAACAGGATTGTATGAAACGATTGAAGGGCTCGCTTCTCTTGCTATAAATCCGTTAGAAACATACCAAGCTATCAAAGCGGTGATTCAAAGTGATAATGCTTTCGATACATTAACCCAAGCGGCTAAACAATCTTATATCGATCGTATTGAAAAGCTAGAGGCAGAATATCAAAAAGCAGGTGTATCTGGTTCATTTAATGCGGGTGTTGAAAGTGGAAAACTCATTTTTGATCTCGTAGGTTTATTTGCTGGTGGTGCTGGAGTTGCGAAAGGAAGTTCTCAGCTTATAGCTAAGACATCAGCTAAAATTACTACAAGAAATAAATTTAGTATAAAAAGTTTATTAGATTCAGCGAATAAACCTATAAATTCACAAGGATTATCTGAAGCGGCTAGAGCATGGGAAAAACATGCAGGTAGAAAGGGAGGGTCCTTTGAACCATTAAAAGGAAACATTGAGAATAAAAATGCGTTAGCAAGTATTTTTATAGAAAAATTATTGAAAAACCCATCCACAATTAAAACTGAATTATCTAGAGGTGGAATTGAATATAGATTACCTAATGGGCAAGGTGTTCGATATAATGCAGATGGTTCTTTTTCTGGTTTTCTTGATCCTAAAAGAGGTAATAACTCATGATCGATTCTAACTTTGAAATTGATTTTGTAAGTGACAATAAATATGAGAATATTACTGTTGAAATTTCATATAAAAAACAAATACTTTGTCAATTAAATAAAGATAGTGGAGCCGATAAAATAGAAATTGAATTTTTTAATGATAGTCGGTGTTTAAGTGAAGATGTGAAGCATAAATTTAATTTAGATAATTTTATGGCCATTTTGAATAGTGCCAAATTAGATTTAATTAATGCCTAAAATTATTCCATATTCAATTTTTAAAATATAAATATAACCATCACTTAATATTTTTACTAAAACACTAACTAAGTGATGGTTTTATTTTTTATTGAAAAGCAACAATGTTAATAATTAACACAGTGTGGCAATAATGACCTGATCGGCATTAAACAAAGCCGTTACGCTGTCATTAATATGCAGTTTTTGCTCTTTAACATGTTGATTAGAACAGGTTGCACACACTTCTTGTCCACCTTCTAATGTCACTACTAATTCACTGTTTTCATTGCCCGTCTCAATTTGAGTTAAGATACCTGACAAGGCATTGTCATATTGCTGTGTTAAAGATGAACCTTTTTCAATATTGACCCATGGCGCTTTAATTAAGATCAGTACTTCTTTACCTTTTTTAAGCCCTAGGCGATCTGCACTTTTTTCCGTTAAGGCTGCATGAATGATGGTTTTTTTATCAGACAGTTGAACATTAACATGTTGTTGAACTTGCAGGTTATCACGCTCAATAATGGTACCGAAAAATTGGTTTCTTGCGCTGGTTTGTAATGAGAAACGAGAAATAGCTGCTAACAGGCTATCAAGAGGAAGTGAGTCGTCTTTCAATACATCAAAGGCTTTTTGCTGAATTTGACCTAGCAGATCGTAAAGTTGAAGTAAACGCTCACAATAATGTGTCAGTGTTGCACCGCCACCGCCTTTACCCCCTGTTGCTCTATCAACAAGAAGTTCGTCTGCGAGTTGATTCATTTCATTGATGGCATCCCAAGCACTTTTATAACTAATGCCTGCCATTTTTGCCCCTTGGCTAATAGAACCTGTCGCTTTGATCTGTTTTAATAATGCAACACGACGAGGATCGGCAAAGAGCTTATCTTGAAGTTTAAGTGTTAATAATATTTCTGCTTGCATAATGATAGGCTTCTTCTTTTTTGTGTGTTTATCGCATTTTTTGTGCCGACACAAAGCGATAATTCTCTAGAATATATACAACTATAGCGTTATTATTCGTTATTCGTGAAGAAATGCCAACTCTGGCTTTCCGAATATACCATGATAAAGAGGTTATCATGCTTGAATTATTGAAAAGTTTAGGGTTCGCTCTCTTGATGGTACCTGTTGTAATGGTACTCATTATGGGCATCATTTATGGTTTAGGTGAAGTGTTTAACTTGATTTCACCAAGTCAGCCAAAAGCAGACAAAAAATCATAATTTTCCCTTCCTGATTTAGAATAGCCCTTTATCTTAAAGGGCTATTTTTTTACTCGCTATACTTCAAGCCACAGCGTTGTTGACTGTGTTCATTCGCACTAGTCACATACTTATGTATGCTCCTAGTGACTCATTCACTTGTCGCCTAGCTGTGACTTGAATTATTTAGAGTATCTATTCACTCATTTCATATTGTTGTGTTGTTTATTGCGCTTCTATCTCTATTTTTTGCCTCTATTTTTATGGTTATATTTATTGATATATAACCAGTTTCTAACATCTAATCCTTTCATTTCACGCTATATCTTGATATATACAGCGTGGTTATCCTTAATTTAAGTGGAATTAGAACATGAAAAAATTATCAGGTAAGTTACTTGCTGGTGCGGTTATCTCTTTTGCTTTAGTGAGTCAAAGTTTTGCATCGGAAAAAGTAACGGTATTTGCTGCCGCTTCTCTTACCAATGCTCTTAATGAAATTTCGGCACAATATAAGCAAGAAAAGAAAACTGAAGTGGTTGCATCTTATGCCTCTTCTTCAACATTGGCTCGTCAAATTGAGCAAGGTGCACCTGCAAATCTGTTTATTTCAGCAGATCAGCAGTGGATGGATTACGTAATCGATAAAGATTTAATGGTTGCGGATTCACGCCATACACTATTAGGTAATGATTTAGTACTCATTGCCCCTAAAGATAGCAAATTAAATGACGTTGTTATTAATAAGGAAACCAAATGGAAATCCTTACTTAATGGTGGAAAACTTGCTGTTGGCGATCCGGACCATGTGCCTGTTGGTATCTATGCAAAAGAATCATTAGAATATTTAGGTGCATGGGATACAGTAAGCCCAGATATGGCTCGTACTAATAACGTGCGTAGCGGTATGGCGCTGGTTGAACGTGATGAAGCACCATTAGGTATCGTATACGGTTCTGATGCAGTTGCGAGTGATAAAGTGAAAGTGGTCGGCGTATTCCCAGCTGATAGCCACAAACCTGTTGAGTATCCAATGGCAGTTGTAAAAGGTCAGGACAATAAAGCAGTTCGTGATTTTTATGACTATCTGAAAACACCTCAAGCCGCAGAAATTTTTAAGAAATACGGCTTTAGTCCACTGTAGGAATTATACTTTTGGAGATGTTAAGTGAATACGAATGGCAAGCCATCATACTAAGCCTTAAGGTATCGACTGTTGCAGTTATTATTAGTCTACCTTTTGGTATTTTTATGGCTTGGCTTTTAGTTAGGGTACGTTTTCCCGGTAAATCATTGCTTGATAGCATTATTCATTTACCTTTAGTTCTACCTCCTGTTGTAGTCGGTTATCTTTTACTGATCAGTATGGGTAGGCGTGGATTTATTGGTGAATGGTTATATGACTGGTTTGGTTTTAGCTTTACCTTTAGTTGGCGAGGCGCAGCACTTGCATCCGCAGTGGTTGCATTTCCATTGATGGTAAGAGCGATCAGATTAGCATTAGAAGCCGTCGATCAACGAATGGAACAAGCAGCGAGAACTTTAGGGGCTTCACCCTTGCGTGTCTTTTTTACCATAACGTTACCTTTGTCTATGCCAGGGATCATCGCAGGTATTGTGTTGGCATTTGCGCGCTCATTGGGAGAATTTGGCGCAACAATCACTTTCGTCTCCAATATTCCAGGGGAAACAAGAACTATCCCTCTGGCAATGTATACTTTGATTGAAACACCTGGTGCGGAAATGGATGCTGCCCGTTTATGTGTCATTGCAATTATTTTGGCGCTCGTCTCTTTAATGGCTTCAGAGTGGCTAACTCGTTGGGGTCGTAAAAGATTGGGGGGCGTATGCTAGAGATGAATTTTAAACAGACGCTAGGATCACTGCGTCTGGAAGTCAATACTGAACTGCCAACAGAAAGTATTACTGCAGTTTTTGGTTTATCTGGCGCGGGTAAAACCTCACTGATTAATGTAATTGGTGGCTTAACCAAACCCGATTCAGGGCGCATCGTATTAAATAATCACACACTGGTTGATACTGAAAAGAAGATTTATCTGCCACCTGAAAAACGTAAAGTGGGTTATGTATTCCAAGATGCTCGACTGTTTCCTCATTATACAGTAAGAGGAAATTTGCTTTATGGTATGTCTCCAACAATGAAAGTGCAGTTTGATCGCATTATTCATTTGTTAGGTATCGAACATTTACTCTCACGTTTCCCGATAACACTATCAGGTGGTGAAAAACAGCGTGTTGCCATAGGGCGAGCATTGTTAACAGCGCCAGATATTATGCTAATGGACGAGCCGTTAGCCTCGCTTGATTTACCGCGTAAACGTGAATTACTGCCGTATTTAGAAAAGCTCTCACAAGATGTACAAATTCCTATTTTGTATGTGAGCCATAGTCTTGATGAAATTATTCGACTTGCAGATAACGTCATTGTGATGGATGCAGGAAAAATTAAGGCGACAGGTAAGCTGGAAGATGTATGGGCAAGCAGTGCATTACGTCCATGGTTACAAAAAGAGACATTAAGCAGTATCGCCAATGTGATGGTGGTAGAACACCATAGTCATTACGATATGACAGCAACGGCTTTTGGTAACCAAGTGCTGTGGTTACCTCAAATCGAGGCTAAAATTGGTCGTGATGTGCGTGTCCGTATTGATGCTTCTGATGTGTCATTAACCACGAGTCGTCCATCAAATAGCAGTATTCGTAATATTTTGCATATGAAAGTGGTTGAAACCATTAAAAATGATGGTCAGGTCGATGTAAAACTTGTCAATGATGGTAATTATTTATGGGCAAGGATCACGCCTTGGGCAAAAGATGAATTGAATATTCAAGAAGGGCAATGGCTTTATGCGCAAATTAAGAGTATTTCCCTAAGCCGCCATCTTTGATTCATTCGTTATATGTGCTGATAAAAAAGACCTCATTTTAAATGAGGTCTTTTCCTTTTGGGGAGGTAAAAATAAAACTAAGACAAAATATATTTGTGAATAGTTTCTGCAATACCCGGCTGCGAATTCACTTTGGTGACCATTTTCGCACGTGCTTTCACTTCATCTGAAGCATTACCCATTGCAACACCTAAACCAACATGTTCTAACATGCTAAGATCATTAAAATTATCACCAAAGGCAATAACATCACTCATATTCATCCCATTCGCTTCAACCCAGCGTTGCAAACGACGACCTTTACTGTTGCCTTTTTTAGCGATATCAACTTGATCAACCCAAGACCATTCACACTCTAAGCCGACTTGTTGTTCAATTTTTTCAACTAATGCGTGTAGTTCATCGTGAGCAGGCGTTGTTGTGGCAATTTTCCAAATGGCATTAACATCATGCATTGCTTTATAAAAATCATCGACTTTAACGAGATTGGGGCGCTGTGCAATGGGAAGGGTATCTGCCCAATTAAGAGTGCGTTGTACTGCTGCAGTAAGTTGGTCGTACATCATTGCATCGTCAGCATAAACTAAATGGTGTACATTTGTTTGCTTAACGAGATCTAATACTGCTCTGGTTTCTTGAGTGGTTAATGGATCGGATTCCAGTACTTTTTTACCAATATAGTCATAAAGGTAAGTCCCATTACAGCAAATTGCAGGGGTGTCAAGATCGAGTGCCTGATAGAATGGATGGATAGCAACATGATGACGACCTGTTACAATTAAGACTTTAACACCTGCTTTTCTTGCAAGATTGAGTGCTTCTAAAGATTCTGGCAGGATACGTTTTTGGTCATCAAGCAGTGTGCCATCAAGATCCAATGCAATAACGCGATATGACATAAATAAGCCCCTTGATAGTATTAAGATGCAATGTTACTGATGGTACACGTTAACTAATAAAAGATAAACTAGCTTAATCGTGACAGGTTATCGTTAGTTATTCTATTATTCTTTATAAATCAATGGGTAATCGATTTTAAGGAGAAGGGATGAAACAGGTAGTCTACGTAGCAAGTCCAGAGAGTCAACAAATCCATGTTTATGCATTAAACGCTGAAGGTGAAATGGATTTATTGCAGGTTGTAGAGATTGCAGGGCAAGTACAACCGATGATTGCAAGTGCAGATGGAAAATACCTTTATGTCGGTATTCGACCTCATTTTAGTGTGGTGACATTTGCGATTGCTGCCGATGGTCAGTTAGAACAAAAGGCTATCACTTCCATTCCAAGTACTCCTGTTCATTTATGCTTAGATAAAACGGGGCGTTTCTTATTTGTACCTTCTTATCATCAAGGTAATTTAGCTGTTTTACCTATTAATGATAAGGGGATCCCTCAATCACCTATCCAAATTATTGAAGGATTAAATAAACCTCACTCATCTAATATTGATTGGAATAATAAACAACTGATTGTGCCTTGTTTAGGTGAAGATCATATTCGTTTATTTAATTTATCAGAAGAGGGGCGTTTAACAGAAGCAGGTACTGAAGAGCTGACAACCGCACAAAATGCAGGGCCTCGCCATATGGCATTCCATCCTAATGGTAATGTGTTTTATTGCCTTAATGAATTAGATGCGACAATCAATGTTTATCGTCGCATGGGGGATTTATACCGTTTAATGCAAACGGTTGATATTGTTCCTGAAACATTTAACAGTACTCGTTGGGCATCAGATATTCATATCACGCCTGATGGGTGTTTTCTTTATGCTAGCGAACGCTCTGAAAGCTTTATTTGTGCGATGGCAATCTCTGAGGCTGGCGATTATCTACAACCTGTAGGTTATTATCCAACACAAACACAGCCTCGTGGTTTTAATCTTGATAATACAGGTAATTACTTGATTTCTTGTGGTCAAAAATCAGATTTTGCGTCTGTTTCTCGGATTGATAAACATACGGGTGCCTTAACAGAATTAGCGTGTTATCCAGTAGGTAAAGGCGCAATGTGGGTTACTGTTGTGACGAAATAACTATTACAGTATAAAAGTTACTGAAAACCTCTAGCAAAACATTACCTTGCTAGAGGTTTATTTGGATGAAAGATTTATGAGAAATTAACCACTTTCTCAATAGCTTGAGTGAGTTTAGTCAGGTTTGCTGGTGGCATAATAAATGGTGGCATAATATAAATCAGCTTACCAAAAGGTCTGATCCAAACCCCTTCTTCTACAAAAATTTTTTGTAATTTTGCCATATTAACGGGCTCGTTCATTTCGACCACACCAATCGCACCTAACACTCGCACATCTTTGACACTCTTTACCTGTTTTAATGGCAGGAGCTCTTTTTTAAGTTGGGCTTCAAGTTGTGCAACTTGATTTACCCAATCGCCTTTTTCTATTAGAGATAAACTGGCATCAGCAACAGCACAAGCTAAAGGATTTCCCATATAAGTAGGGCCATGCATAAAGCATCCTGCATCACCTTGGCTGATGGTTTCGGCAATATGACGTGTAGTTAAGGTAGCAGATAAGGTCATATAACCGCCCGTTAAGGCTTTACCTACACACATAATATCAGGAGAAATTCCAGCGTGCTCACAAGCAAAAAGCTTACCTGTTCGGCCAAAACCCGTGGCAATTTCATCTGCAATTAATAACACATTAAATTCAGTACACAATGCTCTTGCGTGTTTCAAATATTCAGGATGATAAATTCGCATTCCACCCGCGCCTTGAACAATGGGTTCAAGCATAACGGCGGCAATTTCTTGATGATGTTGCTCTAGTGTTGAGCGTAATGAGTGGATATCAGTGGGATCCCATTCTTCATAAAAGCCTGTTTTGGGTGCATCCACAAAGAGATGATTAGGCAAGTAACCTTTGTACAGACTGTGCATGGAGTTATCTGGATCACACACTGACATCGCGCCAAAAGTATCACCATGATAGCCTTGTTTTAGCGCCACAATACGTTGACGTTTTTCACCTTTAGCCTGCCAATATTGCAAGGCCATTTTCAGTGCAACTTCAACAGCTACTGAACCTGAGTCTGCTAAGAATATACATTCAAGAGGCTCTGGTGTTATCGCCAATAATTTACGACAAAGTGATACTGCTGGGGGGTGAGTAATGCCACCAAACATCACATGAGACATATTGCTTAGCTGTGTTGTAACGGCATTATTAAGTTCTGGGTGATTATATCCATGAATTGCAGCCCACCATGAAGACATTCCATCAATTAGTTTTCTACCATCAGCCAAGACTAATTCAACGCCTTTTGCACTGACGATAGGGTAAGCAGGTAACGGATTACTCATCGAGGTGTATGGATGCCAAATATGGCGTAAATCGAAAGCGATATCTTCAGGTGTCATTCTATTTTTCACTTAATCATGTAAACCAATGGTGTTCAATTTTAGTTGACATGATAACCCTATTATTTAAACTGGCAATCACTTTTAAACAGGAGATTGTATTGTGAGCACATTAAAACGCTGGACATTAAAAGAAGCCAGAGCACTGTTTGATATGCCATTTTTAGATTTGGTTTTTCAAGCACAACAAGTGCATCGTCAACATTTTGACCCTTCACAGATCCAAGTCAGTACATTGCTTTCTATCAAAACAGGAGCTTGTCCTGAAGATTGTAAATATTGTGCTCAAAGTGCGCGCTATAAAACCGGATTAGAAAAAGAGCGTTTAATGGAAGTGCAGCAAGTGATTGAATCTGCGAAAAAAGCAAAAGCAGCGGGTTCAACGCGTTTTTGCATGGGAGCAGCTTGGAAAAACCCGCATGAACGTGACATGCCTTATCTTGAACAGATGGTGAAAGAAGTCAAAGCATTAGGCATGGAAACCTGTATGACTTTGGGGAAGTTAGATGATTCACAAGCTAACCGATTAGCAGATGCAGGGCTGGATTTTTATAACCACAACCTTGATACCTCACCTGAATTTTACGGCAGTATTGTGACAACACGGACCTATCAAGATCGCTTAGATACGCTTGATAAAGTGCGCAATGCGGGTATTAAAGTGTGTTCTGGCGGAATTTTAGGGTTAGGCGAGGAAGTTAAAGATCGCGCTGCAATGTTGGTGCAATTAGCCAATTTGCCACAACCGCCAGAAAGTGTGCCGATTAATATGTTAGCCAAAATTAAAGGTACGCCATTAGCTGATAATGAAGATGTCGATCCTTTTGATTTTATTCGTACTATCGCCGTTGCTCGTATCATGATGCCTCGCTCTTATGTACGCCTTTCTGCCGGTCGTGAGCAAATGAGTGAACAAACACAAGCATTCTGCTTTATGGCTGGAGCGAACTCTATTTTTTATGGTTGCAAATTGTTAACAACAACTAATCCAACTGAAGATAAAGATCACCAATTATTCCGTAAATTAGGCTTAAATCCTGAACGATTAGCAGTATCTATGGGTGACAATCAGCAAGAAGAAGCTTTGATGCAAGCGGTTGCCAATAAAGACACTGAACAATTTTATAATGCGGCACTGTAATGAGTTGGCAAACCTATTTAAATGAACAACTTAATGGGCGTAGAAATACGCCATTATGGCGAAAACGCAACGTGATCAAACAGGCGGAGGGGCGTTTTTTGATCACAATATCAGGTGAAAAGTACCTTAATTTTTCAGGTAATGATTATTTAGGTATCAGCCAACATGCGGACGTCATTAAAGCATGGCAACAAGGTGCTGATGAGTATGGTGTAGGTAGCGGTGGATCAGGGCATATCACTGGATTTACACAAGCTCATGCACAGTTAGAACAGCATCTTGCAGATTGGCTAGGTTACGATAATGCATTGTTATTTTCATCCGGTTATAGTGCTAACCAAGGTGTTATTTCGGCATTACTTGAAAAAGACGATGCTATTATTGCGGATAAACTTTGCCATGCCTCGTTAATGGAAGCCGCTGTATTATCACCCGCTATATTATGGCGTTTTTTACACAATTCTTCTGATTCTTTATTTCAACGACTTAATAAAACGTCGGCTAGTAAAACCTTGGTGGTTACAGAAGGGGTATTTAGCATGGATGGAGATCAAGCCCCATTAACAGAAATAGCAACAATAAGCCGACAACATGGTGCATGGTTAATGGTCGATGACGCACACGGTATTGGTGTTTTAGGTAAAGAAGGTCGAGGTAGTTGTGATGAAGCGGGTATCAAACCAGAGCTATTAGTGGTGACTTTTGGTAAGGCTTTTGGTATCAGTGGGGCGGCAGTGCTTTGTAACAAATCAACAGCGGAATTTTTTGAACAATACGCACGCCATCTTATTTACAGTACATCAATGCCACCTGCACAGGCTGTTGCGTTACATTCAGCACTAAATATGATTAAACAAGCTGATGGTGAGCGAGCATACCTTCAACAATTAATTGATACCTTTCGCCAAGGTGTCGTGTCGCTTCCTATTAAATTATTACCTTCACAAACGGCTATTCAGCCATTAATTATCGGTGATGAGCAATTATGCCAAACACTTTCAGATTATCTGCAATCTAAAGGCCTATGGGTAAAGGCAATCTTTCCTCCTACTGTACCGCCTCAAAGTGCACGCTTACGAATAACGTTAACCACTCGCCATCATCTTTCAGATATTAAGCTGTTAATCGAGACGCTTCATGCATTCTTTAGTCAAAACAGATAAACAACGTATAGCCCAAACATTTGGTAAAGCTGCGGTTCATTATGATAATCACGCCAATATTCAGCGCTATAGCGGTAATAAATTAATGGATTTAGCGCGTTATGATAGTGGCAAAATTGTCTTAGATGCAGGATGCGGAACAGGATATTTCAGTCAAAAATGGAAACAACAAGGTAAGTTTGTTATTGCACTTGATCTGTCACACACCATGCTACAAGTGGCAAAACAACAACAGCGGGCTGATGGTTACTTACAAAGTGATATCGAGCATTGTGCAATTACGCCACAAAGTGTGGATATCGTGTTTAGTAATTTAGCGATGCAATGGTGTGATGATTTATCTGTTGCGATTAACTCACTCATGAAAGCAGTAAATAAAAAAGGTGCACTTTATTTCTCAACACTCACTACGTTGACACTGCAAGAAGTCAGAGAGGCTTGGCAATCTCTTGATCAACATCCGCATGTTAATCCTTTTTTATCGCTTCACGATATTAAGAAAGCGTGTTGTGGTTTTCATTGCCAATTTTCTACTGAAACGGTTACAGAACATTATGATTCATTACATGCGTTGTTTGCTTCTTTAAAGGGCGTTGGCGCCAATTTTGTGCAAGGAGATCGACAAAAAGGGTTGATGACACGACAGAAATTTCGTGCGCTAGAAAATGTATGGAAAACAGAATCAGGTAAATATTTACTCACTTATCAAATTGTTATAGGAAAAATATCATATGGCTAAGACATGGTTTTTAACAGGTACAGATACAGAAGTAGGGAAAACCGTGGTAAGTAGCGCTCTATTACAATGTGCGTCGCATCAAGGATATCAAACTGCGGGCTATAAACCTGTTGCATCGGGAAGTGAGTGGTTAAATGAAGGTTTACGTAATTCAGATGCACTGACACTGCAAAAATTCAGTACAGTAAAGTTAGATTATCACCGTATTAATCCTTACTGTTTTGAAACGCCAACATCGCCCCATATTGTTAGCCAAGAAATAAAACAGCCTATTGATTTTAATGTGATGTCAGAAGGTTTGTCTTATTTAAAGCAACAAGCTGATTGGGTTTTAGTCGAAGGGGCTGGTGGTTGGTTTACCCCACTGTCAGAAAACTATTTTTTCTCTGATTGGGTTATCAATGAAAAGCTACCTGTTATTTTGACTGTGGGTGTTAAATTGGGTTGCATTAATCATGCGTTATTAACGCAACAAGCAATTATTCAGTCTGGTTTAACATTGGCTGGCTGGGTTGCAAATGAAGTTGAACCTGCGGGGCGATATCAAAAAGAATATCTGGCAACATTAAAACAGCATATTAACGCACCATTTTTAGGCAAAATACCCTACTTAAACGAAGTAAAAGAGCATAATTTTACTTCTTATCTCGATCTTTCCTGTTTAAAACTAAGTTGATAGGCGGTTATTAAGTAAATTATAAAAGTCTATTTTTTATACCAATAAAAAAATAAAAAAAATAAATTCAGTCAATTTTTAGGGATATTTTAAGGTGGAAAAAAAGACGTAACCTACCGAGAGATAACAACTTTGTACAGTTATCCACTATTCCTGTGGATAACCTTGTGTATTACCATTATAAAAATACGCTGAATAGAGAGAATACAAGGCATTGCTAAAGATTGGTGTTATTCTCAACTTTAATTTTTAATTCTTATATATCAATTAATTAAATAAAATCAATAGAGAGAGTGGTGTTGGTGTGTCTCTTGGAATAATTCACAAAAAAGGGGTTGCCTTTTTGAAAAAAATTCAGTTCCAAAACTGGGGATAACTTATGCTAATTATTCAGACAAATTTTGTGAGATAGAGATTGAAGCTGGATTTTTATCCAGTATCATAAGGAGTGTCAGCGAGGAGATGAAAATATGAGCAAAGATTTCAAACTGCATTCTGAATTTAAACCGGGTGGTGATCAACCTGCCGCTATTGCCTCACTCTGTGAAGGGTTAGATGATGGTCTTGCTCATCAAACCCTTTTAGGGGTAACAGGTTCAGGTAAAACCTTTACGATTGCCAATGTAATTGCCAATCTCAATCGTCCGACTATGGTGTTGGCGCCGAATAAAACATTGGCAGCACAGCTTTATAGTGAAATGAAAGAATTCTTTCCTGAAAATGCAGTGGAATACTTTGTTTCTTATTACGATTATTATCAGCCAGAAGCGTATGTGCCAAGCTCAGACACTTTTATTGAAAAAGATGCTTCTGTTAACGAACATATTGAACAAATGCGTCTATCTGCGACTAAAGCTTTGCTAGAACGTAAAGATGTTATTGTCGTATCATCGGTTTCTGCTATCTACGGTTTAGGTGATCCTGATAGTTATTTAAAAATGATGCTTCATCTGACTAACGGCATGATAATCGACCAACGTGCCATTTTACGCCGCCTTGCTGATTTACAATATACTCGCAATGATCAAGCCTTCCAGCGAGGTACATTTCGCGTACGTGGTGAAGTGATTGATATCTTTCCAGCTGAATCTGATGATTATGCATTACGTGTTGAGCTATTTGATGAAGAAGTTGAACGCCTTTCACTGTTTGACCCTTTAACAGGGCAAATTCACTATAATGTGCCTCGTTTTACCGTTTACCCTAAAACGCACTATGTCACTCCCCGCGAGCGTATTCTTGAAGCGATGGAAGAAATCAAAAAAGAACTTGCAGACAGACGCAAAGTGCTTTTAGCGAATGATAAACTCGTTGAAGAACAACGCGTGACACAGCGTACTCAATTTGATCTCGAAATGATGAATGAATTGGGATATTGCTCAGGTATCGAAAACTATTCACGCTATTTATCAGGTAGAGGGCCTGGTGAGCCACCTCCAACCCTGTTTGATTACCTTCCTGCTGACGGTCTATTAGTGATTGATGAATCACACGTTACCATTCCACAAATTGGCGGAATGTATAAAGGCGACCGCTCGCGTAAAGAAACCTTAGTTGAATATGGCTTCCGTTTACCTTCCGCGCTTGATAACCGTCCATTACGTTTTGAAGAGTTTGAGGCGTTAGCACCACAAACAATTTATGTTTCAGCAACACCGGGCAAATATGAACTTGAAAAATCAGGTGATGAAATTATCGAACAAGTTGTAAGACCAACAGGCTTACTTGATCCGATTGTTGAAGTGCGACCGGTTGCCACACAAGTTGATGATTTACTTTCTGAAATTCGTATTCGTGCAGCAAAAAATGAACGTGTATTGGTTACAACACTAACAAAACGAATGGCTGAAGACTTAACAGAATATCTTGAAGAGCATGGCGAACGAGTTCGTTATTTACACTCTGACATTGATACTGTTGAACGTGTCGAAATTATTCGTGATTTGCGTCTAGGTGAGTTTGATGTATTAGTGGGTATCAACTTACTTCGAGAAGGTTTAGATATGCCTGAGGTCTCTTTAGTAGCGATTTTAGATGCTGATAAAGAGGGTTTCTTACGTTCAGAACGTTCATTGATTCAGACAATTGGTCGTGCGGCTCGTAACCTTGAAGGTAAAGCGATTTTATATGGCGATAAAATTACCGATTCAATGGCAAAAGCGATAAGCGAAACTGAGCGTCGTCGCGAGAAACAGCAACAATTTAATCTTGAGCATGGTATTGTCCCTAAAGGATTAAATAAAAAAGTGGGTGATATTCTTAAGATTGGTCAACCTACGCAAGGGCGCAATAAGAAAGGGCATAAAGCAACAGATATTCATGAAAATTATCCGTTGTTATCAACGGCTGAATTGGAAAAAGAGATCCAACGTTTAGAAGCCGAAATGTACCAATATGCAAAAGATCTTGAATTTGAGAAAGCAGCGAGTACGCGTGATAAGTTGCAAGCATTACGTGCTCAATTTATTGCTAACTCTTAATTAGCGAAATTAAATTCACAAACCGATAAAGGGATATCCTTATTTTACAGGGATTATCCCTTTTTATCTTCTATCTTCCATTTTTTGCCTAGTTTGATATTCCCTTAATGGCGTTCAACTGTTTAAATACCACAACAAACAAAGCGTCAATTATTTACAAAGATAAAAAAGATATTAAGGACAGTGGATGAGTGTAATGGCTATTGATATTTTTTCAGTGTTTCCAAAGTCACTAGGTATCATTATTGGGATTATTTTTGTTGTGTTATTTTTTAAGTGGTTACATAAAGTTGCTGTACAAGATAGTGAGTTCTCAAAATCACCAGTGGTAGAGAAAGAGCCGATTTTATCTGAAGCAGAAAATACATCAGCTCAGTTATTACCTCATGAATGGGGTTTATATGTAGCAGCACCTTATGCCGCAATGAATGAGTGGGCATATAACGAATATGCTCGAGGTAAAGATGATGGTGGATTATCAGCAGGTTGGGGAATTAACGACCGTTGGGATTTAGTGTATCAACTATTTTGGTTGCTCACTCAAGGCCACACCAATGATTTTTATCAGCTACGTGATCAAATTTTGAATGGCAAAGAAGACGATGTTCAGTCATTAAAAAATGACATTTTACTTTCTGAGTTAACTGAACATGATAAAAATGAGCGTTTATGGCAAATTGATATGATGAGCACTAATCGCATGAACATCCAAAATGTGAAATACCTTATTTGGGATCTCTGCCGTTTTAACAAGCTCTGCTTAGAAGGTTGCCAACAAGGTTATATTACTCAACAAGAAGCTCAAACCTGGTCATTAATGAGCGCATCAATGTTGCGTCGGATCTATGATGGCTGGGAAGATATGTGGAGAAACTTTATTGCTGCTCGTTGGTTTTGGGCAAGTGGCGATCAAGATTGGGTTTCTTCACATCAAGCTTTTACGGATGTGATACAAAATATTCTGAATGCAGAAGATACGTTGGCAACAGAAGAAAACTGGATAATGGATTTACCGCCATTGGATTTAACATCTTTCTCTCGTACTGTGGCTGGTCTCGGTCTGATGAAAAATGATGTACCAATGACACTTGACGAAATTGAAGAAGTGATTAGCCAGCGTATTACATTAAAGCAGCTTAATAGCTAATAATACGTTGAAAACCAATAGTGATATTGTGTTTTTACCAACCAAAAACCGCACTTGCTGTTTATTGCAGATGCGGTTTTTTTATGGAAGCAAGGTAATAAATACTATTTAATCGCTTGAGGTGATGCATTACGTTGACCTAATTGTTGCAACGTTAACTCAATAGCTTTGCTTAATAGATGGCGGTCGTGACGATAAGGAATATCTTTAGCTTCCAATTGGGTCTGTACAATTAATCGGCCTTTCATCGATTCATATTGTGTTTCAGGGCTAATGATCACAGCATCTATTGTTTGTAAACCAATATAATTTTCCATCATAGCGATTTTATCAGACATCGTCATACTGGCAGCCGCGGGGCTTAGCTCTTTGCCTAAATTACCAATATAAATCGTTGTTGCACTACTACGGCGTAATGCTTGTGCAAGCTCTGGCAATAATAACAAAGGCATTAAACTGGTAAAAAAACTACCGGGGCCGATTAAGATAAGATCTGCTTGATCAATGGCTTCAATAGCTTCTCTCGTCGTGGGTACTTTAGGATAAAGATCAAGTTTTTGTGGGATCTTAGGCAAAATATCAACGTTAACTTCACCATAAATCTCATTACCTTGGTCATCTATTGCCATTAGATCAACGGCTTGTTCAGACATAGGAATAAGATGTGCATTGACTCTTAATAAGCCACGAATAAGATTAATTGCTTCTAAAGGCCGAACACTTAAGTTATCTAACGCTTTTAGCATTAAATTTCCTAAATTGTGCCCAGCCAGTTCACCTGTACCAGAAAAACGGTATTCAAACATGGCAGAAGCCACCGAAGGCTCAGTAATTAACTGATTAATGCAATTGCGCATATCACCCCACGCAATGCCACCTTCTTCTTGACGAATACGGCCAGTAGAACCGCCATTGTCTGTTGTTGTAACAATACCAGTAAGGCGAGAGCCTAAGTAGGAGAGTGCTGAAAGCACACGTCCAAGGCCATGACCACCACCAAGGGCAACAACACGATCTAAATCACTTAGCGTGCGATTTCGCATATTTGTTCTACTCATCTTTAAAAATTTGCCGCTAATTTATCACAATTAAAATTTAAGCCTATGATCGCGACGTGATTTCATCACATTCCTAGTTTTATTTCACTTTTGATAGCCTAATACTTAACCAACGAAAGTGTTTTTATTTATGTTGTTAGCGTGACTAAAGTGTTGTAAGTCGTTGTATTGTAAATTATATAGCGAAAACATTATTCGCTTTTTGCATAATTAGCAGGTAGAATCCACAATAAATATATAGGTATTAGAAACCTGTGAAAAACAGGTAAAGATAAACTCCTAGCCTTTACGTCTAAGTCGTGTATTGACAAGATATGATGTTCTGGCCGTGACGAAGCAAGTCACCAGGGTGCAAGGTAGAAATGTCTGCATCTCCCGATTTGGAAAGGTGTTATTATGCAACAACTCGTTGATGCGTTTTCCCGCAAGTTTTTCTATCTACGTCTTTCAATTACAGACGTGTGCAATTTCCGTTGTACTTATTGCCTGCCTAATGGTTATAAGCCTAATGGCCACAAATCATTTCTTTCATTAGATGAAATCAGTAGACTCACGCAATCTTTTGCTGCATTAGGAACAGAAAAAATCCGCTTAACCGGTGGTGAACCGACAATGCGCCGCGATTTTACTGATATTATCGCGACAATCAAAGATAATGATGCAATTAAAAAAATTGCAGTAACAACAAATGGTTATCGTTTGTTACGAGATGTTGCACAATGGCGTGACGCGGGTTTAAGTGCAATTAATGTGAGTGTTGATAGCCTCGATCCTCGTCAATTCCATGCTATTACTGGGCAAGATAAATTTAGTCAAGTAATGGAAGGTATTGATGCAGCATTTACTGCGGGGTTCGAAAAAGTCAAAGTTAACGTTGTGTTGATGCGCAATGTGAATGATAAAAATCTTCCTGATTTTCTTAATTGGATCAAAGACAGACCTATTCAGCTACGCTTTATTGAATTAATGGAAACCGGTGACGGTAGTGATATTTTCAACCGCTTTCATTTGTCTGGTGAAGTTATTCGTCAGCGCTTACTCAATGAAGGTTGGCTACAAATTCCTCGCGCCCGTAGTGACGGGCCTGCTCAAGTATTTACCCATCCTGATTATCAAGGTGAAATTGGTCTGATCATGCCTTATGAGAAAGACTTTTGCCTAACCTGTAACCGTTTACGTGTTTCGGCTATTGGTAATCTCCATCTTTGTCTATTTGGTGAAAATGGTATTCCTTTACGCGACTTACTTGCTGATGATAGTCAACAACAAGCATTACAACAGCGTATTCAGGGCGGGCTTCTTCATAAACGAGAAACTCATTTTCTTCATCAAGGCGATAGCGGTATGACACCGAATTTATCTGTTATTGGTGGATAGTTTTTCGCTCTGTTATTTCGTTAATTTCAGGAGTTGTGCATGTCTCAACTAACTCATATTAATGCTGCCGGTGAAGCTCACATGGTGGATGTTAGCGCTAAAGCTGAAACAGTGCGAGAAGCGCGTGCTGAAGCTTTTGTTGAAATGTCAGCAGAAACATTAAGCATGATCACCGAAGGTAAACACCATAAAGGTGATGTATTTGCGACCGCAAGAATTGCAGGTATTCAAGCAGCAAAAAGAACATGGGAATTAATCCCATTATGTCACCCGCTGTTATTAACTAAAGTCGAAGTGCGTTTAGAAGCACTCACTGAATCTAATCGTGTACGCATTGAATCTGTTTGTCGTTTAACTGGTAAAACAGGGGTTGAGATGGAAGCATTGACTGCGGCATCGGTAGCGGCGTTAACGATTTATGATATGTGTAAAGCCGTTCAAAAAGATATGGTGATAGGGCCTGTACGTTTATTAGAAAAAACAGGTGGTAAATCAGGTCACTTTAAGGTGGAAGCATGATTAAAGTTCTCTTTTTTGCGCAAGTCCGTGAGTTAGTGGGTGTTGATTCTCTCGAATTAGATTGTGAATACCACACGGTAGACGATTTACGTAAAGTATTAATCAACAAAGGTGAACGATGGTCACTTGCGTTAGAAGATGGCAAGTTACTCTCAGCGGTAAATCAATCTTTTGTTCAAGGTTCTCACGTTATTAATGATGGTGATGAAATCGCCTTTTTCCCACCTGTTACAGGAGGATAAGATGAGCGCATCAACTCGTATTTCAGTACAAACCGAAAACTTTAGTGTTGGTGATGAATACCAATGGCTTTCTGAGTGCGACAGTGATGGCGCTGTTGTGACCTTTACAGGGAAAGTGCGTAATCACAATTTAGGGGATGAAGTCAGTACGCTCACGCTTGAACATTACCCAGGCATGACTGAAAAGGCGCTTAATGACATTGTTAATGAAGCGCGAGGTCGTTGGCCTTTACAACGAGTTAGTGTTATTCACCGAGTGGGTACATTGAATATCGGTGAAGAAATAGTGTTTGTGGGTGTCACTAGTTCCCATCGTAATAGCGCGTTTGAATCTGCTGAATTTATTATGGATTTTTTAAAAACACGTGCGCCTTTTTGGAAAAAAGAAGGGCTCTCTGAAAATAATGATAGATGGGTTGAAGCACGCCAAAGTGATTATGATTCAGCCGAGCGTTGGGAATAAACCACTACGCTGAATTAAACGCTACATAACTTTACTTCAATTTATTTTATGATGACATTTCATACAGTTTATTTTATGGAAATGTAAAGTCAGTGTGATAAAATTAAATCCTAATGAGTCCATAATGGACTCTTTACTGAAATAAACGTTATCGTTAAACCTAACGTTATCACTATGATTAAAGGGTAATCATCATGGATCGATTTTCACGTTCAAATGATTCAATCGTACAGCGCACAGGTTCTGGCCTACAAACCTTTATGGCTCAGGTTTATGGTTGGATGACTGTCGGCCTGTTATTAACTGCGTTTGTTGCATTATACGTTGCATCAAGCGAAGCATTATTATCAATGATTTTCTCAAGCAAGATCGTCTTTTTTGGTTTGATCATTGCTCAATTAGGATTAGTTTTCGTGTTATCAGGTATGGTTCATAAAATGAGTGGTGCAATGGCAACCTCATTATTTATGCTCTATTCCGTGCTAACCGGTGTCACTATCTCAAGCGTATTACTGGTTTATACCGCATCTTCGATTGCGAGCACCTTCTTTATTTGTGCGGCAATGTTTGGTGCATTAAGTATTTACGGTTACACCACTAAACGTAGCTTAACGGGTATGGGTAGCTTCCTGTTTATGGGGCTTATCGGTATCATTATTGCTTCTATCGTGAA
Organism: Proteus sp. TJ1640; assembly: GCF_003144445.1. NCBI lineage: Bacteria > Pseudomonadati > Pseudomonadota > Gammaproteobacteria > Enterobacterales > Morganellaceae > Proteus > Proteus sp. TJ1640. The sequence continues at coordinate 88,220 of NZ_PENY01000034.1, forward strand.
TATCTTTATGCAAAGCTCAATGATGAGCATGGTTATCTCTTACGCTGGTGTGTTAATTTTCGCAGGTTTAACTGCTTATGACACACAAAAACTAAAAGATATGGGTAATGAGATTAACCAAGAAGATAAAGAAAATATGCGCCGTTACTCAATCATGGGTGCATTAACGCTTTATTTAGATTTCATCAACTTGTTCTTAATGTTACTGCGTATTTTAGGCGACCGTCGTTAATTTTAACGATATAACGTTGATAGACGCTGTTTAACAACAGTATAAAAAATAAATCCCATAACTTTATAAGTTGTGGGATTTTTTTGTATTGAATAAATTAATCGTTATTGTTTTAAGCAATCTTTCTTCGGAAAAGATAATAAGCAATGCTACCCGTTCCTACTGCAATCACTAATAAAGGCCATAAGCTGTGCCATATTACGGTGATATCTGCATTTTTAAGGTAAATCTGTTTTGTGATATCAGTGAAATGACGAATAGGGTTTATCCATGTGGCATGTTGTAGCCAAACGGGCATGTTTTCTACGGGAGAAATATAACCGGATAATAAAACCGCAGGCATCATAAACACAAATACACCAATAAAAGCCTGTTGTTGTGTCGAACTTAAGGCCGATATTAACAAACCAAACCCTACCAGCGATAAGCCATAAATCAGCATGGTAAAGTAAAATAGAACCAGTGAGCCAGAAAACGGAATTTGATAACCAAATATCCCAATAATTAATACGATGGTACCTTGAACGGCAGCGACAACCATTGCAGGAATCGCCTTACCGATAAAAATTTGCCATGTTGATAGAGGTGAAACTAATAGTTGATCTAAAGTGCCTTGTTCACGTTCTCTAGCAACGGAAAGTGAAGTGACTATCATCACGCCAATGGTAATAATCAACGCTACTAACGAAGGTACAATAAACCATTTGTAGTTTAAATTAGGGTTATACCAATTGCGAACAACAAGTTCTGTTTTATTCAGCAAAGAAGGTGTATTACCTGCTAATTCAGCTTGATAGTTTTGAACGATTTGCTGTACATAATTAGCAGCGATTTGCGCACTATTTGAATTTCGACCATCTAGGATTAATTGCAATTTGGTAGGAGCACGGCTTTCTAAATCAGCACTAAAATTCTGTGGAAAACGAACTAATAAAAGCGCTTTGCGATTATCAATCGTTTCTTTTATTTCATGTTCGTTTTTAAGCAAAAGAGTTTGAGAAAATGCACTTGCTTTGGCGATACGTTGGGTTAACTCAATAGATTGTTTTCCATTATCCTCATCAAAAATTGCAATAGAGGCATTGGTAACATCTAACGTCGCTGCAAAAGGGAATAAGATCATCTGAAAGATCACGGGTACTATTAAAATAATACGCGTTTGAGGCTCTTGTAATAATGACTGTAGCTCTTTCATTATCAAGGTGAGAAGTCGATAAAACATAAAGTTCTCCCTTTAATCTAATCGACGACGTGTTGCTAACGCCGTTAATCCAATAAAAAATATCGCCGATACAATTAATAGCCACATATCTAGCATCAATATCAATGGAATATCGCCAGCTAAAAATAGCGTTTGTAAACTACTCACAAAATAACGCGCAGGAATAAAATAGGTCACCACCTGAATAAAGATGGGCATACTATCAATTTCAAACACAAAGCCTGATAACATAATTGCGGGCAAAAATGCAGCGTTTAACGAAATCATTGCAGCATTAAATTGATTACGCGTTAGTGTGGAAATAAGCAATCCCATGCCTAAAGCGGTAGCTAAAAAGAGCGAGGTGATCCCACCTAAAATCCACAACGATCCTCGATAAGGTACGCCAAGCACAAATACGGTGACGACCATACACAAGATCATGACAAAACTGCCTAACACTTGGTAAGGAATAAGTTTTGAAAGTAAGAGTTCTGTGCGAGTGATTTGGGTGGAAAGTAGCGCTTCCATAGTACCACGTTCCCATTCACGAGCTATTACTAACGAAGTGAGAATTGCGCCGACAACGGTAATAATAATAGTAACCGCTCCTGGAATAATATAGTGCTGACTTATCGCCGCAGGATTAAACCAATAGCGGGGCTCTATTTCAATTAATGGTGTAGTATCAATACCCTTACTAATGGCTTGTTGCTGCAACCAAATTTGCCAAACGCCTTTGGTATAAGCCTGAACAAAGTTTGCAGTATTGGGCTCACTGCCATCGGTGATCACTTGAATAGGGGCTGTAGTATCTTGACGGGCAAGTAATTCAGCAAAATTAACAGGAATAACCACAATGCCACGAATTTGCCCCGCTTGCATTTTATCGATTAATAATTGTCGATTATCACTAATAGTTGCATTGATATACGGTGAGTTTGTGAAGGTGTAAACAAGCTCTTGTGCGGGTTGGCTTTGTTGATTAGTTAAAATACCAATATTTAATTTGCTTGAGTCTAAATTAATGCCATATCCAAAAATAAATAGCAAAGTGAGCGGGATAACAATAGCTATTAGGGCACTACTGGGATCACGGGTGATCTGCTTTGTTTCTTTTAAACACAGTGCGTATAAACGTCGCCAAGAAAAGCGAGCATGAGATGATTGAGCTGAATTATGCATGTTTTTCGCTCCCTTTATCATTTTCACTTTCAAGTTTTTTATCGTAATCCAGCACTAAACCAATAAAGGCATCCTCCATTGAAGGAGTTGGATTATCATCACTGGCAACCATTTTTTTGAGAGAATCTGGCTCACCAGCCGCAATGATTTTTCCGCGATAAACCAAACCAATACGATCACAATACTCGGCTTCGTCCATAAAGTGAGTGGTAACCATCACGGTCACTCCTTTATCAACCATGCCATTAATATGTAGCCAAAATTCTCTTCGTGTTAATGGATCAACGCCTGATGTTGGTTCATCTAAAAAGAGAATATCAGGCTCATGCATTAATGAGCACGCAAGGGCAAGGCGCTGTTTATAACCTAAAGGTAAGGTTTCAGTGATTTGATTTACCATCGGCTGTAAACCAAAGGCAGTTATCATATCGTTGATTTTATTGCGTTGCTGTTTGCCATGTAAGCCATAAACACCAGAGAAGAATTTCAAGTTTTGTCCCACTTTAAGGTTGCCATAAAGTGAGAATTTTTGTGCCATATAACCTAAATGTTGACGCGCTTTACCTGAGCTTTCTTTTAAGTCCATACCTAGCACAAGGGCTTTACCGCTGGTAGGGACTAATAAACCACACATCATTTTAAAGGTTGTCGATTTACCTGCACCGTTAGGGCCTAATAAACCGAAAATTTCACCACGTTTAACTTGGAAATCGACATGATCGGTTGCTGCAAATTGCCCAAACATTTTGGTTAACTGTTGTGCTTCAATTACAGTCTCATTAGGTGAAGGAGGGATCTGAGGCATAATTTCAGCTAATTCAGATTTATGAGAAGGTCCACCTCCTAATAAATCGATAAAAGCATCTTCAAAGCGAGGAGTAGCGGGAATAAGCTTCGCATCAGGTTTACCCAAAGCGTCCAGTAATTCAGATTGATTACTCTGTTTTTTCAGGATCAAACGAACAGATTGTCCTTGAATAACACCATCAGTTACTTGAGGTTGAATAATAGCTTGTTGTAATACTTTTCTTCGCTGATGGCCTTCAACATCAAGCAGAAAAGAACGACCTGCCATTTTTGCTGTTAAGTCTTGTGGAATACCACTATAAAGTAACTCTCCTTTGTTAAGCAAAAGAATGTTTTTACATTGCTCTGCTTCATCAAGATAAGAGGTGCTCCATAGTATCAACATGCCATCGCTAGCCAAAGCATGCACCATTTGCCAAAGTTCACGGCGTGCAATGGGATCGACCCCAACACCGGGCTCATCAAGCAGTAAAACTTTAGGACTACCTAATAAAGTACAAGCAAGCCCCAATTTCTGTTTCATTCCGCCTGAAAGATTGCCTGCAAGGCGAGAGGTAAAGCGAGTGAGATCGGTAAAAGAGAGCAACTGTTGGTAAACTTTTTTACGCTCTTCACCGATGACATTTTTTAAATCAGCATAAAGATTAAGGTTTTCTAATACCGTTAAATCTTCATAGAGCCCAAATTTTTGTGGCATATAGCCAAGAATAGCTCTGACATCGACACTCTGTTTTTGCGGATCCATGCCTAAAATACGAATATCACCGGCATCTGGTTTTAATAGCCCAGCAAGCATCCGAATTAAGGTTGTTTTACCTGCACCATCAGGGCCAACTAATCCCGTCACAGAGCCACCTGTGATGGTGGCTGTTAATGACGAAACTGCAGGGTTTTCCATCCCTATAAAGCGTTTCTCAACACCTTGAAGTTCGATAGTGTAATCAGTGTGTTCCATTTTTCCCTCACATTTAATGAGAGGAGGCAAATTTTAAGGTGACAGGCATACCTTGGCGCAATTCGTCATCGGCATCTGTTACAACCACTCTGAGGCGATAAACTAAATCCGTTCTTAATTCAGGTGTTTCCACACTTTTTGGCGTAAATTCGGCTGTTGGGGAAACAAATCCAATCGTACCATGGTATGGCTTATCCTTACGTCCATCGGTGTAGAGATAAACTTCTCGATTGGGAATTGCTTCGTTTAAATGTGTTTCACTGATATAAGCTCTGACCCAAACAGGGTTAGTTAATGACACCGTAAATACAGGGCTTCCAGCAGATAATATTGTGCCTGGCTCCACAGCTCGAGTTAACACAGTACCTTGTGATGGAGAGATTAATTGCGTGTCTTGGAGATTTAATTCAGCTTGTGCGACGGCGGCTTTAGCTTGCATAACTTGTCCTTTCGCCGCATCAATATCTTCTTTTCGATAACCATTTTGATATTGATTTAATTTATCTTGGGCTGCTTTTAAGGCTGCGGCTGCTTGATTGCGATTATTTCTTGCGCTATCTAACTCATTGGCTGAAATGACTTTTCGGTTAGCCAAATCTTGCTGACGTTTATAAAAGTTGTTGGCATATTGCCAAGCTGCTTGTTTTAATGACACATCAGATTGGGCTTGTGCAATTTCTTCACTGCGATAGCCGGCTTCCATTAACGCTAATGCAGCAATAGCACTATCACGCTCACCATAAGCTTTATTTAGTGCATTACGATAGGGGGCATCATCAAGTTTTCCTAACAATTGCCCTTGTTTGACTGGGGCACCTTCATCAACGAGTAATGTGTCTAATCTTCCAGCAACACGAAAACTAAGATTGACTGTACGTATATCGACATTGCCATAGAGTACTAATTCAGACTCTTTGTTTTCTTCATAATAATAGATACCTGCAATAATACCGATAATAATCATTAAGATAATAAACAAACTGACTTTTTTAGTTTTCATAATAACTCTATTTATGCGTGATGTGGGTTAGTGTAAATCTCTCTTAATCCGTTGAGTAGTAAGGTAATATGAGTTTTTAAGGTGTTCGAGATAATTTGATATTCATTTTTACCTATTCTATCCCATCCTGTTTGTCTAAGAATGGTTTCTCTTACTAAACGAAATGATAGTACTTCGCCTAAAATAGCGTGAGTATGTAACATCGTTGTGGGTAGTGTAGCATCTAAACCAATATAGAGAGCTAATAGTTTGTTTACACGCGTTAAAAGAGGCGATAATGCTTGTTGGTGGATCAAAGAGTATGCTTCTGTGGGAACAAGCTGTTCTCTTGCCATGATACGACTAAGGTGAATATTTTCTTTATCAAGCACAAGACGAGCATATTGTAGAAAACTATCTGTGATAAGCGTTTGCAGTAATGGCAAATGTTCTGTTGGGTTAGGTCGTTCAAGAAATTCGTCAAGAATGATCACTGTCGGTTCAAAATCAAGGCGAATAAGATCAGCAATATGTTGTGCAACGGCGAGATACAACCCTTCTTTAGAACCAAAATAATAAGCGATAGCGGCAATATTTTGTTGAGCAGCTTGTGCAATTTGGCGTGTGGTGGCTGCATCGGGGCCATTTTTACCAAAGATCTCACATGCCGCTTCCAATAATTGTCGTTTTGCTAGTTCACCACGTGTCGTCTTCTGATGGGTTTCTGACATAATAGAAGATACCTTACTTAAGTAAAATGTAACAAAACCAATGATATTAAAAACAGCGATAACAAGGCGTATTATATTAGATGATATTGAACATAGGGAAAATTTGTAATAAATAATCGAATAAAAGTGATTTGTAATAAAAAATACTATCTATTATTGAAAATTATTTTTGTATTCTGAATATAGCAAAAACTGTTAAAATAGGGGTTATTAGGTTAACCTAGCAAGGTTCATTCTCTTTTATCACTGTCTATGCCTAGAAATGATAGTACCTATAGAGTAATAATCTTTATAGATTGACAGTATGAAAGCCCGTCATTTTTAATTTCAATCACCGTGTTATACGTTCTGGTTGTAGGAGACTACTGTTTTGACCGATTTTACATCGCTTGGTTTAAGTGAGGCGCTTCTCCGCGCTATTGATGAACAAGGGTATAAAACCCCAACCCCTATTCAACAACAGGCGATTGAGCCGATTTTGGCAGGTAAAGACGTATTAGCCAGTGCACAAACAGGCACAGGTAAAACAGCAGCTTTTACATTACCAATATTGGAAAAGTTATCTCAATCAGCTACAAAAACTAAAGGTCGCCAACCCGTTAAAGCGCTGATTTTGACACCAACACGCGAGCTTGCCGCCCAAATTGCCGAAAACGTAAAAGCGTATAGCCGTTATATTCCTATTCGTTCACTTGTGGTTTTTGGTGGTGTGAGTATTAACCCACAAATGATGAAATTGCGTGGTGGCGTTGATGTATTGATTGCAACGCCTGGGCGTTTACTCGACCTTGAACATCAAAATGCGGTTGATCTTTCTCGTGTTGAAGTTTTAGTGCTTGATGAAGCTGATCGTATGTTAGATATGGGCTTTATTCATGATATTCGCCGTGTGATCAATAAATTACCGAAAAAACGTCAAAATTTATTGTTCTCTGCGACATTCTCTAAAGAGATCACAGGACTTGCCAACTCGTTGTTAAATAATCCTGTGAGTATTTCCGTTGCACCAAAAAATTCAGCAGCTGAATCTGTTGATCAATATGTCCATTTAGTGGATAAAAAACGTAAAACAGAGTTGTTATCACATTTAATTGGCTTAGAAAACTGGCCACAAGTGCTTATTTTTACACGTACAAAGCACGGTGCTAATAAGCTTGCTGAACATTTAAATGCTGATGGTATCAAATCAGCGGCTATTCATGGCAATAAAAGCCAAGGTGCGAGAACTCGTGCTTTAGCTGACTTTAAAGACGGTAAATTAAAAGCGCTGGTGGCAACTGATATTGCCGCTCGTGGCCTTGATATTGACCAACTGCCTTATGTCGTCAACTTTGAATTACCGCAAGTTGCAGAAGATTATGTTCACCGTATTGGTAGAACAGGTCGTGCTGCTGCAACAGGTAAAGCTATTTCATTGGTTTGTGTTGATGAACATGGATTATTAGCTGATATCGAGCGTCTATTAAAACGTGAAATTCCTCGTTTAGCCTTAGAAGGTTACGATCCTGATCCTTCAATTAAAGCTGCTCCATTGCATAAGAAGCCAAAAAATAATGCACCACGTAGAAGTGGCGGTGGTCATGGGCGTGCAGATATTCGTGGCAAAGATAATCGTAATAATGCTCGTAAAGAGAATGATAGCGAAGGCAGTAAAGAAGGTGGTCGTTATAAAAGCAAAGAAAACTACCGTAATAAAGATGGCTCTCGTACTGGTAAATTAGGGCCTCGTCGTTCACGTAAAAGTGATGAAGGTAGTAATAATCAAAGCCCTTGGTCAAAAGCTAGAAAAGAGTTTTGAGGTTAAAAAGTGCGAGTTTTATTAGCGCCAATGGAGGGGGTTTTAGACCCCCTTGTGAGAGAGTTGCTCACTTCGATTAACGATTACGATCTCTGTATTACAGAGTTTGTGCGTGTTGTTGATTCATTATTACCAACAAAAGCTTTTTATCGTTTATGTCCTGAACTACATACAGAAAGTCGCACTAAAAGTGGAACACTGGTGCGGGTGCAATTATTAGGGCAACATCCACAATGGTTGGCTGAAAATGCCTTTAGGGCGGTATCGTTAGGCTCTTGGGGGGTTGATTTAAACTGTGGTTGCCCTTCAAAAACAGTCAATGGTAGTGGTGGTGGTGCTTCTCTTCTAAAACAGCCAGAAACGATTTATCAAGCAACAAAAGCAATGCGTGACGCAGTGCCTTCAGCGTTACCTGTCTCTGTTAAAGTGAGACTTGGTTGGGATTCTTCTGCGTATAGTCATGAAATTGCTGATGCCGTAGCACAAGGTGGTGCTACGGAAATCACGATACATGGCAGGACAAAAGAAGATGGCTATAATGCTGAAAAAATTAATTGGCAAGCCATTAGTGATATTCGTCAAAGACTCTCAATACCTGTGATTGCCAATGGTGAAATTTGGAACCGTGAAGACGCACTCGCCTGTTTAGCGACAACGGGGTGTGATGCGATAATGATTGGTCGTGGCGCCATGAACACGCCTAATTTAAGCCGTGTTGTAAAGGGGATTGAAGCAAGAATGCCTTGGCAAGAGGTGATTGAATTATTAAAGCGCTATGTTCGTTTAGAAAAGCGTGGCGATACAACAATTTATCATGCATCACGGATTAAACAGTGGTTTAGCTATTTACGCAAAGAGTATCCCGAGGCCGATGAGTTATTTCGGCAAATTAGAACATTAAAAACGTCGCCAGAAATTGCGCTCGCCATAGAGGCGCTGTAGTTTAAAAATAATCTTATTCGATAATAATAGCGCTCATTAATCAGCGCTATTTTTTTGTTCGTTAAGCAATAATCTCTCTATTTATCTTAAATATGATGTTACTTATCTCTAACAATTGGAAAAAATAACTATTTCGACTTACACTCAATAGGTGACATTTTTAGGTATGTTGTCTATATCATGACTATTTTAGGGGGAAATATGGGAATTCTTTCTTGGATTATTTTTGGTTTGATTGCGGGTATTCTGGCGAAATTCTTAATGCCCGGCTCTTATGATATTGGTCTGATATGGACTTGTATTTTAGGTATTGTGGGGGCGGTTGTTGGTGGCGCAATTAGTAGCTTCTTTGGCAAAGGCAAAGTGGATGGCTTTAACTTTGGTAGTTTTGTCGTTGCTGTAATTGGTGCCATTGTGGTGCTCTATCTTGCAAAGATATTTGCAAGTTAATATCTCCATACCAAATAGAGATTGACAACAAACCCGCGTAATGCGGGTTTACTTTTTCAGGCAAAATAGATCAAATTAGCATTCACAAGGAAGGGCACTTTCAGCACCCCATTGTGCCCAAGAACCGTCATAAAGTGCGATAGCTTGGCAACCTAATACGGTTAACGCTAAAAATAAAATTGCCGCGGTCATACCTGAACCACAAGTCACAATAATAGGTTGTGATAAATTAATACCAGATTGTTCAAAAATTTGCTTTAGCTCAGCGTTGCTTTTCAATTGCCCATTAACAACGAGTTCATTCCAAGGTACATTTTTACTGCCCGGGATATGTCCACTACGCAAACCAGGACGGGGTTCAGGTGCTCTACCATAAAAACGATCAGCAGAACGTGCATCAACTACCTGTTTTTGTTTGGTCTCTAAATTATCAAGAAGTTGCTGTTTATTGGCATAACGTTGTGCATGACGTTCAACAATAAAAGGAGACAGTGCCGGCACTTTAATTACTTCACCTTGTTCTGTTGCAAATCCAGCTTCAACCCATGCCTGTAAGCCACCAGCAAGAATACGCACATTACAACAACCTAGCGTTGTTAATGTCCACCAACCTCTAGGTGCGGAAAATAAGTTGCCTTGATCGTAAAGAATAACCGTTGTGGTATTAGAGATACCTAATTGTGTCAGCGTTTCTGAAAAGAGTGCATCAGATGGCAACATATGGGGCAATGTTGTCGTTTTATCTGCGATTTCATCGAGATCAAAAAAATGAGCATGTGGAATATGACGTTCAAGATAAAGTGCTTGATAGTCAATCTGTTGAGTGGGCATTGGTGCGCTGACATCAAGGATCACAACATCAGCATTATGTTGATGTTCAAATAGCCATTGGGGGGTAACAAAGTAATCGTATTCCACGGTGCGACCTCATTTATTTAGCAGAAGGTGAGCTGTCTGGGATAGCTGGAAATTGCTGTGTAGGTGATGTTTCAGGTTGAGTTTGCTCTGTTTCTATTGGTGTTGTGGAGCGTGTATAGATATTTAAGCCCGCAAGGAAAACACCACCGATAGAACCAAAGGCAAGTAGCGCGATAATAACAATAATTATTTTTTTCATAATGTTCATTTGCAGATGAATGTTGCGCAAAAGTATATCGAGATATGAAGTTGAAACAAGTGCTAAGTCAGTTTAATCGACAAATGATAGTGGCTAAAAAAGAGATAAATAGATAAATAAACAGGCTATTTATTTTTTATAAATAGCCTGAGTAAAGTTGGTGTTGGCGTTAATTATTTCAATCAAAGGTTACAGTCAATGATAAGAAAAACCCCTTAAACTCAGGAGTAAATGAGTTTAAGGGCAAGGGGTAACGCAACTTAATTAAGAATATAAAAACCAGAATGTCATTGCTAAGTTCACAATGGCTGCGACAGCCATAGGAATAGCAGTACGTTTAACTATTTGGAAAGGTGAGACATTCGCAATACCTGCAATGGCGACAATAGCGGCAGTAATGGGTGAAACAGTACGACCAAAACTTGTCATTATTTGCATTGGTAAAATTAAAGTGACCACATCTACTTTTAAGAATGCAGCAATTTTTGGTGTTAAGGCGGCGAATGAGAAGAATGCCGCATTACCTGATCCCATTAAAAAGGCGGCTAATGCAAGAATGGCACTCATGACAATGATCATGGCGGCAATACCAAAACCCGCATCTTGAGCAGAGCTAATTAGTGTGTCGACGGCACCACTTTTTAGTAAACCATTCGCAAAGAATTCACCCGATACAATTAACGAGACCACTAATACAAATTGCTTACCCATTCCTTCAAAAAACAGCATAAAGCTATTCATTACCGCTTTTGCATCGCGTAAGCGAACATATTCAAAAAGAAGTGCAATCACAGTACTAATAATCATCGCTGTGGTGACTTCTAATTTAATATAAGGGTGTAGCAAAGGACTGAAGCCGATAATCAGAATTAAAGGGATCACGGGTAATAAGGCATAAGATAACGGGACTTTATTACCTTCTTCTTTTACGACATCAATGGTTGTTGGGTCAAAAACAAATCCTTCACGTTTATCCCACCAGCGTTGAATAAAGAAATGAGTAATCGCAACTGCAATAATAATAGGAATAGTAACGGGTAATTGGTGCTGAACAAAATAGACGGCAGGTTCAATATCCGCTGTTTTTGCTGCCATAATCACATTACCAGAACCGGGACCATGGTCGATAAACTGGCAACATCCAATTACGGCTAAAGCGGAAAGTGGACTAATACCAGAACGAATTAATATCGGATACATAGTGACCATTAACAGCATACCTAAACCTGCATGGCTAGGGATAAAGATCACCAAGATTTGAGTAACGAGAAATGAAATCACTAATAATAAGTAAGGTGATTTTATCGCTTTTAATGGCTTTTCAAAAATAGCGAATAAAGCACGGCTTGCGCCAACGTGTTCCATATAACGAGAGAAACCGGCAATTGCCATTAATGTTAAACCAAGACCCGCTAGGCGAGAACTCATAATATTCGTAAAGATTTGGAAAACATCAAAATATTTAAATTGAGTGGATTTATTTTCTGGTAATAACGGATTAAGGTCGAGAGATGCTGTTAAGAGCAAGAGTAATAACCCGCCGAGTAATAATACTGGTTGAGGTTTATAACCCCGCGCCAGTAAATAAACCACCAGCACTGTTACCAGCGCGGCAATAATTAAACCTGTCATAGTGAATTCCCCGGTAATGATGCAATACTTTTTGTTATTGGTTTAATGCTGAAAAAGCTTGTGTAATATCTGCAATGAGGTCGTCTGTTGCTTCAAGGCCGATGTGTAAACGTACAAAAGGGCCATGACCTTCACGCCAATTAGACGCTGTTCTTGCGCCAACGACATTGGCAGGTAATGCAAGACTTTCAAATCCGCCCCAAGATGCACCAATACCAAATAGTTCAAGCGCATCAATAAATTGCTCTGATTGTTTTGCGGTAAATTCTTGTTTAAACTCAATGGTTAATAGGCCATTACTGCCTTTGCAGTCACGTTTCCATAAATCATGACGAGGGTGATTAGGTAATTCAGGGAACCATACTTTTTCAACTTCAGGACGCGTCTCTAACCACTGTGCGATAGCCAAAGCTGATTTGCCATGAGCAGCAATACGTTGACCTAATGTTCTCATTCCGCGAAGTACCAGTGCTGCATCATCAGGGCTACTGGCTTGACCTAATGCTTCAGGTAATGCACCAATTTTTTTCCATGCTTTTTCATTCGCAACCATAATGCCCATCATCACATCAGAGTGACCGCATAAATATTTAGTTGCAGCAATAACAGAGACATCAGCGCCTAATTCCAGTGGGTTATAAAGCCACGCAGAGCCCCATGTATTATCAACACCGACAGGAATATCCCGTTCATGAGCAATTCTGCAAATTTCAGGTAAATCGAGCATTTCATAAAGTAATGAGCCGGGTGATTCGACAAAAATAAGCTGTGTATTTTGTTGAATTTTTTGCTCAAAATCTGAACCATCTGTTTTAAAGAAGCTATAAGCAATGTTATTGGGCTCAAGAAAAGCCGATGCAATTTTACGCACAGGTTCATAAACAGAATCAGCAAATAAAACATGCCCACCACTACGCGCATATCCCATAATAGTGACGGCGATAGCTGCCAATCCAGTAGGGAACAACTGAGCGCGATAGCCACCTTCTAATTCGGTTACTAAAGCTTCAAGGGCGAATGCGGTTTCGGTACCACGTGCGCCATAGCTTAAAACACGCTCTGTTGCTCGGCGATCACGCACTTCGCGCCAGCTTTTAATCGAATCAAAAACAATGGTACTGGCTCTCATGACTGGTGGATTAATGGGGCCAGAAGTTTTGATTGCTTGGCGTCCACTGTGTATTAGTTTTGTTTGTTTATTTTGTTTCATTATTAATATCTCCAAATATAGAAATAGAGTTCCCTGGTAATTAAATAAAAGGGTTAATTACTGTTTGCGCTTATTTTGTTTCTATTATTTATAACAAACTTATTTGTTTTTAAAATAGCTATTTTTTAAAAATGATGATCTTCCTCTAATTTTTTAGCATTAATTATTCTAATTAAATCTTAAATAACATTTAAGATTCAAAAGTTATAACTAATAAATAAAGAGTTATTTGTAACCATTTGAATTGATGTTATTTTTTAATTGATTAGAAAAGCTTTAAATTAGATTAAAATTATCAAAGTGTTTTTATTGAGATTATATTGCATAAATAAAATAACAATCTAACAAGTCGTTTTATTTAAAAAACGATTTTTTTATTATTCTTTTAACAGGGGAAATAATTATGGGAACCAGTGTTTTTGATTCTGTTTTATTAAAGAATTTATGGTCAACAGAAGAAATGAGAACTATTTTTTCTGATAAAACTAGAATGCAAAATTGGCTTGATTACGAAGCTGCATTAGCGATTGAGCAAGCTGAATTAGGTTTGATTCCAAAAGACGCTGCAAAAGTTATTGCAGAGACTGCGAAGCTTGAAAAACTTGATATGGATTATGTATTAGAACAAGTGCGTCTTACTCGCCATCCATTAGTGCCAACAATTCGTGGTTTAGAGCATGCTTGTCCAGAACACTATGGAGAATATATTCACTTTGGTCCAACAACACAAGATGTAATTGATACTGGCCTTGTACTGCAATTAAAAGATGCTCATCATACTTTCTTGCGTGATATCAAAGTATTAGGTCGTGCTCTGCTTTCATTAAGCGAACAACATCGCAACACACCAATGGTTGGGCGTACATTAGCATTACAAGCTCTGCCAATTACGTTTGGACATAAAACAGCGATTTGGTTAACTGAATTAGCGCGTCATTATCAACGTCTTAAAGAGATAGAACCTCGCTTATTTGTTGGCAGCGTTGTCGGTGCGGTTGGTACAAAAGCCTCTTTAAGCGATAAGGCAGATGAATTAGAAGCTCGCGTATTAAAACGCTTAGGCTTAGCTGTACCTGAAATTTCATGGCAACCTGCGCGTGATAGATTCAGTGAATATGGCATGCTAATAGGCTTAATTAGCGGAACTTTAGGTAAAATTGCTAATGAAATCTTACTGTTAGCACATAACGAAATTGATGAATTATCTGAGCCTTTTGGTAAGGGGCAAGTGGGTTCTTCGACCATGCCACATAAACGTAATCCTGCCATTGTTGAAAATGCGGCCTGTGTGAGTAATACCCTAAAAGCGAATCTTTCTGTTTTAACGGATATGATGAAACATCAACATGAGCGTGATGGTGCAATCTGGAAAATGGAATGGAAGATCATGCCAGAACTGTGTCTGATGCTATCTGTAATCTTCGATAATATGAAAACAGTAATAGGTGGACTGAATGTGCATGTCGAGAAAATGCGCGAAAATATGGATATCCTAGGGGGCTTCATGTTGGCAGAGCGTGTGATGTTTGCATTATCTGATAAAGCGGGTAAACAAACTGCACATGAAATTGTGTATGAAGCATCAATGTCCGGACAAGAAGAAGGTATCACCTTCGTGGAAGCGATTAATCGTGATACTCGTATTCGTGATCACATTACTCAAGAAGAGCTTGATGCGCTTTTAGATCCAACGACATATGTTGGTAATGCACCAGCCCAAGTTGATCGTGTTGTTGCACAAACCAAAGCCTCTGGCTGGCTAAATGACTAAGTGACTTAATTATATCTAACCTTCTTATTATCCTAAAAGCCGGTGATATTGCTGGCTTTTTCTTATCTATTCCGAGGTGTTTATGACATTGAGTCAGCAGTTAGCCCGATTTATTACCACAACCCATTTTTCTGATTTACCGGCTCAAGTTGTAGAGCGCGCTAAAATTCATTTATTAGATACATTAGGTGTCGCCCTTGCTGGAAGTGTGCAACAAAGCGCTATTCAAAGTCGCCAAGGTGTAGCTTTTTTACCTGATAGTCAAGGAAATGTCCCAATCTGGGGGAGTTCGCTAACGGCAAGTACCACTGTGGCTGCATTGACAAATGGTATTGCTTCACATGCATTAGATTTTGATGATACACACACAGACTCGATTGCACATGGCAGTGCGGTATTAACGCCGATTGCTTTTGCATTGGGTGAATCTATTGGTGCATCATCACAAGATATTTTAACGGCATGGGTGATTGGCTGGGAAGTGGCAGCAAGAGTGGGCTTAGCAAGCCATAGTGGATTTCATCAGCGTGGTTTTCATGCCACAGCGATTGCTGGTATTTTTGGTGCAACAGCTTGTGCTGCCTCACTATTAAAATTAACACCTGAACAAACTGTGAATGCATTAGGATTAACAGGAAGCCAAGCAGGAGGAGTAGCAGAATATCTTGCTAATAGCTCATCTTCTAAATGCTTTCATGCGGGATGGGCTGCGCAATCTGGTATTATCGCAGCATCATTAGCAAAAGGTGGAATGACTGGCCCTGAAACGATATTTGAAGGTCGCTATAGTCTTTATCAAACTCATGGTATTCGAGAGCAAGCAAAACCCGAACAAGTCGCATTGGGATTAGGTGAAGTATGGGAATTTTTAAATGTTTCTATTAAGCCTTATCCTGTGTGTCATTTTGCTCATGCCACTATTGATTGTGGCCGTAATTTGCTGAAAAAAGGGATCACGGCTGATGATATTGAAAGCGTTGAGTGCGTAGTTGATCCTGTCGCAGCCGCTTTAATTTGCGAGCCACTTGAAACAAAATGGGCGCCTAAAACAGCTTATGGGGCAAAATTTAGTTTACCGTGGCTATTTGCAGCGGGCTTTTTAGATAATGCTTTAACGCTGTCTTCATTATTTCCTGAAAACCTACAACGTGAAGATATTCAAAGGTTAGCGAAAAAAGTGAGTTATCGTTATCCAGAAAAAGGCGAAATTCCATTTCCTACCTATTTTCCTGGATTAATTTTTGTGACATTAAAAAATGGCGAGAAGATCACGGAGAGATTAGATATTCAATATGGTAATCCGAAAAATCCAATAACAGATAAAGATGTGATCAGTAAGTTTTACGATAATGCCTCTTTAGTAATAGAGGATAAACAATCGGCTCAACTCGTTGAAAAAGTATTGAATTTTGAAAAGATCACTCTTTCTGAGATAACACAATTATTGCGTAATGAAGAAGTGACCGATTAAGTTAAGTATAATGTCAATAAGATGATGATATGAAGGATTGGTTTAGCTACCAATCCTTTTTTATTGCCTTGCACACATAAACTCAGAGGTACAAACTATCTTTTCCCCAATTTTCACCGTACCTGAAAAGCTAACAATAGTGCGTCGCTGCCGGCAAAATTGGATCTCAATAAGTAGCTGATCACCGGCTTTAACCACATCATAAAAGCGTGCGTTTTTTATACTGGCAAAATAACATCGCTGATCTTCACTCATAGGTGAAAGGTAGTAATGTGCAAGAATGCCTGAAGCTTGAGCCATGCTTTCAAGTAGTAATAACGGTGGGTAAAATTCGCCAAAAACAACAGTGTCATTGGTTGTGACATTTTTAATAGCGGTTAATTTGCCACTGGCAAGTTCAGCTGGTTTAGAAATAACCTGATCGATTAATAAGAATGGATAACGATGAGGCAATATTTCCATTATTTCACTGACGGAAATGGGCATACATTTTCTCCTCGTTATGGTGATAGGATAAACTTTATTTTACAAAAAGGGTGGCTATTATTTCATTCTTATTCAATATCGTACAGTGTTAGCCTGTCTTTTGATTGAGAAATTTGAGTTAAATAGATAACAAAGACCAGTATAGATAAAATCTAGTCTTTGTTATTGCGAACTTTCTGATGTGATATCGCAATGGTTTATTTATTTTTATTATTCTTGTTGAAGAGTAATATCAGCATGATTAATCACTTCATTTTGTTCATTTTTTAATGAATCAAACAGTATTTGTGCGGCTTTCCCTGGGCTATTGGCATTGAGATACAGGTTATAACTAATGGCTGGTAAAGCGGGTAAACCTTCCTTTTCGCCTAAAATACGCAAATCATCACCTGATAGCTCAATTGAACGCGCCATAATACCTAAGCCTGCACGTACTGCGGCTCTGGCACCTGAAAGTGTTGTAGCAATATAAGCGATTCGCCAACGAATACCTTGCTGATCAAGGTGATTAATCATCATATCGCGGTATGTGCTGGGTTCATCTAATACAACTAATGGTAGGGGATCATCAAGATCAAATCGGAAGTGTTTTCCGCAATACCATAAAGAGGGGGAAACGCGTAATACAATTTTGGGATAACCTACATGTTCTTCGGTGGAAATGGCTAAATCAAGTTCGTTATTTTCTAACATAGACATTAAGAACGGACTACGTTTCACAATAATTTCCATGATTAAGCGAGGATAGGCTCCAGAAAAACGCGCGAGGAGATCAGGTAAAATCGTGTTTGCCGTATCATCAGGAGAGCCAATTTTTAAGATCCCATCAATTTCTTCATGCATCAATGAAAGACACGCTTCATCATTCAGACGTAAAATACGGCGAGCATAATTAAGTAGTTGTGTACCTGCTTCTGTCAGTGTTTTATTTCGACCTTGGCGAGCAAACAGCTCTTTGCCTATCAGAGATTCTAGCCGTTGCATTTGCTGGCTTACCGCAGATTGTGTACGACAAACAGATTCCGCTGCTGCAGCAAAGGTATTACCATCGACAACAGCAACAAAGGTTCGAAGTAAATCAAGTTCTAAGTTAAAAATAGGGCGCTTTGCAGAGGTCATTATAGGAGTCTCTTAACTGATGTTGTGTTTAGTAAAAACAATAAATCATATTTTTATAAGACTATTTTAGATGTTACATAATGAATACTCATACTATGAAGAGTTGAATTAATAATCCATAACAAAGCTCAATAATTTCGAGGTGTTATCCATTCTTTGATGAAAAAGGAGAGCAATCGAAGGTAACTACTGATTTTTATACAGTGTTATGAGACAATGGCGCCTTTCTTAAAATCAGTTGCAGAGTGGTTATGTCCCTTTCTCAATCAGTTAAAAATCAAATAAGTCAGTGGTATAAAGCCCTACCAGATCATATTGAAGGGTTTATTCCGCGTGCGCCACAGCGTGAAATGATCGCTGAAGTGGCTAAGACTTTTTCTGATGAAATGGGACGTCATTTAGTGATAGAGGCCCCAACTGGTGTGGGAAAAACACTCTCTTATCTTATTCCGGGTATTGCCATTAGTCGTGATGAGAAAAAACCACTGATTATCAGTACGGCCAATGTGGCGCTGCAAGATCAAATTTATAGCAAAGATCTGCCATTACTAAAAAAAATCATTCCTGATCTTACGTTTACTGGCGCTTTCGGTCGTGGGCGTTACTTATGCCCTCGTAATTTAGATGCGATTTGTGCAACAGAGGGCGAACAAATTGACTTAATGTTTTTGCTTGAAGATAAAGTTGATGTTGCGACGAGTGCAGAAAGAGAAATTTGTCGAGAGCTCAAAAATGATTTCACTAGTTTCGGTTGGGATGGTTTGCGTGATCACCATAAACGCGCACTAACAGACAGTTTATGGCGCAAAATCAGCACGGATAAAATGAATTGCTTAGGGCGCAATTGCCAATATTATCATCGCTGCCCTTTCTTTATTGCACGTCGTGAAATTGATGAAGTAGATGTAGTTATTACAAATCATGCTTTAGTGATGGCGGCAATGGAAAGTGAATCCGTATTGCCTGATGCTAAAAATCTGCTTTTGGTGCTTGATGAAGGGCATCATATTCCTGATGTTGCACGAGATGCACTTGAAGTCGAAGGGGAAATAACCTTAGTTTCCCTTAATAATCAGCTTGATAATATCACTCGCCATGTTAGTCAGTATTTAGCGCAATTTATCCCTGTAAGACCACCTAAATTGGCTGATCCTATTCGTTTTGATGCTCATATTGCTAAGTTACGTGAGGCTTATCAAGAGGTTGATACCTTTACGCGAGCACTATTACCAGAACGCAGTGAACAAGATGAATATCTCTTTCCGTTAGGTGAATTACCTGAACAATTCCTGTTAAGTTGCCAGACATTATTTAAGCTAACGGATGGTTTAAAAATGCTGGGTGAAGCCATTTTAACTGATTTAACAGAACGGACAGCGAAAGAAGATATTGTGCGTTTACATCGTGCCATTTTAACGACGAGTAGAATGGTGGGATATTTAGAGAATATGGCAAAATTGTGGCGTTTAGCTACATTAGAACAAACCTCAAAAGCACCAGTATCCAAATGGCTAACTCGTCGTTACGATAAAAAGCAGTCTCATCTCTATTTTCATTGTGCGGGTATTCGTGTCAGCGAACAACTGACACAATTGTTATGGAAAAATATCCCGCATGTGGTTATTACCTCTGCAACCTTGCGCTCGTTAAATAGCTATTCTCGCATTCAAGAATTAACGGGGCTAAGTGAGCATTTTGATGATCGCTTTATTACGTTATCTTCACCTTTTGAACATAAAGATCAGGGTAGATTAGTTATTCCTAAAATGCGCTATGAACCGACAATGATTCATGAGCGCGAACATTTAAAAGAGATGGCGTGTTATTTTCGACAAAGCATGGAAGAGAATAACCATCGAGGGCAATTGGTTTTATTTAGTAGCCAACGGGCAATGGAAGGCTTTTTAGAAGAAGTGAAAGACTTACGTTTATGCTTATTGGTACAAGGGGATCAGCCTCGTTATAGATTAGTTGAAACACATTGTAAGCGTATTGATGCAGGTGATAATAGTGTATTAATAGGTTTGCAATCTTTTGCCGAAGGGCTCGATTTAAAAGGTGATTATTTAACGCAAGTGCATATTCATAAAATTGCTTTTCCGCCAGTGACGGACCCGGTGATTGTGACAGAAGGTGAGTGGCTAAAATCGCTGAAACGTTATCCTTTTGAAGTGCAGAGCTTGCCAAGTGCATCGTTTAATTTAATTCAGCAAGTTGGGCGTCTTATTCGTAGTCATCATTGCCACGGTGAAATCGTGATTTATGACCGACGTCTGTTAACTAAAAACTATGGTTCACGCTTATTAACGGCACTGCCTGTTTTTCCTATCTATCAGCCGGATATGCCGAAAGTAAAAGATAAATAAAAAAGACTACCTAAAGAAAGAGAGGTAGCCTTTTAACGTCATAATTGTAATTTTTTATTAAGAATTAGTTCTCAATATTGGCTTCAATAAACCATAAAAATTTATCAAGATCACGCGATGCAGCCGTAAACATATCGGCGGTATCTTCGTCTTCAACTTCGTCAATGGCTTTACGAATATCATTAGCAACAACAGCATAACGATCAGCCAATGCTTTTAGGTGATCTTGCACATCATGGATATCCAGAGGATAAGCTTTTAAAGGGGTTTTCTTACTCACCACTTGTGCAGTACCTAATACTGTGCCACCTAATTGGACAACACGCTCTGCAAACTCATCAGTGTGCTGATTAATGGTATCGCGGAAGCCGTCAACCATCTCATGAACAGAAATAAAGTTTCTACCACGCATATTCCAGTGCGCTTGTTTTGTGATGAGAGATAGGTCGATAAACTGCGTCACCATCTGTTGCAGTAACTCGATAGCGTGTAGTTTTACGCTGTCATCGAGATTATTACGGGTATAAAGCAGGCTTGAAGGTGTGGATTTGACTAATTTGGCAGTACTCATAATCGTTCTCCCTAAATAATTAATAACTTAATTTCTGTTAATTATGATAGTGAATTATTAATGGTTAGTCTTATCGATTGATACTATTAAATTGATAGGTCATCTATTTAAAAAATCTAATCTATCGAAATAGTCTATTTAGGGTAAGACAATGAACGAAAAATAGCAATGATAGGTCAGTAAAGTTATTATTTAATAAGTAAAAAGGATCATATGATCCTTTTTAAATTAATATTTATTTTTACTGAGTAAAATGAGTTAAATATCTATTTTACTTCCTCAATTTTGGTTTTACTTTTCATGGTTGTTGTTGAACCAATAGAAGCTAAAACAATAAAGGCTAAGGCAACCCATTGTATTAGCGTCAAATGTTCGTGTAAGAAAATAATACCAATAAAAGCACCCATACATGGCTCTAAGCTCATTAAAGTACCAAACGTTTTGGCTGGTAGGCGTGTAAGTGCGATCATTTCTAACGTATAGGGGAAAGCAGTTGATAAAATCGCAATGGCTAAGGCAATAGGTAAAATAGACCAGCTAAACATAATATCAGGGCTACTTTGTAACATACCGATAGGTACGAAAATAAAGGCAGCAACTAATGAGCCAATTGAAACTGTTGCCGCACCATAGCCTTTTCCTGCACGTTGTCCGAATACGATATATAATGCCCAACCTACACCCGCACCCAACGCATAAAGCATACCAAGCGGATCAAGACCATCATGGATATTATCACCAATAGGGAGCAATAAGCCCAAACCCGCAATCACTAAAATTATCCATAAAAAGTCGATAGCTCTACGTGATGAAAACATTGCAACGGCTAAAGGGCCTGTAAATTCAAGGGCAACAGCAATACCTAGCGGAATAGTTTCAAGTGCGAGGTAGAAAAGGTAATTCATTGCCCCTAAAGATAAGCCATATAAAAACAGTGGCATAACCGATTCTCGAGTGAACTTGAGTCGCCACGGTTTAAAAATAAAAAAGAGGATCAACGTACCCAATAATAGACGTAATGCCGTTACAGCTGGGGCTCCAATAACAGGAAATAGGCTTTTAGCAAGGGATGCGCCACTTTGAATTGAAAGCATAGAGAGAAGCAAAAGAAGCACAGGATAAAACACCTGTAATTTAGCTGAGTGCCTGGCTGACAACATCCTATAAAACCTCGTCAATAATCAATCGTATGTGTGCTCTGTTAAAAGCTAACAAAGGATCGCATAATATAAAGTAAAATTACCCGCTTTAATATAGCTATTTATTAATAAATATTTTTTATTTTAATTTCGTTTAGTGAGATTGGTTAAAATATAAATTAATTTATATTTAATAAAATAACTTCTTATGAATATAAGTATTAATAATGGTTAAAAATATATATGCGATAAAAAGCGTAAAAACATTTTTTTTAACCTTTTTTATTAAATGCACCTTCAGTATAATTCCAAACTCGTTTTAACTAGCTAAAAGAGAATAAAAAATGAATAAAATAAAATCTATCGCAGTGTATTGTGGCTCTAGTTTAGGTGCTTCACCTATTTATAAAGAACAGGCCATTATTTTTGCCAAAGAGCTGGTTAAACGTAATATCACCTTAATTTATGGTGGTGCAAGTGTAGGAATTATGGGCACACTTGCCGATACAGTATTAGCTGAAGGCGGAAAGGTAATTGGCGTTATTCCTACGTTATTAGAAGGGCGTGAAATATCTCATAAAAATCTGACTGAGCTGCATATTGTTGAGACTATGCATCAGCGTAAAAGTAAAATGATAGAACTGGCAGAAGGTTTTGTCGCTTTACCTGGTGGTTTTGGTACATTAGAGGAGTTTAGTGAAGTCTTTACATGGAGCCAAATTGGTTTGCATCAAAAACCATTGGGCATACTTAATATCAATCAGTTTTATTCACCATTATTAATGATGATTGATAAAATGGCGGACGAACAATTCTTACATGAAAAATACCGTAATATGGCGATTGTGGAACAATGTCCTATTCAATTATTAGATAAATTTGAAACATATATTGCACCTCCAGTAAAAACCTACGACAAATAAAGGTAAAAAATGATAATAATAAGAAAAGCGATTTTGTCTGATGTAGAAGAAATTAATGATCTTTACTCCCATTTATTTAATGAAATGGCTAATTTACAACCCGATCGATTAAAACCGGGTAAGCAAGATGAAGCTTTTATTATTAATGGAATAAAAAATAATAAGTTTCATCTTTTGGTCGCAGATTTAGATGGCAAAGTGGTTGGATTTAGCATTGCGCAAATTCAAGAAACACCTATGTTTAACTGCTTGGTTCAACGTAAATACGCTTATATTTACGATATTATTGTTGACCCTTCCATTCGTAGCCAAGGCGTAGGTAGCTTGCTATTAACAGCAATGAAAGAGTGGGCCAAATCGGAAAAAATGACTCATCTTGAGTTATCTGTATTAGCTGAAAACGGTGCGGCTAAACGTTTTTACCGGCGTGAAGGATTAAAAGAAGTGAGCACGGTGATGGGAATTGCTTTATAGCAGAGCCAATTTACGTTAATTCTCATAGGATTAAGTGCACAGATAAAAATAAACCCGCTTCAATGGCGGGTTTATTAATTATATTATTCAGCTAAATTGTGGGTTTCCCCGCAATGATCGTACACAATACCCTGACATTTTCAACATCTTCTGCCGATATTTCAAACAGGTTTCTATCTAATACAATAAAATCGGCAAATTTTCCGACTTCTAATGATCCAATTTGCCTATCCATATCCAAAGCTTCTGCCGCATTAATGGTGGCTGCACGTAAGACTTCCACTAATGTCAGATTACGATCGTTATCAAGGCGTGGACTTGTTGCATCTTTTTGGCGAGTCATCGCAACTTTAAAATCATACCATTCATTAAGTGGATCAATTGGCCAGTCGCTACCAAAAGCTACAGTGACACCCGCATCTATAAATTTCCCTGCTGTTTCCAAATAGTCACAGCGAGATTTACCGAGCATTTCAATATCTTTCTCGATATTGCTCTGATCGACAGCCGCCCATTGGAAAGAGAGAAAAGGGTAGGTTTTTAATTGTGTAAAACGCGCGTAATCTTTTTCACACATTAATTCATTATGCGCAAGCCCCGGTCTAATGTCTTTCTCAGGTAAGACTTTACGCATTTCACTAATAGCATCCAGAGCTGTACTGATTGCACCTTCAGCAACGGTATGATATGAGGATGATAACCCGCACGAGCAATTTCTGTTATTAATGGCGTTAAGATTTCAGGTGAAAAATAGAGATCACCAATATGTTCAGAGTCTTGCCAATGTGGCGTATCGTCAGTGCCAACATTAATACGATATGGTGCATGTAAGCGCGCTGTCATAATCGGAGCTTGTAATACACCATCAAGGAAAAGTTTAATATGACGGATCGCAACACTGGGTTGAGCGCCATTGCTGATTTGATGCCATTGTGAAAAACGAGTTGCAGCATGGCGTACAGCGTTTGGAATATCATCAATAGATGGCACATCATCTGGCGTAATTTCAACAGCATTTTCAACACGAAGGGTCAGCTCACCCGTGTTTCTTAATTTATTAAAGGCGCGTAATTGAGGCTCACCCACACGCGCATCCATAATAGTGGTTACACCTTGTTTATTTAATCGTTTTTGAACATGACGGGCGATTTGTAGGTTTTGTGCTTCAGTGAGGGGTGGCAAGCTATCAATAGCTTGCATTGCAGGTGCATCTTCAAGAATACCGATAGGCGTTCTATCACTATCACGTTCAATATTTCCATCTGGGGGATCGGGCGTTTCTGCAGTGATATTTAACAGCGCTAAAGCGCGAGAATTAGCAAGAACACTATGGCAATCACTAGAAAAGAGTAAAATAGGACGCGTCGTTTTTAAGGTATCAAGGTGATAACGTGTCATTTGCACACCTTCCGGTTGCATGCCTTCACGATACCATGCAGAGACTTTTAGCCATTCGGTATCATTATCAATAAAGTTTTCATCAAGGTATTTTTGAATACGCGATAAAATGTCATCGATAGTGAGTGATTGATAATCAAGATGGCAACCAGCTAACGTTGCACCTCCCCAGAAAGGGTGCATATGCGCATCAATAATGCCCGGCATGACCATTCTTCCCTGCAAATCAATCTGCTCAGTATTTTCATTACAGTAAGAAAGTAGCGCCTCTTTTTTACCTGAAGCAATAATTACACCTTGGTTGATCGCGATAGCATCAACAATATTGTTATTATGATCAGCGGTATAAATAAGTCCGTTGTAATAGAGAGTGTCTGCAATTTGAAATGTCATTCTTCTACCTTGTATTGCTTTTTTAGCACGTAGAATGCGTGCTTAAATGATTATTCTGCTTATAGGGTATCCTGTTGCGTTTTGACGCGGGCGGTCATAGTAGAATTAAATCAGAGTGAATACTATAAGCTTGTTACATCGACGTAATGAAAAATATGATTTATAGGACGATTAAAATATTTAAAAAACAGATTAATAGCTCTATCTTTGAAAGGCGATAAGGTAAGTTTAAATAGGTTAGACTTACCTTATTTATAATAGAAAGTGGTTAGTTGTCTGGTAAATTGGCAGAACACACTTCGCAATGCGGGTTTTTGGGTAATTTGAATTCACGAAATTGCATTCGCATTGCGTCAAACATCAATACCTTACCATGCAAATTTTCACCGTAACCAGTAAGTAACTTTATTGCTTCAACAGCTTGTAATGTACCAATAGTACCCACAACAGGTGCCATTATGCCTGCTTCAACACAACTTAAAGCGTTATCGCCAAAAAGATGGCTCAAGCAACGATAGCAAGGTTCGTCATCTTGGTAAGTGAATACGCTGATTTGACCTTCCATTCGAATAGCGGCACCAGATACTAGCGGTTTTTTCTGATGAAAGCAGAGGCGATTAAGTTGCTCGCGTACTGCCACATTATCCGTACAGTCCATTACGATATTATGTTGGCTAATAAGTTTAGCTAAAGCCTCATCTTCAAGTAATGCATCAACGGTTTCTATTGTGACATGAGGATTAATTGCTTCTAATGTTGCTTTTGCAGAGAGCACTTTGGGTTGCCCAATCGTCGCATTACGATGAAGAATTTGGCGCTGAAGATTAGAAAGGGAAACTGTATCAAAGTCTAATAATGTGAGTTTTCCTACACCTGCAGCTGTAAGATATTGCGAAGCACTACATCCTAAGCCACCTGCACCAACAATCAAAACAGAGGCACTTTTCAGCGCCTCTTGACCATCAAAATCAAAACCCCTTAATACAATCTGGCGATTGTAGCGCAGTGTTTCTTCATCGGTTAATTCGATACTCATAAAACTATTCACTTTTTAGTAGAGAATTAAATAGCTCGATTGTGACCGTTTCACCCGCTGCCACTTTACCGCGCTCACGTTCTAAGACAATAAAGCAGTTAGCGACACTAAAGGAGCTGTAAACGTGTGAGCCTTGGTGACCAGAAGTGTCTACTTGCCATATACCCTCCGCATTAATACTTGCGATACCACGTTGAAAATCAAGACGACCCACGGATTTTTTCAATGGAGATTGTGCAATAGCTTGGAAACGTTGTGGTGCTTTCCAATGGCTAAATCCTGATAAACGAGCGATTAAAGGTTGGACTAATTGGTAGAATGTCACAGTTGCCGAGACTGGGTTACCCGGCAAACCGCAGAACCACGCATTGTGCAGATGACCAAAGGCAAAAGGTTTGCCTGGTTTAATCGCTAATTTCCAAAAACCAATTTCACCAATTTCATCAAGAATTTGTTTGGTGTAATCGGCTTCGCCCACAGAAACACCACCACTGCTGATCACTAAATCTGCTTCTTGATCCGCCTTTTTAAAAGTTTCACGCAGTTTTTCCGGTGAATCAGGAATAACACCTAAATCTAAGACTTCACATCCTAGTTTTTCAAGCATTAAACGTACCGCAAAGCGGTTGGTATCATAAATTTGGCCCGCTTTTAATGGCTGACCAATGGTTTGTAACTCATCACCTGTTGAGAAAACGGCAACTTTTAAACGTCGATAAACCGGTACAGTGGCGATCCCTAAAGAGGCGATTAATGGCAATTGTGCTGTTGAGAGCTTAGTGCCAGCAGGTAATACAATATCGTTTTCTTTAATATCTTCACCAATACGACGAATATTTTGGCCTTTCTTAGCGGGTTGTGAAAAACGAATACCATGTTCAGTGACTTCTGCTTCTTCTTGCATAATGACAGTATCAACACCAGCAGGAACCATTGCCCCTGTCATAATGCGTACACATTGACCAGCAGGAAGCTCTCCTTCAAAGGGAATACCAGCGAATGATTTTCCTGCCACTGGAAGAGGAGTTTGGGGGGCTAAGTCAGCGTAACGAAGTCCATAACCATCCATTGCAGAATTATCAAAAGGCGGAACATTTAGTGGAGATGTAATATTTTCACTTAAGACATAATTGGCTGCATTATTTAATGGGATGTTAAGGGTATCGGTAATTGCCAGCGGTTTTTCAAGTAGTTTTTCTAGCGCTTCATCAAGAGATAATAAACCGCTCACGTGACATTGACTCATCATATACTCCAAGATCTATCTAAATGTTCTGTTTTATTTCATGATACTAATCTATCACGATGAGCATCATCATGTCAGAGATCATCTTGTGACTAGAAAGAAATGAAACGTATTATTGCAAAAATGTTAACTGTCTGGGGTTAATATGTTTCTTGTTCTGTTATTAATGAACAGCACATTTAAAATGTATAAAACGATAAAACAAAATAATGGATATCAATGAATACTTCAAATCACCAAAGTCATTCAGCGCAAGCTTTTCATATCGCGTTTAGTGGTTTTCTTGCTTTAGTTGTTGCAATGGGGATAGGACGCTTTACTTTTACACCACAAGTGCCGTTGATGATTGCAGAATATCAATTAACGCTGACAAGTGCGGGGATTGTCGCTGCATTTAATTATCTTGGTTATCTTGCTGGCTCCTATGACGCGATGAAAGCCGTTAAAGGTGTGGGATATCGCTTGTGGGCAGGTCTTTGGGGGGCGGTGATAATTACGCTACTGTCTGCATGTTTAAATGATGCATTTACACACAGTATTGCACGCTTTTTTATTGGCTGGGCAAGTGGTTGGACGTTAGTGCTAGTGGCTTCATGGGCAAACGAATTACTCGCTCGTCTTAATCGACCGGCATTAAGCGTTGCTGTTTATGCAGGAACAGGCGCAGGCATATTTATTAGTGGTATTCTTGCTGTGTTAATTATGAAATGGCAAATGAGCGCGACGGCGGGATGGTTAATTTATGGTTCACTTGCTTTTATTTGTGCAATATATGTCAGTTATCACTTTCCTAAACCTTGGGCGATGAGTCGAGAAGAAGTAAAAGTTGCACCTTTAACACTGACACCAGCAATGAAAAAGTTAATTTGGGGTTATACCTTTGCGGGGTTTGGTTATATTTTACCGGCTACATTTCTTTCTCAAATGGCGGCAGAACGCTTTCCAGGAAGCTTAATTGCGCAATTTGTTTGGCCTGTATTCGGTGCTTCTGCTGCATTATGTATTGGGATCGCTATTTTAACGCGTAATGTATTAAATACGCAGTTACGTTTAGCTATTACGCTTTGGTTACAAGCATTAGGTATTTTGATTGCAGAGTGGCTCCCGACAATAACAGGGCTTGCGATTGGCGCTTTCTTAATTGGTGGCGGTCTTATGTGTGCGGTACAACTGGCTTTTTTACGAGGTAGAGAATTAGCGCCTGATCATGGGCGTTATATGGCAGGTTTACTCACCACTTTTTATGCTATTGGGCAATTAGTTGGTCCTGTCATTTCTTCGCTTTCAACGGCATTAACTGGAAAATTAGAACCTGCACTTTATGTCGCCTTTATTGTGTTGATAATCGGTGGTTTTCTGGTGTGTTTAAAAGAGAAAAATTAGGCTTAATCTAAAAATAGTTCATACAAAAATGCAATAATTTCATAACGAAAAATGCGGTATCGCTGGATAATGTGATTCATGTCATCTAAAGTGTAGGCTGTTGTCGCTGACAGCGAAACAGATACTTAATTAATGTGTTTATCGGAGAGTCCAATGTCATCATTAAGTAAAGAGGCGCAATGGGTGCACGCTGCGTTAGTTGAACGCGGTTTAGAAACGCCTCTTCGTGAATCAAAGCTATCTCCATGTGAGAGTAAACAGCAAATTGAACATCATATGACAGAAGTGATGAAGCTGTTAAATCTGGATTTAAGCGACGATAGTTTAGCTGAAACGCCTCGTCGTATTGCTAAAATGTATGTTGATGAAATTTTCTCAGGATTGGATTATCACAACTTCCCAAAAATCACACTAATTGAAAATAAAATGCAAGTTGATGAAATGGTGACAGTACGAGATATCACATTAACCAGTACTTGTGAACATCACTTTGTTACTATTGATGGCAAGGCGATTGTGGCTTATATACCAAAAGATAAAGTGATTGGTTTATCAAAAATTAATCGTATTGTGCAATTCTTTGCTCAACGCCCTCAAGTTCAAGAACGCTTAACACAGCAAATTCTTATCGCATTACAAACGTTACTAGGCACAAAAAATGTGGCTGTTTCTATTGATGCGGTTCACTATTGTGTTAAAGCTCGTGGTATTCGTGATGCAACAAGTGCAACTACAACAACCTCATTAGGTGGGTTATTTAAATCAAGTCAAAATACGCGTCAGGAATTTTTACGCGCTGTTCGTCACCTTTGAGATTTCAAATAAATGAATGAATCGTCTCATCAACGTATCGAAGCACTTGATGCGTTGAGAGGAATGGCGATCCTTGGCATTTTATTGCTCAATATTTCAGGTTTTGCTTTATTAAGAGTGGCTTCATTTAATCCGTTACATTCGGGGGAGGCCTCTTTTGGTGATCGTATAACATGGATGGCATTAAATCTGTTTGCCCAAGGTAAGTTCCTCTTTATTTTTGCATTACTATTTGGTGGTACGCTTTATCTGCTACTACGTAAAGGAACGCGCTTTAATTTATCGCGGCTCGTTGTACTGGCATTGATTGGGGTTATTCACACATTATTTATTTGGGAAGGTGACATTTTATTTCCATATAGCATATGTGGTTTATTTGTTTTTGCGTTTATCAAATCAATAACGATAAAAAACCAATTTATATTGGGAGCGATACTCTATTTTTGTGGCGCACTTATTCTAGGTGTGTTGTTTTATTATTATCGTGATTTTATTGATACCGTTTGGTACAGCACACCATATTCCCAATTGGCTGAATCAGATTGGAAAACAGGGCCTTATTTAAATAGTGTTTATTATCGTTTAAATGAGCTAACTCTGTTTGTTTTTAATCTTGTTCGTCAATACAGTTGGTTTTTGTTCGGTGCAATGCTGATGGGATCAGCATTAATGGCATCAGGTTGGTTGCAGCAGAAATTTAGTCGCGCTCATTATGGTCGTGTAGCACTTTATTTCCTCACAATAAGTTTAAGCTTACAAACGGTTATTGTACTGGTGGATTATTATCTTGATTGGGATTACCGCTGGGCGGCTATTTTAGCACAACCTTTAACAATGCTGATCCAAGTGGTGCAAAGTTTGGGGTATATTGCGCTGTTTTATTGGAGTTGGAATACAATGCGTCACTCTTATTTTGCCTATGCTTTACGTTGTGTAGGAAAAATGGCGCTAACGACCTATTTAATGCAAAGTCTTATCGGCATTATCCTGTTTCAGCGGATGGGATTATTTAATCAATTTACCTTACCTGAACTGATGCCTTTTGTTGTCGTTATTTGGGCAATTAACATTGCTTTTGCCGTAATTTGGCTACGCTATTTTCCACAAGGTCCAATAGAGTGGATTTGGCGTAAATCAGCCTCAAAATTAGCGCAATTCTTTTAGATTTTCTCGTTATTGTTGTCAATTAGAGGAAGTGATTCAACTTCCTCTGGTGAAACTGCGGGATATCCTTTAATGCCATCAGGAATAGATTGTATTGCAGGGATCGTTTCTGGTGGTCCTAAAAAGCGGGGTTCGCGGTTTAGAATATAAACATCAATCATTGCACCTGCTCTTGCAAACACTTCGCGTACACGTACTTTAAACATGCTTTTGGGGGATGCAACCGCAAAGCATTGCGCATCGATTCCTTTTTCTAATGCGATAAAAACAGCACGTTCACAGTGAAAACGCTGAGTAATAATGGTAAATCCATCTGTACCAAATACCTCTTTTGTTCGTACAACTGAATCGAGTGTTCTGAAGCCCGCAAAATCCATCACAATACGAGAGGCAGGAATGCCTGCTTTAATGAGATCTTTACGCATCGTATTTGGCTCATTATAGCTATGTTTTGCATTATCACCGCTTAATAATAAATATTGGATCTTACCACTGTTATAGGCATTAACTGCGCCTTGGATGCGATATTGATAAAATTGATTAATGTAACCGCTGGTATAATATTTTGATGTGCCTAACACCATACCCACTTTTTTAGCGGGCAATGTATCCACATCTTCAAAGATATAAGGATTAGTTTTCCAGCCGATCCAACGATCGCAGGCAATCAAGATGACTGCAAGCAACATAAAAAGTGTGAGAAAGAGATAAATGAGGCGTTTTAGCATGTCCTTGCCTTAATGACGCAAATAAAGAATGACTTTCATAATACGTAAGGCTACTTGAGCAGGAATAGGGAAGCAAGAAAAAAGCGCCTCATATTAAGTAATGACGCGCTTTTCAGAATGGTACTTAGTGTTTCAAGCTACTTAGAACGAGGTTCTTTTGTAAATACGGTACTCTGGTGACCAATAGTTACGTTCAATGGCTTCTTCTAATGCTGAATCAGACGTTACAGTCGCAACACCTTGTACTTGTGCTTCTTTGGCAACTTGTTTTGCGATATAACGCGAAACTTGCTGAATATCAGCCAGTAAAGGTAACAGAGAACCATCACCCTCTTTTGCCATTGGTGAGCAATCTGCTAATGCACGACTTGCAACCATTAACATGGCATCAGTCACACGTTTCGCACCACAGGCAATAACACCTAACCCAATGCCTGGGAAGATATAAGAGTTATTACATTGTGCAATTGGATACTCTTTATCTTTGTATTTAACGGGGGCAAATGGACTACCTGTTGCCACTAAAGCTTGTCCATCAGTCCAATTGATAATATCTTCAGGGCGCGCTTCTACTCGCGAAGTTGGGTTAGATAATGGCATCACGATAGGGCGTTCACAGTGTTTGTGCATTTCACGAATAATTTCTTCAGTGAATAAACCTGCTTGTCCTGAAACACCAATCAAAATAGTTGGTTTTGCATTCTTAACCACTTCTAACAGTGAAATCGCATCGCTTGTGGTTTCCCAATTAGCAATGGTTTCGCTTTTTTGGATAAGTTTGCTTTGGAAATCCAGTAAATTTGGCAGTTTGTCTGTTAATAAGCCGAAACGGTCAACCATAAAGATACGTTCACGTGCTTGCTCATCGCTTAAACCTTCGGATTTCATTTGGGCAATAATTTGCTCAGCAATACCACAACCCGCAGATCCGGCACCTAAGAAAGTGACTGTTTGGTCTTTTAATTGGCGACCCGCAGCACGACTTGCTGCAATTAGGCTACCTAAGGTAACAGATGCAGTGCCTTGAATATCATCGTTAAAGCAACATAGCTCATCACGGTAACGGTTTAATAAAGGCATCGCATTTTTTTGTGCGAAATCTTCAAATTGCAGTAAAACATTTGGCCAGCGACGTTTAACAGCTTGAATAAATTCATCAACGAACTCGTTATATTCATCACCTGTAATGCGAGGATGACGCCATCCCATATATAGAGGATCGTTTAAACGTTGTGGATTATTAGTACCAACATCAAGTACAACAGGCAGTGTGTACGCTGGGCTAATACCACCACACGCAGTATATAAAGAGAGTTTGCCGATAGGTATACCCATACCGCCGATACCTTGGTCACCTAGACCAAGAATACGTTCGCCATCTGTTACAACAATGACTTTTACGTTTTGTTTAGTGGCGTTTTGTAGCATATCGTCGATATTGGCGCGGTTAGGGTAAGAGATAAATAAACCGCGAGCACGACGATAAATATCAGAGAAATGTTCACAAGCTTCACCTACTGTTGGTGTATAAATGATTGGCATCATTTCAGTTAGGTGAGATTCCAATAGACGATAAAACAGGGTTTCATTGGTATCTTGGATATTTCGCAGGTAAATATGTTTATCGTTATCGTTTTTGAAATCAAGATATTGGCGATAAGCGCGTTCAACCTGTTCTTCGATGGTTTCAACTGCTTCAGGCAGTAAACCATGTAAGTTAAAGGTGCTGCGTTCTTCTTCGCTGAAAGCACTACCTTTATTTAACAGGGGAAATTCTAGCAGGATTGGACCTGCATACGGGATGTAGAGAGGGCGTTTACTTTCGTGTTCCAGTTCCATGAAAAATACTCTTGTAAGGCAGTTAGTCACATGACAATTGTAGATCCTACAAAATAATAAAAATATGTACAGCTTATGTTATTTTTTTATGATTTTTATGCTTAGAAATGAGAGATAGATACAGTTGTTACAACTTTTTCTGGTAAGCATCAGCAAAATTTACATGCTGATGCTTTTTTAGGAGAGATTTTTAGAGGGATAAGTTAAAACTTTTTACAAAGTGATGCGTTGCATCTGGCGACAACCTAAAGCTGTTAATGTGGCTTGAGTTGCATCCCATTGCGTTAAAATTGTTTCTGCTTTTTCAATTAAGACGGCAGATTCAATTTCCATCACACTCTCACCGGCCATATTTAATAAAATCAATGCGGCTTGTAATGGCGGTAAGCTTGGGTTAAATGCGGCATTTTCTGCGTAGCTACCTTGGAAAATTTTGCCATTTTTCATTTGAACAGCAATTCCACTGTGAGACTCACTATAAGGTGCATGACTACGATTGGCGGCTTGTAGCGCCTGTTGTGCTAATTCACTATGGTTATCAATTTCGTAACCGTGATTAACTTTATCCATTAATAAAGAGGTGATATTGAGATCCTTTGGACCAAAGCTATCAGGTAAATAATCCCCCAATGTCGCCACTTTTCTACCCGGTAATTGGATTTGAATATGGGTGCCACTGTTGAGTTCGTTCATAAACTGGCGACAATGACCACAAGGTGTATAGTTAACGGTAATTGAAATTAAGCGAGACTCACCACGTAGCCATGCGTGAGTTACCGCACTTTGTTCAGCATGAACAGTTTGTTGTAGTGGGGCGCCAGCAAATTCCATATTGGCACCGAAGTAGAGATTACCACTTTCCCCACGTGAAATAGCACCAACATTGAAATGAGATATCGGTGTCACTGCACAAGCGGCAGCGACGGGTAAAAGTGCGAGAGCTAAGGCATCATCATTACATTGTAATTGTGTTTTTATGGCATTGACCTGTTCTGCCGTGAACATTGCAGGGAATTCATCCTGCTCAAGATAAGGAGCAAGTGCTTGTTGCAACTGAGGGGATAAATCTGACCAAACTGCCTGAAAACGAGTATGCATACATGAGTCTCCCATTAATCTTTTTGTATTATAAGATTCTAGGCATCTTTACCTATTTTTATATGTGATGAAAATCATATTTTCAATGAAACAATTGCAACAAATTCATTAATTGAGAGATGTATCTCAAATTTATAGTAAAAATCCCCGAAATAAATTTAATTAAATCGGGGATTTAGGAATAGAGGGTAAGAAAGATATTAACTATAAAGATGTAAAATAATAGGGAAGATAAACGGAGCAAGTAAAGAGGTAATAATCCCGCATGTCATTAATGCCAATGAACTGTAAGCCCCCTCAATATAATCGACTTCTGCCGCTCTTGCTGTTCCCACTGCGTGCGAAACAGTGCCCATAGCCAAACCACGAGAGGCGTGAGTAGGAATACGCAGTAGCTTAAATAATGTATGACCAAAAATGGCACCTAAAATACCTACTGCAATAACACATGCAGCACTGATTGCAGGAATACCACCTATGGAGTCCGCGACAGCCATTGCTATTGGGGTTGTCACTGATTTAGGTAAGATTGATGCGGCAATTTCAGGTGTTGCACCTGCCCATAAAGCAATGGCTGTGCCACTGACCATCGCAGCAATACTACCAATAAAGCAAATACTGATTAATGATTTCCACTGTGCGCGAATTTGGTGTAATTGCTGATAAAGCGGTATAGCTAAAGCAACAACGGCGGGTTGCAGTAAGTCATTTAAAATTCGACTACCTGCGAAATAATTTTCGTAAGGTACCTTAGTTATTAACAAAATAGGTATAATTACTATAATAGCAATTAGCAGCGGATTTAAAATAGGCAAATTAAATCGGGCCGCCAGCTTACGAGCTAAGTAAAAAATAAAAATACTTAAAGGAAGTGACCACCAAATATTCATCAACATAGCTAACATTTTTTCTTCTCACTTAACGCTTTATCATCGTCTTTCTCTTTTGTTTCAACAATATCTTCAACTTGGTCAGGTTTCGAACCCACGATAACGCGCTCACGATGAACATAGTGTGAGCAATATGCAACGAGTGCCATAACACCAAAGGTACTCACGACGCAGGCTAAAACGATGGGGAAAAGTTGCTGACTTAATAAATCATAATAGTTCATTACGCCAACACCGATAGGGATAAAGAGTAATGACATATTTTTTAAGAGGATATTTGCACCGGGTTTAACCCAACGCACAGGGATAAGCTGAAAAGCAAGTAAACCAAAGAGGATCAGTAAGCCAACAATACTGCCTGGAACCGCGAAGGGTAGAAGGGCTGAAATAAGATTACCAGCAAAGAGACAAAGATAAAGTACCAAAAAAGATCGTAAATAGTGCCAAAGTGTAATCTGCAATCGTGCCCGTTTAGATTTCATAAGTAAGTGTCCCAAATCAACTAACAGAATTATCATACACCGATTTTGAAAGTGTGCTATGGATCACAATAAAAAAAAAGGCGGGGCTCTAATAGAACCCCGCCTTTTATTTGTTTGGCAAATGAGTTTTGGTTGTTATTTCACTTGCTGACCCGGTTTTGCACCAGAATCTGGGCTAAGTAAGAAGATATCTTTATCGCCAGGACCTGCTGCCATTACCATGCCTTCTGAAATACCAAAACGCATTTTACGAGGTGCTAAGTTTGCCACCATTACCGTTAAGCGACCTTCTAACACTTTAGGATCTGGGTATGCTGTACGAATACCGGAAAATACTTGGCGAGTTTCTCCACCTAAGTCCAAAATTAATTTCAGCAGTTTGTCTGAACCTTCAACAAAATCGGCTTGTTTAATTTCAGCGATACGCATATCGATTTTCGCAAAATCATCAAATTTGATGGTTTCTTGAATTGGAGCATCTGCTAATGGGCCTGTTACTTCTTTTACAGGCACAATGGTGCTTTTTGATGCTTCAACCATTGCATTGGCTTTATCCATTTCAATGCGGTTAAACAACGCTTTGAATTTAGTGATCTCTTGACCTAATAGTGGTTGTTCAAGTGCATCCCATGTTAATTGAGTTTGCAAAAATGCTTCTGAACGTTCTGTTAGTGACGGTAAAACGGGTTTCAGGTACGTCATCAACACGCGGAATAGGTTAATTCCCATGGTACAGATTGCTTGTAACTGAGCGTCTTGACCTTCTTGTTTTGCCACTACCCAAGGTGCTTTTTCGTCAATATAACGGTTCGCTTCATCAGCTAATGCCATAATTTCACGAACAGCTTTACCAAATTCACGATTTTCAAATGACTGTGCGATAGTTTCTTTCATATCAACAAAGTGCTGATAAAGTTTAGCATCATCTAAAGAATCAGCTAATTTGCCATCAAATCGCTTGCTGATAAAACCAGCGGTACGTGATGCAAGGTTAACGACTTTATTTACGATGTCGCTATTAACACGTTGAACAAAGTCTTCTAAGTTTAGGTCAATATCGTCAATGCGTGATGAAAGTTTTGCAGCATAGTAATAACGTAGACAATCAGCATCAAAATGATCAAGATAAGCACGCGCTGTAATAAAGGTGCCACGAGATTTTGACATCTTGGCACCATTTACAGTGACATAACCGTGAACAAACAGGTTTGTCGGCTTGCGATATTCACTGCCTTCTAACATTGCTGGCCAGAATAAGCTGTGGAAATAGACGATATCTTTACCAATAAAGTGGTAAAGGTCAGCTTTGCTGTCTTTATTCCAAAACTCGTCAAAACTTAAATCGCCACGTTTTTCACATAAGTTTAAGAATGAACTCATGTAGCCGATCGGTGCATCTAACCATACATAGAAATATTTACCCGGTGCATCTGGAATTTCGAAACCGAAATAAGGTGCATCACGAGTGATATCCCACTGTTGTAAACCGCTGTCAAACCACTCTTGCATTTTATTTGCCACTTGCTCTTGTAGCGCGCCAGAGCGGATCCACTCTTGTAACATGTTGCTAAATGCAGGTAAGTCGAAGAAATAGTGTTCAGTTTCACGCATAACAGGCGTTGAACCTGATACAACAGAACGCGGATTAATTAATTCTGTTGGACTGTAGGTTGAGCCGCAAACTTCACAGTTATCACCATATTGGTCTTGCGCTTTACATTTAGGGCAAGTGCCTTTTACAAAGCGGTCAGGCAAAAACATGCCTTTTTCTTCATCATAAAGCTGAGAAATAGTTTTACTTTTGATGTGACCATTTTTTTTCAGTGCAAGATAAATTTTAGTTGATAATTGGCGACTCTCTTCACTGTGTGTAGAGTGATAATTGTCGTAACTGATATTGAAACCAGCAAAATCCTGCTGATGCTCTTTGCTCATTTCTTCAATCATGGATTCTGGCGTGATACCCAGTTGTTGGGCTTTCAGCATAATAGGTGTGCCGTGAGCATCATCAGCGCAGATGAAATGAACTTCTTTGCCGCGCATTCGTTGATAACGGACCCAGATATCTGCCTGAATATGTTCAAGGATATGACCGAGATGAATTGAACCGTTAGCATAAGGTAACGCGCAGGTTACCAATAATTTATTCGCGACGTGAGACATAGTAAGGATCTTACTTCCATAAAATTAATAAAAGGGACTTTGATGGTAACCGATCCGTCATGATGTCGCTAGGGCAATAATGGAGTTTTTGCAAGAGAAATTTCAGTTGGCAAATTGAGGTAAGGCATTATCGTAGTCATCTACTATCTGATATGATAGATACACTCATATATTTAATAAATAATGAAAACGAGAGGAGCCGGGATGAGTGATAAATCCCCCGAGCAGACCACCCCTGAGATTCTGAACGAAAAAGTTTCAGGTGTCTTGTCTACTTTTGAACACCCAACATTGAAACGTAATCTGCTTTCTCTAAAAGCATTACACCAATGTGCGATGATTGATGATGTTCTTCATATCGAGTTAGTGATGCCGTTTGTTTGGAAAAAACCTTTCCAAACCCTAATTGAAGAAAAGACAGCCGAACTTCGCAATATCACTGGTGCAAAAGCCATTGAATGGAAACTCAAGCATAATATTTCAACCTTACGTCGTGCAAATGATCTGCCTGGCGTTAATGGTGTGCGTAATATTCTTGCAGTGAGCTCTGGTAAAGGTGGCGTTGGTAAATCAAGTACAGCAGTTAACCTTGCATTAGCTCTTGCACAAGAAGGCGCTAAAGTCGGTATTCTTGATGCTGATATTTATGGGCCGTCTATTCCTAATATGTTAGGGACCACGATGGAGCGTCCAACGTCTCCTGATGGACAACATATGGCGCCAATTATGGCGTATGGATTAGCGTCTAACTCTATCGGTTATTTAGTGACTGATGATAATGCGATGGTATGGCGTGGTCCTATGGCGAGCAAAGCGTTAATGCAAATGCTCCAAGATACGTTGTGGCCTGACTTGGATTATCTGGTTATCGATATGCCACCAGGAACAGGCGATATCCAATTAACCTTATCTCAAAATATCCCTGTAACTGCTGCGGTTGTGGTAACAACACCACAAGATATCGCGCTGGTGGATGCAATGAAAGGGATTGTCATGTTTAAGAAAGTCAATGTACCTGTATTAGGTATTATTGAAAACATGAGTGCACATATTTGTAGTAACTGTGGTCACCTTGAACCTATCTTTGGTACTGGTGGTGCCGCTAAATTGGCAGAGAAGTATCATTGTCAATTATTAGGTCAAGTTCCTCTTCATATCTCTTTACGTGAAGACCTAGACCGCGGGCAACCAACAGTGATGCGTGATCCGGAAGGTGAGTTTGCGGATATTTATCGCGAAATCGCGTCTACCGTATCTTCTCAAATGTATTGGGATGGTGATGCAATTCCAACGGAAATTTCTTTCCGCGCAGTGTAATCACAGTAGAATAATGTCTGAAATTATTTGCTGATTAAAATGGAGAGTCATTTGGCTTTCCATTTTTTACATGTGATTTCCGGCTGTTTTTGATAAAAAACAAATAGATTTCTGGTTTTACGCTGGAACCAGAATGATTTCAAAACTATAATCTGCGCTAGCGTAATATTTACATATTATTACGTTATCCCTCTTTTTATTTCAAACCAGGTTTTTTGATTATGGCTGACACAGCACATCAGTGCACAATTGTAGGTATCGCTGGAGCCTCTGCTTCGGGTAAAAGTCTTATTGCAAGCACACTTTACCGTGAGTTAAGAGCGCAAGTAGGTGATCATAATATCGGGGTGATACCAGAAGATTGTTATTATCGCGACCAAAGTGATTTAACAATGGAAGAGCGATATAAGGTCAATTATGACCACCCAAATTCGATGGATCATGCACTTTTATACCAGCATTTGTGCGCATTAAAAGCAGGAAATGCCATCGAACTCCCTCAATACGACTACGTTGCTCATACTCGCAAAGCAGAATCCATTCCTTTTCAACCTAAAAAAGTTATTATCATTGAAGGTATCTTGTTATTAACAGACAAACGCCTGCGTGAAGAGATGGATTTCTCTATCTTTGTTGATACCCCATTAGATATTTGCTTAATGCGCAGGATTAAACGAGATGTGAATGAACGTGGACGTAGCTTAGACTCAGTCATTGAACAATATAATAAAACCGTTCGTCCTATGTTCTTCCAGTTTATTGAACCTTCTAAACAATATGCCGATATTATTGTACCTAGAGGGGGGAAAAACCGCGTTGCGATTGATATTCTGAAAGCAAAAATTGGGCAATTCTGCGAATAATAGATTCATTTTTAGGCAGCTTTCATGCATGATGAAACTGCCTGTTTAACTTGAAGAAGGAAATAAAATGCGATTATGCGACCGTGATATTATTCAGTGGCTGGATGAAGGTAAGTTAGTCATTGAACCCCGCCCGCCTGTCGAGCGAATTAACGGCGCAACAGCAGATGTTTGCTTGGGAAATCAATTTCGTGTTTTCCAAGGTCATACTGCAGCTTATATTGATTTGAGTGGCCCTAAGGCTGAAGTGAATGCTGCGCTAGAGCGTGTAATGAGCGATGAAATAGTTTTGCCTGAAGGTGAAGCATTTTTTCTACATCCTGGTGAATTGGCGTTAGCAGTGACACTTGAGTCAGTCACTTTGCCTGATAATGTTGTTGGATGGTTAGATGGACGCTCATCATTAGCACGCTTAGGCTTGATGGTGCACGTTACTGCACATCGTATTGATCCTGGTTGGCATGGGCAAATCGTATTAGAATTCTTTAATTCAGGTAAACTGCCTCTTGCATTAAGACCGGGTATGGTGATTGGTGCATTAAGTTTTGAACCTATGTCGGGTTCTGCTGATAGACCTTATAATCGTCGTCAAGATGCAAAATATAAAAATCAACAAGGTGCAGTTGGTAGTCGGATTAGTGAAGATTAACTATCTTTATAATCATCATTATCATGTTCACTAAACGGGTAATTATATGAAAAGGTTTTTGACAACACTGGCTATTTTGCTTGTGGTTATTTTGGCAGGCTTGACAGCGTTAGTTTTACTCATTAACCCGAATGATTTCCGTGGATACCTTATTGAAAGGGTTGAGAAACAAAGCGGTTACAAACTCACATTACAAGATGATATGCGTTGGCATGTGTGGCCAAAGTTAAGCATTATCAGTGGTAAAATGTCATTGACAGCACCTGGCGCTGAGATGCCTTTGGTCACAGCAGATAATATGCGTCTTGATGTTGAGTTATTGCCATTACTTTCTCATCAACTTGAAGTAAAAGAAGTTATGCTTAAAGGTGCCGTGGTTCGCCAAACACCTGAAAGTAAGGCAATTCCTAAAATATTACCACCGTCTACTCCTCGAGATATTTCTCGTCAAGTGATTGAACCTAAAACCAATAATTGGCAGTTGAATATTGCCAAAGTGAATATTTCAGATAGCTTAATTATTTGGCAAATGAAAGATGGCGAGCAGCTTAATTTACGTGATATTAATCTATCGTTGAAAACAGACGAGAAAAAACAAGTTAGTCTTGAAATGAGCACGAAAGTGAATCGTGACCGTCGTGAGATCACGCTAAATATTGCCGCTGATGCGGACATGAAAAGCTATCCTTACCAAGTTTCAGGTAATATCACACAGTTAGATTACGCTTTATCAGGAGTCGGGATCCCTGAAAATGGAATTGCAGGAAGTTTAACTTCAGATTTTCATATCAAAAATGAAGGTGTGAGAAAAATCTCACTTAATAATCTAAATCTCACAGCCAATGACAGTCAATTACAAGGCAATGTCAGTGCGGAGTTTGCAAATAAAACACGTTATCAGGTTGATTTAAAAGGTGAACAATTAAATTTAAATACCTTGTTACCAGAGTTAGCAGCGGCTAAAACAACTGAAACTGCATCATTGTCCCCTAAAGATAATAAGACACCATCATCATTTTCATTATTTAACACTGCGCACGCGGCTCCAGCACCAAATGCTACGATTATGGCCAAGCCAGTTATTACTTCAGTAACTATTGAAAATAAAGAATATGATTTAACGCATTGGGGTGATCTTGAATTTACACTGAAATTAGCACTGAATAAGCTTCTTTATAAAGATTTAGAGATTAATGATTTTAAACTTGATGCGCTAAATAATCCTAACTCGCTGAATGTTCAAACTTTAACAGGAAAAATTCTTCAGGGTGATTTTTCACTTCCTACCGTGATTTCTACAAGTATTGTGCCAGCACATATTAGTATGGATATCACAATGAATAATATTCCGTTACAACCTCTACTGCGTGCGTTTAATCAGCCTGAAAATTTCAGTGGATTAATTTCAGCAAA
This sequence comes from Proteus sp. TJ1640, assembly GCF_003144445.1. NCBI lineage: Bacteria > Pseudomonadati > Pseudomonadota > Gammaproteobacteria > Enterobacterales > Morganellaceae > Proteus > Proteus sp. TJ1640. The sequence goes on from NZ_PENY01000034.1 coordinate 130,654, forward strand.
AGGAAATTTAGAAGGAACGGGATATAACCGAAAAGCTTTTTATAATTATTGGCAAGGTACGCTTAATACATCTGTTACTCAATTTAAAATGCAAGGATTAAATGTACCACAGGTTATTCAGCAATCTGTCGCTCAAGCGACGGATAAAGTGATTTACCCTGAAGATGTCGAAAGTTATACCCAAGCAGATAATGTGATTGCCCAATTTAAATTAGCGCCCAAAGGGAAAGTAACCATTAATTCACTTGATGCGCAAGCAGAGGCTTATCAAATTAAAGGGCAGGGTAAAGTTAACCTTCAGCGTCATGATCTTGATGTGATGTTACTGGTTAATATCAAAAAAGGTTGGGGTAAAGAAAACGATTTTATTCGTCAATTGGCTAAAATTGAAATTCCATTAAGGCTCTATGGTGATTGGAATGCTATTCAATATGAACTTAATATTGAAAAATTATTGCGCGACCAATTACAGCAAAAAGCCAAGCAAGCTATCGATAATTGGTTAAATAAACAAGATGCGGAAAGTCCTGAAGTAAAAGCACTTAATCAACTATTGAAGAAAATCTAATTTCACAATTTTTAACTTCATCACACTCTTAATAAAAGCACACTATTTTGATAATTGTGTGCTTTTTGCTTTATATCTATCATTTAATTTATATTTTGAATGAAAAGTAAGCATTCGTGCTATGTATATACAAAAAAATAGTCGTTTTTTTTGATATATGTCATACACTGGAACGTTGCCTTTGGGCAGAGTGTGTCAATCACACTAAACGCAAAAATGATGATAAAAATAAAAAACTTCATTTTATAAATGACTATGTTAGACAGGATAAATAAATGATCGAAATTCTTATCGGCGCCTTCGTTGCTGTTGGTGTTGGACGTTATATTGTAAAAGGCTATTCACCAACAGGTGTTTTAATGACGGGTGGTCTGTTATTACTGATCATCAGCGTTATTATGGGAAGAACCGTTTTACCAGCAAGCGCAACTGCAACAGGTTATGGTTTAATCGATATTGTTGAATATGTGAAAAATCTACTAATGAGCCGTGGTGGCGATTTAGGTATGATGATCATGATACTTTGTGGTTTTGCTTCTTATATGACTCACATCGGCGCTAATGATGTTGTTGTTAAATTAGCATCACGCCCGCTGAAAATGATTAACTCGCCTTATCTGCTAATGGTTGCGGCTTACATTGTTGCATGTTTGATGTCACTGGCTGTTTCATCAGCGACAGGTTTAGGTGTGTTATTAATGGCAACATTGTTCCCTGTTATGGTGAATATGGGAATTAGCCGCGGAGCGGCTGCTGCAATCTGTGCGTCTCCAGCTTCTATTATTTTAGCACCAACATCAGGTGATGTTATTTTAGCCGCAGAAGCGTCTAAAATGCCGCTAATTGATTTCGCATTTAAAACCACATTACCTATCTCTATTGCTGCAATCATTGGTATGTGTATTGCGCACTTCTTCTGGCAACGTTACCTTGACCGCAAAGAGCACATTGAAACTGAAATGTTAGACGTGAATGAAATCAAAACTCACGCACCAAGTTTCTATGCGATTTTACCTTTCACGCCAATTATCGGCGTTCTCGTCTTTGATGGTAAATGGTTGCCAGAATTACATATCGTCGCCATTATTATTATCTGTATGATTTTAGCGGCTGTTATCGAATTTATTCGTAGCTTTAGCGCAAAACAAGTTTTTGAAGGTTTAGAAGTTGCTTATCGCGGCATGGCCGATGCCTTTGCTCAAGTTGTTATGTTATTAGTGGCGGCAGGGGTATTTGCTCAAGGTTTAACAACAGTTGGCTTTATCAATGCGTTAATTGAAGGTGCTCAATCATTAGGTTCGGGGGCGATTGTGATGATGATTGCACTGGTCTTAATTACCATGTTAGCAGCAATGACAACAGGCTCTGGTAATGCGCCATTCTATGCATTTGTTGAATTAATTCCTCGTTTAGCAAGCAATATGGGTGTTAATCCTGCTTACTTAACTATTCCTATGTTACAAGCTTCAAACTTAGGACGTACATTATCACCGGTCTCTGGTGTTGTGGTCGCAGTATCAGGTATGGCAAAAATTTCACCGTTTGAAGTGATGAAACGTGTTTCTGTGCCTGTATTAGTAGGATTGGTTATTGTTATTGTTGCGACTGAAATTCTTGTACCAAGTACACTAGGTTAATTACTAACTCATTAAATTAATCTAAAATTATTGTTTTAAATTTTATTGGCGGGCTTTGTATAAAAATAAAGCCCGCTTTTTTATTGGATAAAATTAAAAAATTATGCCTTCTTATAATACTTATAAATAAACATAATGGATTTATTCTGCTCTCATTTTGAATGATTAGATGTATTTCTATTACAAGCTCTCCATATATAACTAAATTTTTATTTTAAATATTCTATTCATATCCAATCCCGCATTGAAGTTAGATTATTCCTATTTAATTTGCTGTATATAAGGAAAATATTATTTATTGCAAGTGCTGGTAAAAAATGAACTGTAAATACATTACTAATATAAATAAGAATAACTACTTATTTGCTCCTGTATTTTTTACTGTTAAATCACGTTTAAAAACAAACATGTTTAATTTATTTTATGTGTTGTGGTATGTTTGGCTTAAATTACTGGTAAGTATTGTTAAATACGCTTTTTTATTGGCTAAAAATGATGCTATGGGTAATGAATTGACAATCACGCCTTATGTGCTTTGGTTTACAGCAAAGGGCGGTAGTGTGTTTTATAGTGATGAATAGAGGCAATTCACAGTGAATAACCACTAAAAAATACACTACTGATCAATTAAATACATAAAAAGGAGAATGTAAAAATGGAGAATATGGTCAGGTACAATGGACAAAATCGCTATCATCTCAATGTACAAGGTTGTGATGTTTTATTTGATGTTGAACATTTCACGGGTCGTGAAGCAATTAGCGATACCTATCATTATCAAATTACCTTTACTTGCCAAGCTCAGGATTTACAACAGCAACAACTGTTACGTCGTGGTGCGACACTTTCGTTTACCCCTCCCACTCAATAGCATTGCGGAATTAGCCACACAAGAGCCTATCACCAAGCAAGTTCACGGTGTTGTCACCCAATTTCGGCGCCTATCTGGATCAGTAGATGAAGCGCGTTATCAACTCGTCATCGAACCTGTTTTTGCCTTATTACGGCATCAAATTCGCTCTCATCGATTTTTCCTCAATCAATCTGTGCCTGATGTTGTAAGCCAAATTTTACGTGAACATAATTTTAAAGATTGGGAATTTGAATTTACGCTTAAAAATGAATATCCAAAGCGTGAGCAAATTAATCAATATAATGAAAGTGATCGTCAATTTATCGAACGGCTATTGAGTGAAGTTGGTATTTTTTACTCTTTTTATTTACAAGATCAAACCCAAACCGAAGTTATTCATTTTGCCGATCGTCAAAGTGCTTATACCTTTGATAAAACCTTACCACTCAATAGTCCGTCTGGTATGAATGATAATCACCAAGAAAGTGTGTGGGGATTATCATTACATCATCAAGTAGTCGAGCAAAATGTACTAACCAAAGATTACAACCATCGGCAAGCTCAAGACACCTTGATTTCAGCAGTAACGGATATGACTCGTGGCGAAGGTGAGGAGAGATACATTATGGCGAAGTTTATCACTATCAGGCTAGAGATCTTTCTCGCGGTGATAAACTCAATCCAGAAGCCGAAACCGCCAACTTTTGAGCACGACTTGATCATGAGCGTTTTTTAACTCGACAAACGCGCTTAAAAGGTGAAAGTAATGCTGACTTTTTATCACCGCTACAAGTGCTTTCCATTACTGACAGCACAATACCTTCATCATTACCTTCCTTATTTCAATCCCCTATTTTAATCACTCGTCTACGTTTTAGTGGTGAATATGTATTAAAGAGTGAGCAAACAGGAGAACCATTACCTTTCACTTCTTATAAAATCACAACAGAAGAAAGAGAAGAATATAATGGCGTTTCTGATAAAGATGGAAAACACTAACTATCTATACTTCTTATCCCAACTCATTAGAAATTGAATTTCCTGATACTATTCACGATGAGCAATTCAAAGCAACTAATATATCAACAGGAAAACCTATTCCTAATTATCCTTATTATATGACATTAGATAATGGTAAGGTTTTATTTGGATATACAGACAATATGGGATTAACAAAGCGATTTGAAACAGGTATTGAATCTGATATTAAAATTTTATGGGGAGATGAGGCATTAGAAAAAATAGAACAAGGAGAAGAGAATGCCTAATAAATAAACAACAGCTAAAACTACCAGCTATTCAAATTCAATAAAAACAGTTTCCCGTGCTGTTTTACAATTTGAGCAATTATGGGATGCTTATCCAACTTCAACAATAGAACACAAAGATCCTAAAACGCGAGATGATATTTTTTCAGATAACTGTGCTATACATGTCAGTGAAGCACTATACCAATGTGGGATACTCATGAGGAGTTTCCGTGGTACTCGTTGTTGGCATTGCCCAACACCTGACGATAAAACAAAAAAAGAGATACATGCAATTAGGGCACAAGAATTAAGTAAATATTTACAAAATCAACCTTTTGCAGGTTGTCCTAAAGCAATAGAATTAACTGGGAGTTCATACGAAAGCGTAATATCAGATAAAACTGGCATTATATTCTTTCAAGATTATTGGTTACGGGCAGGAGAAAAAACAGCAACAGGAGACCATATTGATTTATGGAATAAAGGTGAATTAGCCGGTAGTGGAACAATAGGCTCTTTTTTTAGAGTGACTTTTCCTAATTTTACAGAAAGTTTTACTGATTTATTTGGTTCAAATGTACGAGTAACATCCCTTGAAAAAGCAAAAAAAGTTCTTTTTTGGGAGATTTTATGAATAAATGTATTTTAAGTACTTTATCAATTTTAATTATTTCATTTTATTCTTTAATCCTATTGTTATCGTTTGATGGTTTTCAACGAAATAGTAAAATTAATAATTTATTAAATGAGCTTCCGTCATTTTTTACTCCTACTTATTCTTTTATTTTTTTATTTATAATAATAATAATATTAAATACAATAGCATTTTCTCTATTTAAACAATTTAGAATGAAAGTTAGAACAGTAATAATACCTTCATTTTTCATTTCATTGATTATTTATTTTACTATCTTGTTAACCCCAGTTTTAAATAATTACTTATATGAAAGATATATTTTTATTTTTTATAATGGGGTTATTTATAATGGCGAAGAACGTACACAACAAGTTTTTTCTTTTATATTTAGAATGTTCATATTAATTTCCGTTTTAAGTATTCTAGTAATAAGCTTTTTTAAAAAGGTAAAAAGGTAAAAAGGTAAAAAGGTAAAAAGGTAAAAAGGTAAAAAGGTAAAAAGGAAAAATTTATAAGGAAATAAATATGTTTTCTAATAACACATCTTCCGTTTGCCAGACTAAATTGGCTTTCTTGGTAATACTTTTGGTTTTATCTGGGCAGGCTTAGTTCAACTTCCATTAGATACAATAGGGGCTATATCAGGAGATCCTTTTTGGCATCATGGTGAATTAGTTTGCTTTTTTAAAATATCGCAACATATTGAATATTTAGTTTGTCACGATTATACCTTACAATTATATTGCCGTCGAGAAACTAGCCCACTACCTTATAAAGTAAAGCTTTTTCTTGTTCCATCGTTAGCAAAGCTAGCGAATGAACAAGCGAGAGTTAATCAAGAGACATTAATGAAAGAAGATAACCTCGATGATCTGTTCCCCTCCAATACAAATCCATTGTTAGATAGCTTTACAAATCCTATGAATCATTCTATGTCAGGTATGTATGTTCCTTATTTAAACAATGAATTATTAGAAGCTTCTTGGCCAGAGCTAGAATTACAGCGCAAACTTGCACGACAAAAGTTTAAAGAACAAATACAACAATACACTAATAGAAATGATACTGATCAAACTAGGATTTCCCCAAAAAGAGTTGCAAGAGATAAATGTTTTTTAGGTATGCAAGAATTAGTTTCAAGTACCCTTAATATCACAAAATCAATTCCTGGAGGCGAAAATGCCCTTATCCGTTTTAGAAGCAAAGCCATGGAAGAATATGAGCCGTTATAAATGGATTTTTTTATTTTTTTTCATTATTATTCAAGGTTGTGCACCTCGTAGTGATAAAAATAAAACATTGTCTCCCCCAGCTGATACGGAGTGGGTTACCGTCGGGATTAAACTTCCAGCAGGCATTGAGGCATTACCTTTAAATGTAC
>NZ_PENY01000015.1:0-5759 GCF_003144445.1 Proteus sp. TJ1640
CTTACTACGATGAATACATGAGGTTACATGAGGCTAATTATCGCCGTTATAGCAAAATGGTAGAAATTCCTGAGTATGATGCCCCTTGTGATGTCAAAGTCCATTTTCTTCCCTGCCAAGAAGTCAAGATCACCTTGTCTTGTAAATCATGGGGACACCCTGATTACCCTGTCAATGAACCTGATGATATGGAGAAACCAAACATATGCCCAAGCAAGTAAACTCCATTTTTATTGAAACGATAATAGAAGCAGAAGCCACTAAAGCTATTTCAACCATAAGATCACAAGGTGATCCTTGCTGGGCTCCCCCCCTATTTCCTCAAAAAGGGCGACTAGCACTCACAAAAGAACAAATTCGTGCTAATCATGAAAAACTAACAAATAAAGAAAAAGAATATTATCAAAACGCGAAAATACAAAAAAAAGCATTATGTTGTAAAACCTTACATGTTAGTTTGTTTTTTGATGGTACTAATAATAACAATTACAATGATACTGAAGAATCAATTCCACCTCATCCCTCTAATGTCGCTAAGCTTTATCATGCCTCTTCTCCAGAAGATGATATTGTAAAAGAACAAGGCTTTTATAGTTATTATATTCCTGGTGTTGGTACCCCTTTTCCAGATATTGGTACAGATGAGTACTATTCTGATGGCTTAATTTTTGCAACAGGTGGTGAAGCTCGAATAAGCTGGGGATTAATTCAAGTTTGTGATGCAATTTACCATGCAGTAACAGGCAAAGGGCTCTCTTTAGCAGATAAACGAGACTTACTTAAAGAAATGAGTACTGATTTAAATTTTGAATCCATGATAAATACCGATCTAGACTCTACGGATATTTTTTATGGTGCTACCGGAGCCGCTGCTATGGGGAGCTTAGGATTAATTGTGGGTTCCGCATACAGTAAATTTAATAAAACCTATAATCCCGTCAAACCGTTAAACTATTTACTTAAACCTCTAAAATGGAAAATATCTAAAGTAAAACCGCATATTGTTGCTTTAAAAATTTATGCTTATGGATTTTCTCGAGGTGCAGCAGAGGCTCGCACTTTTGTTTACTGGCTTAATCAATTTTTAAATTATCATTTTGAAGAGTTACCTCACGCATGGAAAAAACCGTGTCCTTTGGGAACCATTTATAGTTTACCTGTTTCCGTTGAGTTTCTAGGCTTATTTGACACTGTTGCCGCAGTGGGATTGGCTAATGTTGTCCCTGGCGCTACAGGGCATAATGGTTGGGCAAGTGGTACACAACAATTGCCAAAGTCATCACTTGTCAAAAATATTTGTCATCTTGTTGCTGCCCATGAACAAAGACAATGTTTTACTGTTGACTCAATTCGGACCCCTGAAGGCCATTATCCCTTGAATTCTGTTGAAGTCATTTACCCAGGAGTACACTCTGATATTGGTGGAGGTTATCCACCCGGCGACCAAGGTAAAGCAAGAAACCAGCATAAGGAATTATTATTACAAATCACATTACATGATATGTATGCAGCAGCAATCGATGCAGGAGCACCATTAGCAATTAGAGACGATATTCTTATACAATTACCAGAAATTAAAAATGAATATCCCTTCCGAATAATATCTGCACCAACTCTAAAAGAATTTACGATATCAGAAGATTTAATAGATAAATTTAACTCTTGGCGAGCCTATACTCTACCGGAGCAATCCGTCTTATCTCATAATACGACTAATAAGACATTATGTTTTATGCCTCCACGTTTTATAACGAGCACTTTAGAATATGTAATGGAAATTCAGCTTATTTTAATCACAGCGTGGAGAATTGGTCGCTATGGCTCAGAACAAAGTGACGAAAATAATTTAACGCATCAACCCTTTTTTACACAGGCACCACAACACTCTGACATTTCAGTCGAACCTTATGATGCTAAATTTTCAAGACAAGCTACAGCTGTGTTAGCTCTAGAATATGAGAAAAAAACAAAAGATATCGCTGAAAAAACATCACTCAGAAATGAAGAAAAAAAGGCAATAACTGAACTTTCTAATTGGAAACCAAGCGATAAAAATATGGGGCCTCCACTTTTTGATGCAACAAATGCCAGAGGGCAATTATGGGAAGCCGCTTTAGAATTTAAATTTGAATTAGAAGATTTAAAAGGAGTGACCAGACCAGAACCTCTAATTAAAATTAATCAAAGGTCAAGAACTGAATGTCAACAAGAAGCACAATGGTTTAAAAAAGTACATGGTGAAAGTTCATCAATATACCAAACACATTTAGAAAACTGTAAAAATGATCCTGAAGTTACTTTTCCATCTGATATTATATCAAAAGCAAATTTACTAAAAGCATTTCAATCTGCTGATAAATATGTCTACATGGCGACAACTCAAAATGAAAGGCAGGAATATATAAGTTTAAAAGCTATCAGTAATACTATATTTAGAAAAATAATATCTTTATCGATGAGAAAAATAACTCACGATGAAGACCTTAAAAAGGTTATTAGTTTACTTGATGATCAACTACATGATTCCCGCGCATGGTTTATGCACTCAGAGAGTGGACTTCGAGAACCTTTTAGCAGGTATTTTTTATCAAGAATGATCTATTTTGGTCATAAATCAAATAAATCTATGCAGTTAATTATGTAACCTGAAGGCATATATGGCTATTTAGATAATATAGCCTTACTAGGTATAGCATATAAACCTTTATATGGAATTATATTTTTAGATTTATCGACAGGAAAAGAAATCCCTACGGATATCACCCAGCTTCCTCCTCCAACACATTATTTAGTTGAGAAAATATCAGAGCTTATTAAGCAACAAAAAAAGAAAGAATTAAATAACACAATGCAAGATTTACAAGTAATTATTAAAAAATAATATTTGTAATTATAAGTCACCTTTACCTCTTAATTAGTTATATCAATTAAAACTCTTTCACAAGGATAAACATCCAAAGTTTGTTCATAATAAACAGACAGGATATGTTTATATATTCAACTATGAATTTAAAAAAAATAACTCAAACTCTACTTAACGGACAAAACCGCTATCACCTTAATGTGCAAGGTTGTGATATTTTATTTGATGTTGAACATTTCACGGGTCGTGAAGCAATTAGCGATACCTATCATTATCAAATTACCTTTACTTGCCAAGCTCAGGATTTACAACCGCAACAACTGTTGCGCCGTAGTGCAACGCTCTCTTTTATCCCCCCTCTCAATAGCATTGCGGAATTAGCAACTCAAAATTCCATCAACAAGCAAGTTCATGGTGTGATCACACAATTTCGGCGTCTATCGGGCTCGGTTGATGAAGCGCGTTATCAACTTGTCATCGAACCTGTTTTTGCCTTATTACGTCATCAAATTCGCTCTCATCGATTTTTCCTCAATCAATCTGTTCCTGATGTCGTGAGTCAAATTTTACGTGAACATAATTTTAAAGATTGGGAATTTGAATTTACGCTTAAAAATGAATATCCAAAGCGTGAGCAAATTAATCAATATAATGAAAGTGATCGTCAATTTATCGAACGACTATTAAGTGAAGTTGGTATTTTTTACTCTTTTTATTTACAAGATCAAACCCAAACCGAAGTTATTCGTTTTGCCGATCGCCNACTATTAAGTGAAGTTGGTATTTTTTACTCTTTTTATTTACAAGATCAAACCCAAACCGAAGTTATTCGTTTTGCCGATCGCCAAAGTGCTTATACCTTTGATAAAACCTTACCACTCAATAGTCCTTCTGGTATGAATGATAATCACCAAGAAAGTGTGTGGGGATTATCATTACATCATCAAGTAGTCGAGCAAAATGTACTAACCAAAGATTACAACCATCGGCAAGCTCAAGACACCTTGATTTCAGCAGTAACGGATATGACGCGTGGCGAAGGGGATGAAATTCACTATGGTGAAGTTTATCATTACCAAGCAAGACATCTTTCTCGCGGTGATAAACTCAATCCAGAAGCAGAAACCGCAAACTTTTGGGCACGGCTTGATCATGAGCGTTTTTTAACTCGTCAAACACGCTTAAAAGGCGAAAGTAATGCTGACTTTTTATCACCGCTACAAGTACTTTCTATCACTGATAACACAATACCTTCATCACTACCCTCTGTGTTTCAATCACCGATTTTAATCACTCGTCTACGTTTTAGTGGCGGTCGAGAAAAAGCGCTGCAAGTGCGATTTAATGCTATTCCTTACAGTGAAACCCTTTGCTGGCGCCCAGCCGTTAAACCTCGCCCAATTATCACCGGTACACTTACCGCACGTATCACCAGTGCTAAAGATAACGATATTTATGCGCATCAAAATGAAGATGGCTTTTATTGGGTAAAATTTGATGCCGATCGTGACGAAAAACCCTTGGGTTATGAAAGTATGCCAGTACGTTTGGCAAAACCTTATGCCGGCGATACCTATGGGATGCATTTTCCGTTAATTCAAGGCACAGAAGTCGCTATCGCCTTTCATGAAGGCGACCCTGACCGACCTTATATCGCCCATGCGCTTCATGATTCACGCCATCCCGATCATGTAACGGATAGAAACAACACACGTAATGTGATTCGTACCCCTGCAAATAATAAATTGCGAATGGAAGATAAACGCGGGCAGGAGCATATTAAACTCAGTACCGAATATGGGGGAAAATCACAATTAAATTTAGGGCATATTGTCGATGCTAACCGCGATAAACGAGGAGAAGGTTTTGAATTACGCACCGATAGTTGGGGAGCAATAAGAGCAGGTAAAGGATTATTTATTAGTGCAGATAATCAAGCCAAAGCAGGCGGTGAAGTGCTGGCGATGAAGGAGGCTCAATCACAACTCACTGCTGCATTAATAGAAATGCAAACATTGACCCAAAGTGCGGAACATGCCAGTGCTCTCGCTTCAAATATCCAACAGCAGCAAGAAAGCTTAGAAAAAAAATTAATCCAATTAAAAAAATCAGTGCTATTAGCCACCGCACCTGACGGAATAGCACTAACCAGTGGTGATAATTTACAACTTTCTGCTGAAGAAAATTTAACACTAACAGCAAACCAACAAGTTGATATTGGAGCATTTAAAAAATTCACTTTAGCAGCTGGTGAAATGATGAGTTTCTTTTCCAGAATGGGAGCAAAAATCTTTGCCAAAACAGGTGATATAGAAATTCAGGCACAAGACGGTCGTCTATCAACATGGTCAACACAAGATTCAATAATAAGTAGTGGTAAAAAAATGGTGCTATCAGCTCAAGAGGAACTCCTCTTATCTTGTGGTGGCGGATATATACGAATTAAAGATGGAAATGTAGAAATTGGTGGGCCTGGAAAGTTATTGATTAAAAATAATGGTATTCAAAAATTAGGCCCACAAAGTGTAGAAAGTGCTATGAAATCTTTTTCACCAGAAGAATTTAGTGAATGGTTTGTTATTAAAAACCCACTTTCAGGAGAGCCGATAGCTAATCAGCGTTATCAAATTACCTTACCTAGTGGAGAAATTATAAAAGGTATTTCTGACTCCGAAGGTAAAACAACTCGTATAAATTCTAATGCAATAAACGACATTTTAATTAAATTATTACCTTATGGAGAAAATGAATAATGCAATATAAATTATCCTACTTTTTTATTTTACTCCTATCTACATCGACACTTTCTGGCTGCTTATCATTAAAAGAAAAAGCTGCGATTAAAGCGGAGCAAGATAGAGCCGAACAACAACGTTTAATTGACGAAGAAATTAAA
>NZ_PENY01000004.1:0-253 GCF_003144445.1 Proteus sp. TJ1640
AGTCGAGCCACTGCGCCTTTCATTATATTTTTCTAAGGTAAAAAAGCGGTGGTCATCAATACGGTAAATGACGGTGGGAGGACCATAACTTTTAATTTCTTCGTCAATTAAACGTTGTTGTTCGCCTCTATCTTGCTCCGCTTTAATTGCAGCTTTTTCTTTTAATGATAAACAGCCGGTTAATAGGGTGGCACTCAAAATAAACAGTAAGGGAAATTTAAGTCGATGTAATAACATGGGTTGTCCTTATTAA
>NZ_PENY01000004.1:513-1136 GCF_003144445.1 Proteus sp. TJ1640
ATGAGGTTAGTATTTATCATTTTTCTGCCTGTGAAATAGGGTAAATAGAAGGGGCACTGCAATCAAAACGAGTTTGCCCCGAGGGGGTTTTTAAGTCTTCAGGAGGGCTTTTTTCTTCCCCCCAACTGCTATGGACATAATTAGAATCGGTGGGATCAAAATAAATGACACGCCACCAAGGGTCGGCTAATTCATCGTTAGTTTTCCGCCGACTGACAGTTGTTTTTCCTAAATAAAACCCCTCATCGGTTACAATAATATCGAAAAAAGAAGAGTAGTAACCGGGATGATCAGTATGAATACCAAACCCCCCATTTGTGGGCCTAAAGTTTTTCCCACCATCCAAGGTGATAAGAATAGCGTTAACACACCCCCATTTAGTGCCTGCACATTGATCGGTTTTTCGACTCAGTACCGCAGGGAAAACTAAAGCATCATCGCGCTCGGTTGCCCAAATTAGGCGTCCTTGGTATAAACAAGCTGAGCCGTGTAATATTTCTTGATGGATATTATTTTTTGTATTGTTGTAATAGGTGATCCCTTCACGTCTTTCATTATATTGCTCCAAGGTAAAAAAGCGGTGGTCATCAATACGGTAAATGACGGTGGGAGGACCATAACTT
>NZ_PENY01000026.1:0-93428 GCF_003144445.1 Proteus sp. TJ1640
ATTTGCAGGGTTATACCAAGCAAAGTTATTCGCATTGTAACCAAAGAATGATTCGAGCTTTCCATTCTTAACTTGAGCGCTGATCACTTGTCCTGCTGCGTTATATTTAACTTTGTCATGAACAATCGTGATATTAATTGAGTGCATGACAACGCCGTCACCTGTTTGACTAAATTCAGCCTGCATTTTCTGGTTAATAATGCCCTGCTGTTTGCCAAATTGCGCTTGTACCTGCTCTTCAGATTTAGCCATTGCTTTATTCGTTTCAGATATCGCCTCTTTGTTCGTCGCAACATCTGCACTAATACGACCGACTTCTTCATCTGTATTGCCTAACTTCTGGTTGGTGTCAGCTAAATTTTGGTTAGTTTTTTTAACTCTGTGCGGATCTCCGTAGTTGTTTGACCGAACGCCTTATTTAACTCAGTAATTGAAGTTTGAGTCTCTTTAATTGCAGATTTGTTATCACCAACCGCGGAGTAAATTTCTTTAACTTCCTGTGCCCATGCTTCGTTATCCGTTGCACGGACTTGCCATAGCTCTTTGATTCCAGCTTGTGATTGACCGTGTTTCACTAACAAACTGTGTGATAGTTGAGAGTCAGCATTACTAAGAATAATTGCTGTCTCAGCATTCCAATCCAAGCGTTCACTGAGTTGCTGGCCGGCTTCTGATGACATGAAGTGTCCATCAAGCTCTGGCAATATCGTACCTACATCAAACTCCGATTCTCCCCGAATAAACTCAGTCCACTCAGATTGATTACCAGTTTTATCCACCAGCCTTGCTCTAAAATAAAACGCTACACCAGCTGACAAACCCGCCATTTCATAGGTTTTAGATGGGTAAGGAACATCAGATAACAGCATCAGTCCTTCACCGTCATTCGTTTTGCTGTACTGGATTTCAGTTTTTAACGTATCTCCTGTGTTGTCACCAAATCCCCAGCCTAGCTTAATGCCAAATACCAACGGTGATGATCTAAAATTAACCGGCTTTGGCGGGTTACCTACTTTTCCTGTTAACATTGTTTCTTGTGCATTAGCCCAAACGCTGGATATTTCAGACGCATTTATCGCACGAACTCTCACCTGATAACGACCAGCATAAATACCATCCACCTCAAAACCACAAGTTGATGATCTTAGCATTGATACCCAGTTATTGTTATCTCTCCGCCATTGAGCTTCATAGGTAATGGCATTATCAACTGCATCCCAATCAACACGCAGAGTGGTAAATGAAATGCCTTGGTTGATTTGAGAATAAGATGATACGCGGATATTTTTAGGTGCTGCTTGCACGCCAGGTGGAACAATAGTAATAGGACGCTCATCAATTCTTGCCCCTGAGTCTATATGCTCATAGTTATCAGGATTATGAATTGCACCAGTAATGGTGTAGGTGTTATCACTATTATCGGTAACATTGATAACGCGATAAAGCTGTAGCGCTAAATCATCAGCATCAACCGTCCAAACTGCATTTTTTTCTGGTTCCTGTGAGTACTCCGTTGAAACTGTAATGACATTATCAGCAACCAGCGATACTGTTCTTCCTTCTGAGTGTCCATTAGGTAAATTAACAATTAATCTATCACCAGATTTGATTGTAGCCTTTCTATCTAATGTGATCCGCCTACCTTCTACCTTGCTTATGCGACCTCCGTTATCCCTTCCTGCCAATGTCGAATCAGCAATGGCGATAATATGGCCCGGTGACGGTATTGCACCTTCTAATCCTGTCGCGAAACTAATCACCCTATCATTAGCATTTGTTAGTAAAACCCATCTACCGCGACGATTGGCTTCACTTTGTCGAGTACATCCAATGGCTGATATTTCAGTTTTGCGCACACCATAACGGCGCTGTAATTTGATATCGGCTACCGCCTCAATTGCATCATTACTGTGGTTGTTAGTGTCTGTATAGGAAACTAATGCTTGCGTATATCGGTTTTGCTGGCTACCACCAGAATATGACGGTTTACCACCAACAATATTGGCATTAGTAAAGGTTCTGAAAATAGTATCTGGCATATCCGCAACAGCATTAACTTTGTTATCAGCCCAGAAAGTCATGCCTCTAAATATCGCAGCGATATCTCTCAATACCGTGTAAGCCGACTCTTGTGATTGAATGTAAACATCACAAAGAAAACGAGGCTCCTTACCATCACCACCATGACCATCAGGCACTAACTCATCACAATATTGTGCAATTTTGTACAAATCCCACTTTTCAACTTGTGAAGCTTTAATGCGATCACCACACCCATAGCGGTTGTTTAGGACTAAGTCATAAAATACCCACGCTGGATTATTGGTTGCTGCAAGTTTAAAAGTACCATCCCACACGCCAGAATAAGTGCGACTAATCGGATCGTAATTAGTTGGCACCTTAATCAGTAACCCACCTTTGGGTCGAACGCTAATTTTAGGGATGCGGTTATTAAATTGGCGGGCATTGAAAGTAATAAATAATAGCGCTGTATTTGGATAACGTAATTTAGCATCGATAACATCAGTAACGGCAGAAATAGTAACTTTATCAGCAATTCTAGCTGTATTCTGATTCTTGGTTAATCGACGGGAACGGATCTGCCAGCCTGTAGTTGCTTTTGGCAAGTCAATACGATGTGTTCTCTGATATTCACTGGTTGTTTTACCATCAAATGCAGATTTCAAGACTTCTTTATAACCCGCGCCATCAGTCGATAAATCAATCGCATATTCAATGCGATAACCTGTTGTATCTCCATTATCGTGCTGTTGAAGTAACTGAGGAACCGAGAATCGGATGCGCTCTGCTGACAACTGAGTGTTATTAATGCTTCGCACATAGGGCTGGTCGTCTTTTAATTCCAACCCCACTGATGTCTCACTATCTACTGAGGGAATGCCTTGGATGTATTCCTGATGTTCACTACCAGGTCTAAATTCCCAAGTCACTCCTTCAAAGTTTTTTGTGCCATCAGCGTTGCCAATAGGTGTGTCATCAAGAAAAATGCGAGTGTCATCTAAACCACCAGCAATTTCTCCCTCGGAAATAGCCAATAAAATTTTAGCAGTTGATTCAGAAAGCAAGCTATCTGGTGATTCCGTTGGGGTATGCCCACCGCCACCACCACCTTTTGCACCATGAATTAATTCCATATTTCACCCATAAAAAAAGCCACATAGTGGCTCAGACTGCTGACAAAGTCCTAGCTTTTTAGTTAGGACTTTGATCTAATAAGGTTAGTACAAATAATGAGCTAACCGATATGTTAAAAGAACCTTCTCCTCAACAATATCAATTCGAAACCATCACACTTGATGAGTTGGTACCTGAAGACCATCTTGTTCGTAAAGTCGATGCTATTATGGATTTCGAATTTATTCGTGATGCCGTTGCTCACCTTTATTGTCCCAATAATGGGCGACCTGCGATTGACCCTGTTCGTCTCATTAAAATGATGTTGTTAGGCTATCTGTTTGGTATCCCATCCGAGCGAAAACTGGTTAAAGAAATCCAAGTCAATATGGCTTATCGTTGGTTTTTACGAATGGGGTTGACGGAGAAAGTGCCCGATGCTTCAACATTGAGTCAAAATCGTATTCGCCGATTTAATGACAGTGAGATATTCCAACAGATATTTGACCATGTCGTTGAACAAGCTATCAGTGGGGGCCTGGCGAATGGACGTGTTCTTTACACCGACAGTACTCACTTGAAAGCCAACGCGAACCCACACAAAGCCATTAATGAAGAGCGTCCCATTGCACCAAGTGAATATATCGAACAACTCAATATTGCCGTTGAAAGAGACCGGAAAAATCACGCAAAAAAGCCGTTACCCGGCGCAAAAAAATCCAACGAAAACAGCGCCGTCAAAAACACTAAAGTGAGTACTACAGACCCTGAAAGTGGTTTTATGCATCGGGACAATAAACCCAAAGGTTTCTTTTACCTAGACCATCGCACGGTGGATGGAAAGCACGGTATCATTATGGATACCCATGTGACAGCCGGAAATGTGCATGACAGTCAACCTTACATTGGCCGATTACAGCGCCAAATTGAACGTTTTAATCTCAACCCCATTGCCACAGGCGTGGATGCGGGTTACTTCACTGCCCCAGTTTGTCATCTTGTCAAAGCAATGAGTATTGCTCTTGTTCCCGGTTATCGACGGCCAAATAAAGGGAAAAATGATTATCAAAAGAAACACTTCCAATATGATGCAGAGCGAGACATGTATGTGTGTCCAGTGGGAGAACTTCTGACGTATAGCACAACCGATCGCAATGGTTATAAGCATTACAAGTCTGACATATCTCAATGCCAAATATGCGAACATCGCTCATCGTGCACACAAAACCAGAAAGCCCAAAAAACGATCACACGACATGTATGGGAAGAAGCGAAAGAGTGGTCAAATGCGTTACGGCTGAGCAAGTGGGGTAAAAAAATCTACGCAAGGCGAAAAGAGACGGTGGAAAGAAGTTTTGCCGATGCCAAACAACATCATGGTCACCGTTATGCGCGGTTCCGTGGTTTAAATAAAGTGCAAATGCAGTGCTTATTAGCAGCGGTAGCGCAAAATATGAAGAAAATGGCGCTACTGGCGCTTCTTTTTTACTTTTTAGGGTTAATAGAAGGCCAATTAAGGCAATGTGTTGGGAAATATAGTGTGAAAAAGATATGGATGATGGGATTTTAGAAAAATATCGCGATCGCGACCTTCGGTCGCTGAAACAAGAAACCCCATGCTAAAAACATGGGGTTCGTCATCAATCTGAGCCACATAGTGGCTATTCTGAAATTCGTTTATGTTATTGCTGATCTTCAGTGTAAATCCCCGCAGAGATGATCGCTCCACCCACCTCTCGCCTATCCAATCCGTAAAGCAAAGGAACAGGATTGCCTTGTGCTGTTGAGTTCACCGCACCACCGAAAGCATAAGAGGGTTTATTGTCTGAATCTTGCCTCATAGACAGCCCTCGAGGTTGAGGCGATAGCATTTGAACAACGCCACCCATAGCAACACCAGCACCTACCATCAACATTAAATCACTTGCCCATAATGCTGCCCCCCAAGGAGCAAATGCTGCAGCACCGATCATTGCCACACCTAACATTGTCTGGAAGAATCCACCTCGTTTACTACCTCTAATGATTGGCGCTATACGGATCTCTTCTGTGGTATCAAGATGCAGCTCTTCTTCATTAATGTTTCGTTTTCCCTTAAATACAGCAAATTCCAGTCCTTTTAAATGTGAGTTAGCGAGAAACTGCTCAAAGCCATCGTAGAGCACCGTGAGTGCTTTAATCGCCTCACGAGGTGAATCTATATCTAATTTGTGTTCGCGCCCAAACTTTGTACCGAGAACACCGTAAAGACGTATTGTTTTTAGACTCATATCAATTCTTTCCTCCGCACGACTTTTACTGTTCTATCTCTCCAATAATCACTGTATGGAACAATGCGACTAAGTTGTCCGTATAGATGATGGAGCAACATGCCATTCATAATCACACCAGCGTGATTAGGCACATCAGCTTGCACTTGCATGATGATCATGTCACCTTCTTTCGGCTCACCAGCGATATCGACAAAACCAGCTTTCTGGTAATTATCTATATACATATTTTCGCCTTCTTCCCACCAATGCCGATCAACGCTGTAATTATGTAATTTAATCCCATGCTTTTGTTGGTAGTAGTCCATAATTAACGACCAGCAATCAGCATAACCCAGCACAAATGAGCGCCCTTCTAATTCGCGCTCACCTCGAGGCTGGACGAGTCGAATATCACCCTCTGGCCACGAGACAATAACCCACGGCAATCCAGTTGTATCACACTGTAATTTATCTATTTCGCTAGGTTGAGTCGTTACGCCATCACCGCAATGGCTATGGACTATCGCAATTGGCTCTCCCCAATCTTCGGCAATTGCATAATCTTCTGGCGATAATTCAAAATGTTCTGTTGGGTTATTAGAACAATTATGGCAAGGGAAGTATTTTTTCACTCGACTTTTTTGACAGATAACACCACATGCTTCTTTTGGATATTCAGTTTTAACATGCTGAAATATCGCTTCAGTTAATTTCTTTGTGATCATCGCGCTAACCCCGCAGCTGGAAACCCACCGAAATCTAATGGCTCATTCTCACCAAAGCGTTTTTTGCAATCACTAATAAGTCCACCACAACTATCTAGCGCTGGATCATCAACAGGGTTTCCTCTCTCATCAAAATATTTATTCCCTGAATATGAGCACCCATTACCACTGCGATAATCGCCTTTCATACACCAGTAACAAAGGTTATGAATTTGTCGAACGGGTATCATTACTCCCTGCAAATCAAAAGGGCTGGATAACTCAAAGTCTACCGCCTCACCAGCCACCTCGTTGGTTTTACGATCAATGTAATAAACTTGCTTAAAACACTCATCAGGGTTAGCGGTTGGATTACCATCAGGAAAATTTTTGGCATCAAGATAATGAGAGAATGTCTCGTAAATAGTAACCTTTGCTTGAACCATATCGTCAAACTGGAGACACAAAGACGAGATTAAACCGTCTATATTGGCAACTTTCAGAGATGGCCTTGCAGGGCTTCCGTCACTATTTTTTGCCATCCCTTCAATTTCATAGGGCCATGCACCATATTCATTTCCTTGCCACCAAATTGGTTTAGGTTTGATATCTCCATTCGATTGCTCTATCTCTTCTGGCGTATGAGGTAAGTTGTAAGCATGGAAGCGAAGGATAGGCCCATCAAACTCACTGCCATCCACCTCAATCAATTGAACCTTATTACCTGGCTCTAATTTTTGTACACCTGCTGTGATATTCATGCGCTAAATGCCTGCTCAAACGTTGCTGTCAATTTCATTACTCCGCCAGATACGGGGATCATCGATATCGAATCAGCCTTAACTCGATAAAGACCTTTTTCACCAAATGGAGGTGTCCAAATAAATGATTTTGCTGTGTGTTGCCGAATGAATTTGAAAATAGGTATCACCTCATCCTTCAATCCCATATAAGCAAATGGCCACGTTTGGGATTCTGGGTTAATACCATCGCCAGCAACTTGTTTGTAACCATCTCCAAATTCAATTTCTTTAATGCGATGTTTAAATTCACCGCTTGGCGAATCTTGTATTTGCGTTCGCCACTTAAACTCTTCCATTGGTTACTCCAATAAAAAAGGCGACACGAAGCCGCCTGATCAAATATCAGGATATTAATAATATCCATTAGGTTATTTTATATATTCAGCCCAGAGAAACTTACCGAAGGAATGGCTGATTTACTTCGGTGTGAGGAAATTTATGCAATTTAAACTGACTAGTGTTCGCTCTGTGAATCGGAGCGATGAATCAAATAAGCTCGAAGTTGGACTAACAGGCTCTGATGGATCAGCTCATAACTTTGACATTGATACCACTGGTAAAAATGTCATGAATCTAACCTTAAGAGACATTGAAAAATTAGCAATTCAATATGCAAAAAATAGTTTTGCTAACTGTACTAACGGCTAAAGCTTTCGACTGCAGTAATTCGCGTGCTTAGTATATCTAAATCACAGCTCGCTGCCTTTTGCATATCCGCGAGCTGTTTTTCCAGTGACTCAATTCTTTTCACTAAATCTTCTATTGATGGCGCTGATGATATAACTGCAGATTTAATCACCATGCCTTTAGCCATTACATTGCCGTTACTATCTTTCATGATCCCATTACCATCCATCGTTAATATATTTTCTTGATTACTCATAACTACCTCTCATTAAAAAGCCACCGAATTTTGGTGGCTGTTATTGGTTTAACTCTTTAATGGTTTGTCTTGCATACTCTTCGGATTCTTTAAAATATTCCGAAAGAGGTTTATTAGCATCAAAGCTTGTTTGATAAATCAGGTATGCTTTTGGTGGTTCAAAATCAGTCTCATTTCCCATGTATACATCTACTGGAATGCTAATTTCTTTATCTTCGGGATGAATACAAATATTTCCTAATTTTAATTTCATAAATACCTCTCTTATTAAATAGTTATCTATTTCCTGATACTGCTTTAATGATCTTATACAAATCACCACCTTCTCGCCCTTCACTAATAAAAAGGCTTTTAACCTTATTCTTTAATGATTGCTCAGCAGCTCTTACATCTATATTTGGCATTGCATTTTGTTGTTGCTCGGTTTCAATCTTAACGCCACTCATATCTATCGTTACATTCACTCCACCACCAGCAATTTGAGGGTTGCGAGCGATAAATGCTGTTGGCTGTGTAACCGACATTGATGCTGAACCACCAACATGACCACCTGACGCATAGCCTCGCTTTCCTGCATCCATTAGGCGATAGAGATTATCCACACCTAGTCGCTGCGTTGCTTCTTTGGTAAATACGAACTCGCCTTTATGCACTACGCCAGCTGGGTCATATTTACCACCACCTCCTGTGTATCCGCCTTCAGCAAACCCTAAGAAGCTGCCAAATGTAGTGCCTGCAAATCCAGCTCTCATGGCATTAAGTAACGCCATTTGAGTTATCATCTTGGTCGTCATCTCTAGGAAAGACTTAGTGAAATCTGATAAGTTAAATTTACTGGTGAGGAAAAAGTCGGCAATAGTGTTACTCATTCCTTGGAATGCAGACTGTGTTATTTGGGCGACATTGCCATAAACATCTGTGGCTTGGTCTTGGAATTCAGCAAAGCCTCGTTTAAATCCTAACTCCCAGTTACCCCGCAGGGAATCTTCTTTGGCGTAATACTCCTCTAGTGCTTTTTTCTTCTCAGGTGTATCAGCTTGACTTAAAGCAATCTCTCGTTGTTTTAATCGATCAGAGCCACTTGCGCCAATTTCTAACGCATTGCCTTTAGCAACAAGGGCATCAATATATTTGGTTTGTTTATCCAACTCCCTATTTTTTATCTTCTGTAATTCAATCTGATCACCTAAGACAGCAGCCTCATGCAATGAAGCAACGATACTTTTCTCTTTAAGTAACAGTGATTGCTCGTCTCTGGTCAATGCCCTCTCTTTTCTTCTGTCTTCCAGCACGGATATTTTGGCTTCTGTTTCCCACAGTTTTTTACGTTCGTTACTGATAACGTCATAAACAGTTTTGTGATCATTGAGGACTTTTAATTGAGTTTGCAGTGAGAGAATGGTTTTCCTTGCCTCTTCTTCGGCTCTAGCACCCAAGCTTGGCTTATTTAATCTATTTTGGAAATTATCGAGAGATGCCTTCTGTCTTGCGTACCTCAACTCAAGTTGTGCCAGAGCTTCTTTTTTGCTCTTTTCAGACGTGTAAATGTCATTGAGTATCCGGTCTTTTTCTTCTTTATATCTTTGGTCTATGCTTCCGTATTTCTGAATCAAAGCCCTTTCAGCTTCAATTCTTTTCTTATTAAACTCCTCTTGTTGCTTTAATAGCGAATCATCTTGAGCCTTCTTGCTTTCAAGATAATCTTTCTCAAGCAACCCAGCTAGCCTAGCCTCAAGATCACTTTTCATCTCGCCAGTTTTAGCAAAATGAACCCCCTCAGCCCCTTTGTTTAGCTGGAAGTTAACAAGAGTCTCCTCTATTTCCCTTATCTGCTCCTTAGTAGATTTTTTACGACCAATATCCAGCATGTCATCCCATGCTTGTTTAGCCATTAGCGAAACGCCTCTCCATGCGCTCTCAAGGAAACCTAGGTTTTCCTCAATATCATTAGCTCCTGTTCTTATTGATTCTGCATAAGACTGGCTAGCTAATCGCGCTGCATCCTCTTTTCTTCCCATAACCTCAAGCTGGATAATGCGTTCATATTCTGACGCAGTAAGGAAGTGCATTTCCTTATCCAGTTCACGGACTGCATTTACAGGATCATCTTGCAGTCGTTTAAATTGACTAATTGTCTCTTCAACAGATTGCCCTATCGCCCTTTTTAACATAACTGCCGATCTTGATACCATATCGACTTCTTGCTTCATAAATCGACCAGAGCCAACAACTTTAGCGATAGCCTCTGCTGATTCGAATTGAGCAACACTTAAACTCTTATACTGGTTGGCAAGAATGCCTAAATCACCGGCACTTTTCTTAGCATAGCCCCCTGTAAGAATTAACTGTTTATTGTATTCTCGGTGTTCAGCATCTCCTTGGTGAATGGCATAACCAAAAGCTATCGTCGCCGTAGTAATTGCAGTTATACCAACAGTTGCAGGATTTAAAGCTGGCAACATACCTTTAAGGCTGTTACTAAGACCTCCTATTGAGCCACTAACACCTGTGCTCTGACTTAAAAAACTAGATAATGCATTATTCCCACCTGTTAATTGATTGATAATGCTACTTAACTGCGGTGTTATCCCTGAAAGCCCACCAGATAATTCCTTGGAACCCTTTGCATTCTCCAGTAATTTCTTGCTCTGATCATCCAATTGCTTAATGAAAGGTGCTGCTTTATCAGACACGCCTAACTGAGCTGCCTTCATTTCAAGCAGCTCTGTTTTTGTTTTACCAATAGCGTCAGCTTGGTTTTTCAGTGACTGTATAAATGAATCTTTTGCCTTCTGTCCTCTAGCTGTTTCAATGGCCTCTTGTCGTTGCTCGTAAGCTAATTTTCTAGCTTCTTCAACGGCTTTTTTTTGCTCTATGGCTAATCTAGCAGTCCGCTCTTCTTGTTTCTTTATTGCATCAATCACAGGTTTAGCTTCATCTGCAATTCCTAACTGAGCGGCCCTGTATGCCATAATATCGGTTTTAGAAGCGCCATATAAAAAAGCCTGTTCTTTCAATTTGTTCATCATTGCGTCTTTAGCAATGGCGTTAACTTGCTCTTCTTGTGATAGTTGCTTAGTTCTTCTAATTATTTGGGATAAAATCTCCAAGTAATCTTGATGGCTAATATTTCCTTCTTTTCTTGCTTCTGCTAACTGTTTATTAATATTAGTTAAATCACTTGTAGTGCTCGACACTTTCCTTGTCGCATCAATCTGTTCCATAAAAGACTTAACAATAGCATCGTTAGCATGCTCAGCTACATTCATCGCGCTTTTTATTTGGGTTTCCAGTTCAACAAATGCATTACCACTCAATTTGAAGTCTTTATAATCTTTATTTATATCATTCAAAATATCTTTTAATTTTAATGTGGCACTTCCTGATAGCTGAATATTTTTTATATCATCACGGTAAGCATCGGCTTTTGCTTTCAACTCCGCATGAACCTGAGCCATAGACTTACCGACTTCTTTCTGTGAGTTATTTAGATTATCCAAAGATTTACTAGCTTGCTGGTTACTATTTGCTGACTTACTAACTGACTGACTAAGGTCATCTACGGATGAGCTTGTAGTCTCAGCTACATTTCCCAACTCCTTTAACTTCTGCGTACCACGCTCTAAATCTGACGTGTCAGCCTTTAATGAGATTGTTGCTATATCTGCCATTCAGTTTCCTCCAGACATAAAAAAACCACCCGTAGGTGGCTCATATTGTATTTAACGCTCAGGCGCTAGTAATTTTTATACATTGAAATAGCCGCATCGTATTTAGTTCTATCTTGGTTGTCATTATCTGCACTATTTTTTATGTAAGACTCCCACTCACTATATGCAACTATTAAGTACTCTCTTTCTTTTTTATCTTTAGTCTGGTTTTTTATTTTCTCAAATAAAGGCTGAGCTAAATCAAGAACCTTAGTTTTTTGCTTTTTAGTACAGCCAACTATGGCTGATATAGCTTCTTTCGAGTCATTATCATTCATCAAGCCTAACCGTACTGTACGCAATCTAATATTTTCTACGTACTTAAATGAAGATGCTGAATCAGCAAAAGAATTCAATTGACTAACAAAACCAATCTTCGTGTCAGTATTATAGTTTTTGTCAAGATTTGGTTCAGAGCACTCCATTAAAGAAAGCTTTGTTTCGTTACTTTTCCTGTTCTGCTCTTCTACCATTTGAGCGCAACCACTTAATAACGTTACGACGATAACACCAAGTAATAATTTCTTCATCCTGCCCTCTGAGTTATTTATATCATTTTACTTAATGGTAGCTGAGTATAGATGCAAATTGAAGCAAACAAAAACCCGCCGGATCAGGTTGCAAATAAAATTTATTTAAATAACAATCCTGAGCCATATATTAATTAATGAGCCGTATATTAATTAATTCTTGCTTCTTGCACTCTATCATTAAATTGGCTCAATAATTCTCGGAACGGAATTCTATCGCCATCCTCTCTCCAACCTATTGTGAATCTACCATCAGATTTTATAGCATCTATAAATGCGGATATATCATCACCATTACCATCACTATGTAGATACAATTTACGCAATGTTTTATCTCGCGCCTTCGCATTTTCTTTTAATCTGCGAATACCAACTAGATTTACCTTTAATGCTTCATCAACAATATTAGGTAAATAAGTCTTTATAGTATCTTTATTATCTCTTAATGTATTTGCTGTCCGAACATTATCAATTTGTTGTGGAATTTGATTATTCAAAGTGTCTAAAAAATCATTCAACCTAAAAGGATATCTCTGACCATTTTTTATTCCCAATTCATCCCTAATGAGTTGCTCCTGCCAATCCTTTATATATAGGATGAAATCGCCCTTACCATGGGCACCATACATTTTTAGCTCAAAAAAGCGCCCCATCCTACCTAAGTATATAAATATTTTGTCATTTCTTTCTGCATCTTCTGTGGATAGAAATAACATGCAGGTAAAAACACCAACACCTATATTGGTCGTAAATGCTATGGTTTTGCTATTTCCATTAATTGCTAAATTGTAAATATTACTAAGCATGGTCAGGTTAAACATAAGCACCTCTCCTTATTGTCTCACCTAAACATTAAACAATTAATGAGTATAGTTAAAGCAAAAAGCCTCAATTAAGAGGCGCAATATGTGATCTCAAGCAAGCCGTTTTTGGCCTGGGTGATTAAGCTACTTCTTTGAATTCCTTGTCATGAGTAAATAAACCATCCCAGTTCTTTTTCATTGGTAGTTCACCAGCAAGATAGAGATCATAAAGACGTTTAGCACCTTTCTTTAATAAAACTGGTTGATACTTAATGAAAGGTTCGTGACCGTGTGGATTAATTTCACTCTGGTTTTCTGTCATGTATTTATCACGAGCGTATGAAGCAACACGCCAGCGAATATTTTTACCTGACTTGCTTTCGTTATATAGCCAGTTTCTTTCAGCTAACCACATTTGAACTTGTTGAGTGTTAACTCCGTTAAGCATTTTACAAAATTGAGTCGGTGTCATGCCTTCTTTGAATAAGTTAGACATGCACTCAACTTTATTTGTTAGCTCTTTATTTGATGATTCAAGAGCCAATACTTTTTCAGTGTAATTTAATAAAGCAGAACGCAAGAACTCAGGGTCATTAAGTGCAACAATTGGTGTTGCTTTCCCTGACTCAAGCTCTCTCCAGCGTTTTGATACTTTATGGCGCAATGGAACACTGTATCCAGTCATTAACGTCATTGTAAGATCTTGGTCTAATCCTATTTCATCAATAACAGAACGACCCTTGTAATTTTTACGCTTAACAAAAAACTCTTTAGAAACATAATCATCCGTTTTTGGATAATTAAAATCTAGTTCCATAAACATTTTCTCAATGTCACGAACTACGTGATGGTGAGCCTTTCCTGTTAATTCCGCAATCTCACGACTTGACATAGTGACATTTGTTTCATGTGATGCTAAAGTTAATCCGTTCATTGAAACATTTCCTTTTAGGTTTTGTTTGGGATTAGCCAGCAGTTTGCCCCTGTTGGCTTTTCTGTTTTTACCTGCATATTCTTGGCAACTCACCTTCTTGTAATCTCCCGTTAATATCTCTCCTTAAATTCATCAGAAACGCATAACCATCTTGAAATCTATCAACCAGCTTTCCAGCAAGTGGTGATTCAAGTTGTCTTAGTATTGGATATATTTCTGACTTCCATGCTGAATAAAAAACATCGTAATGATTAAATAGAGCATTAATGTTGTGAGCGTCTTTTTCCCTTTGGGTTATTGGGCGCGAGTTAACAACAACTTCATTCTTCCCTTTGTTGAAATAGTGATCTTCCATTAATTCGAACACATCCCATGCTTTGTCTGTGTCTAACATTTTCGCATGGCGAGCCGCACCTCTTTCTGTCCACAGAATTAAACTTCTCGCTTTTGGTGAAATTTGTAGGTTACTTAAAGTAACTCGCAAATTTTTTAGAGCATTTCCAATAACTTTGAAGTAATGCTTACCCTCAATAAAGCGACCTGCATTACGGGAGTGGTTTACTTTTATGTTGTTACTTTTAGTATCATATAACTCAGCTAACAGTTCAGTCGTCACAACAGGTATTCCGTTATGCATAATTGCTGGGATGGATTTAACTGAATTGCTCATATCATTAATATTTGCTAAATTAGTCATGTCACTTATTCTCGTCCAAGAGTTTATTTGATAATGAGACCTCAATTGCTCGAACAATTGGGGTTTCTTCTTTTTTACGGCATCTCAAGTTCACCATTTTCCACCTTCTCTCTAAATACCTCTAAAATATATTCAAGCTGAACTTGAGTAGAACGGCGTCTATTTTCGGCAACATTATCAATCCACTGCCTCATATCTGGCTTCATCCGAAATGGGTACGGCATAATTCTATTTTTCTTTTCCATTTTATCTCCTATGAAGTATTTCAACATCACATCTTCATGATGTAGTATTAGTTATATACCATGACTCCAATTTATGTCAATATGAATTTTAAAGAGTTCACATATGAGAATTGATGATAACTTCAAATCAAGAGTATCTTTAGCTAGGCGAAGTGCCAACCTCACTCAGGGCGAATTGGCGGTGAAGATAGGTGTTGTCCGTAGGCAGGTTGCTGCCTATGAGGCAGGAGACTCAAAACCTAGGCAACAGGTTTTAATAAATATAGCATCAGCATTGGGAACGACAGCTGAGTGGCTAGCAATGGGCATTGGTGATAGCCCTGATTTCAGTAAAATAAAAACCACTATTACGGTTCCAGAGATACCAATATATACACAAATTCAAGCGTCTTTTTTAAAGAGTAATAAGGCTAAAATATCTCCAGTAGGTTTTATCCCTGCCCCAAAAGGAGCTAACGAAAATTCATTCGCTTTAGAGTTACGAGGTGACTCTATGGTGTCAGATAGTTCCATAAGTTTTTGTGATGGGATGATTATCACTTTTGACACAGAATTAAACGCTGAAAATGGATCATTTGTTTTGGTTGATAGCACTGATAATCTTGGCGCTACATTCAGAAGGCTCAATGTAGATCAAGGAAAAAAATACCTAACTCCATTAAATAACATCTATCCTAGTTATGAGTTAAATAGTTCAATGGAAGTAATTGGAGTAGCAATTCATGCACAATATGATTTATCTCAACATAAAGTAAATAATCAAAATGAAATTTTTCACCCTATAAATAAACAAGAAGAATGCACTATTTCTGAAAGATTAGATAAAATTGAATCCATGCTTGAGAAGCTAGTAGCCAACAGCGCTCAACAAACTGATAAATAAGGATGTTTGATGAACACCTATACTGCACCAGCTCTAAATACGAATGCTTTTACATGCCCTCATTGCAACGCATTTGCACATATGAACTTTTCCACTTTGATTGATGGGAATCGATATACAGGCAGAAAATATTTCGATGATGCTCTAATATCTGTATGCGTAAGATGCAAGCAGATAGCAATGTGGAATATCACCCATTCCAGAACAGATCCAGAAGGAAACATTTATTATCAAGGAAGTATGGTTTATCCATTCGCGATCCGAGCGCCACAGCCATCAGACGAGATGCCAGATAATATAAAAAAAGACTATATTGAGGCTGCGATTATATTTGAGAAATCACCTCGCGGTGCAG
This sequence comes from Proteus sp. TJ1640, assembly GCF_003144445.1. Lineage (NCBI taxonomy): Bacteria > Pseudomonadati > Pseudomonadota > Gammaproteobacteria > Enterobacterales > Morganellaceae > Proteus > Proteus sp. TJ1640. Next base: position 15,935 of record NZ_PENY01000026.1, read on the forward strand.
CTGCACTACTTCGCCTTTGCCTTCAAAAGCTATGTATTTATCTTGGTTGCAAAGGTAAAAAGATTGATGATGATTTGGCTGAACTAGCTAAAAAAGAAATGCTCCCTAATAAAATAATAAAAGCAGCAGATGTAGTTCGCATTACTGGTAATAATGCGGTCCACCCAGGGACAATTTGCGATGATGATTTTGATGGCATAGCCATTAAATTATTTGAGCTAATTAATATTATTGTTAAATACGCAATAACTGAGCCAAAAGTAATTCAAAGACTGTTTGAGTCCATGCCAGAAGGCCCGCGCCAAGCAGCAGAAAATAGAGATAAACCTAAATCAAAATAAAATTAAGAGCAAGAGTGGACCATAAGTTCATCATCTGAAAATGACAACGAACCTATTAATATTAGTATTCATACCGGTTTAGTATTTTGAATAGTTAGAGTTACAAGCCTAGATACGGAAACAGTAATAATACTTACACACTATTGATTCAGCATCTAAATTGCCAAAAGCAACGCTGGGCATGTGGCAATCGTGCAACGCAAAGAATTTAAAAAAGTTATATATAATCAACTTGTTAAAATGTACGAGGAAAAAGATTAATTATGATTGAATGTCAATTTGGTTATTATCCAAAACCAATCAATATTGAATTTGATGGACTTTCCATTTCAACTTTACCAAACCTGAATGAGATCGTTAAACGGATAAGTAATCATCCACAAACTTACAAAGACTGGTATTATGCAAGCCCTGCTTCCCACCACGAATTTGTATCTGACAAAACAAAAAATTTACCTTACCCAAACAGAGTATTTTCTTTGCCAAAAACTCACTCTATAAAATCAAATTTATCCCAAAGTGAATGTGATTTTTTTATATGGAGTCTATCTTTTTTTACTGGGATGAGACTTACATCCACTGATGCAGGCTTCTTAGATTCAACCATCATTAAGCCCGATGCCTTATTTGACTTCATTACCCAAGCAAACCCTGCCATCGAATTTTCTTACAGCTACGCAAAAGACATAAATAACGCTCATAAGTTAAAAAATATCTCATCAATAATTCACTGTTTATTTTTATCAAAAAATCCACAAAGTTTATCCTTTGAAAAATTTCAATATTTATACTATGCACTAGATGGATGCTTTAAAGTTATATCCTTAGATTACAAATTTACAAAGTCAGAACCGAAACCTAAACATGCAAAACGGATAACGTGGTGTTGTGATAAACTAGGAATACCAACCCCTGACTTTGCGACCATACAGCCAGAGCCATACACTGTATCGAGAATAAGAAATGAAACTATGCATGAAGCTCTATTTTATGGTGAACCATTAGGCTTTGCTGTTAGTGAAGATAATGCTTCATCAAAATCAAATCAGGAAGCATTCTTATTAATAAGAAATATGGAGAGATTAGTTTGCAGAATGATAGTTTCTCTTTTTAATTTGAGTGGCTCTAAATATGCTCAGTCACCTATTAAATCAGAATCTAGAGATAAGCATCTACTGACATTTGATAACGAAATGTAGATAAACCCATCCGTAAAAAAGAAACTTAGCTCTATGTTAACGTAACCGGTGCAATTCGACATCTATTCAACTCAAAACAATCATTAATAAAGATGTATAACTATGGCTATCACCTCAACTTATTCATTAACTTAAGCTCTCTTATGCATCACCTCCAGCGCCTTAACCTCCATAATCCTCAGATCACTAAACACGGTCGCTCTATCTTTGATGTTGAGTAAGTCCATCACTTGTTTTAATGGGTTGTAATCCAAGCCAGTGATACCATTCATGCCTACACGCCACTGCGTATTCATGGCTGAAAATACTTGATATGAATCCCAAACATCAGGCCATATTTCAACATCATCAATATCTGGCGGAAAACCAAAAGCACGCTCAAACTCAGCCGACTCTTTGGAGCTCATTCCGCCATACATTGCTTCGGCGACCGTTAAGAGTTTTTTTCGCGATTACCCAGTAATTCGTTGTAATACGTGGAAGCAATAGCACGAGATGCGGATGGGTAGTTATCTAGCAGTAGATTTAAGTTTTCTTTGTTATACGGCTCTTCAATCGCCCAATCTTCAATGATTTGCTCAAAGAACTCAGTAGTTGGCTTTTCTCGCATCTCATCAAGTTGACTCATTGGTTTATGCTTAAAAGTGAATGTCACTACTTCTGGCGTTTCTTTGCCAGCAACGGGGATCTTAACGTTAGCTTTAAAGGTTGGATTAGGAACAAGGGTAAATTTAGGCATTATCAGTCCTTAAAAAGCCCCTGTTTCGGGGCTGTTGTGAGTGTTTATGGATTAAGCAGCGTTGGTATAAATCTGCATTTCAGATTTAAGTGAGAATCGTGCAGTCACGTTTTCAACTTCATTGATAGCGGTATTTGGCACACGCTGGAATGAAATTGAAGCGGTGTAATAGCGATCTTCTTCTGCACGCTTATTGTAGAATCGGATTGCGGTAACTTGCTTGCTATCATCCAGCTTTGACAACAGCTTACGAATAGGTAGCTTGGCATCGTGAGCAAAAGTATAAACCTGTACAACACCATTTTTATAGGTATCGATAGTTTCTGCCTGCTCATCCTCCAAGAATTGAACCTCTTGTGTTTGCTGTTCTCCACCCTCTGTGGAAAGCGTCATTACCTGTGGCATGACCTCCCATGACAGCACTTTCTTTAATGTTCCTGTGCCTCCACCAGCAGGAAACACATTTTTATCACTGGTATCGACGCCCTCTAGGGTGATTTTAGATTCAGTAACTTCAGCAACACGGAACGCACCAGAAACTTTCTTCCAGCCAGATGTCACATGGACAATATCGCCTTTAGCAATATCACCCACACTATCAACTGTTAGCACTGCTTCTTCGGTATTGGTCGCCTCAGTAATTTTAATTTCGTCATCGTATTTACTTGCGATGTAAACACGCGACCCATTAGGAATGTTATAGGCCATTGTTAACCTCTATTTTTAGGTATAAAAAACCGCAATTAAGCGGTGTTATCGGATTGCGTTACATCGATAGGATGCACGAATAGGAATGGTGTAGTTTGTTTCGTCTAAAATTGGAGGAAACTGGCTAGGCTCTCCGTTAATGTAGATACCCTCACCTAGTGTTAATCCGTTCTTCAATCTGTCTTTAACGCCATCAGCAATAGTTGATATTTGAGAATCTCCAGCACCAACCTTGCCAACAATGTTGATTTGGATAACGCCACGATAAACAGGCATATCCTGAGACAGGCCAATGTTATCTGTCTCTGCTATCATGATATGAAGTTGTAGATACGGATCGTTAATATCATCAAAAGGAAGGTTAGGCCATGCAATTTTAAGATTTAAATCTTTGCCAATACTCGCCACCAGCTTTCGAATTTCAGTATTAATTGTTGACTGATTCATGATTTAGTTTCCGATACGGCCGAATTAAACATCTTGCTTGCCTCTTCGGCAGTTATGACAACCATACCATTAGGTGCTTGTTTAGAATGCCCCATCTCAAGACGGTAGGCATAGGGCACATTGTTTGTGAAATAGATAGCATTCATACCTATTTTGAATCGCTCAATAACAACGTTACCTAATGCCTTTGTCATGCTACCTGATTTATCTATGCGCCCAGTTTCACCTTCCGCTGGAGCATCAAATGAAACCTGCCAGTTTCCTCTAAATCGACCGCCTGTATAGCCAGGAGGAACGTAAATATCCATAGAATCATTAACACGAACACGCTTTTTTAATTGACGTCGCTTTGGTGTTAAATTATTAGGATCTTGTTTTAGATATTCATTATGTTCAAAAACCGCCTTATTGTAGTTTGAGGCGACCTTATTAACCTCCCATAACTCAGGATTACCAACAGGTGATATTTCAATTAACCTCGCAAGTATTTGAATACTAGTTTTTTTTACAACTGTTTCAATATTTGCGTTAGATTTGTCGATAAAGATATTAATTGACTTCATAAACTGATCTGACATATCACGCCCTCAATTGAGACTGATAGCAAATAACAATATCAGCAGGTTTAACAGGATTGGGTTCGTGAACACGCAACCAAACGCCATCAACAAGCACCTTATCCCCTTTATGAATATCAATGCCTGGAGGAAGTATCATTTTAATATCCGTGGAGAGAATAAGTGTGCCATCGATTTCGTGAGGTTTATATTTCGTCTTTACTCCGATAGTAGAAAATAACGTTTCTGGCTCAAATCGCTCTTGCCCCTCATCATCAACCCAGTGTTTGCCATCTCGTTTAGCCTGATAGGAAATGCCATATTTTTTCAGCATCCGTAGCGCTGTACTCTGTCCTCGCTGATAAATATTCATCACTACCTCATTGCAAATGTATTAATGGCAAATCCATCTGAGACATCAATCAAGCCAGACAATAAACCTTTTAACCAAGGAAAATTAGGTGCGCCGGTATTGGTGCCTTCGGCATATTGCACAGTAAGAGCGCCTTCAATTCGCTCAGAGGTGATTTCAGCACCAAGTGTGGGTTGTAGTTCATTTTCGACTGATTCAATTGCTAAACGGCATTGAGATTGGATTAATTGCTTTGGTATCTGATCGCTTGGGATAGCTACGCCATCACGAGATAACCCTGAACGAGGGAAAGATAAAGGCTGACTTACATTAGTCCGTTTCCCTAACCATTTCTGAGACTCGAGATAGTCCATTGCCATTATTAGTAATGGCTCTAACCCGCCATCTGCTAAAGTGATATTTCTATCCTCAGCGTATTTTTTCAAATCATCAACACTGGCGTAACTATTAAATGTTAGAGAGTTTTTATCAGGATCAATCATGCTCACCTCAAAAAAAGAGGGGCACAAAGCCCCTTAAATTACTCGTCTGGAGAAGTTTTTTCTGTGAATATAATTGCATTAGTATTTTGCACAATACCATCAACAGTGGCGGTGACAATAAATTCACCTTGAGCGTCAGAAGTTAATTTCACTGTCGCACCACCAGCCTTGCCCGTCTTGGATGAAGTAACGCTTAATTTACCACCTGTTGTAGACCAATTAACAGTAGCCCCTTCAACTGGCGAGCCATCTTTAGTGTAATTAAGAGTGAACGTTACTGTATCTGTACTGTCAGCGATAGCGGACGCCTTATCCACTGACAGGGTTACTTTCCCTCTTCAGCAGTTAGCTTAATCATGACGCCAGCAGTTAATTTGTCGCTAGTGAAATGCTTCTTCCAGTTACCAGCCGTGCCTAACTGAGTTAAGTTAGGGTTCTTGCCTTTTGCTTCATCCCAGCTGATGCAATGTTAAAGGCTAGGGGGTGATATGAACGAAAAATATAACAGAGGAGTTAAGCCTGATAATACGAAAGAGGCTAAAAAACTCAATCGTGATTATCAAGTTAAACGCCTAATTGCTAAAGGTCACACAAAGAAGTTTGCCCGCCAACAAGTTAAGCGCATTAAATAGCAAGCAGTAACCCACCACTTAATCATTCATATCGCTATTAATAGTGAGGAATACGCACATAAGGAGTTAATCATGATATGCCCTGAATGCTGTGGGGATGGTAAGGAAACATGTACTAATCCAGATCATGGGTTAATACAAGCGTTAACATTTCATGATATTGGTCGAATTGGTTGCCCATGCTGTGGTCACGATGAATTCCATAAAGTAGAGAATGGAGGCTCGTGTGAAATTTGCAGTGGAAGCGGGAAGGTTACAGACCGCGAGTTCGAACAATACTGTGACGGTTGTGATCTTGATGTAAGTGAGCATATTCAGTTAGTTAAAGAAGTAAATAACAGATTACTATCTCTAAGTAATATCTCAAAGTAACCCATCGCACCAACACCAGAGAAACTAAACAATAATCGCTATCGCAAGATTAGCGTAGGTTTCGCACATCCAGAGGTAAGCATGAATATTGATAAATACAAACTTTGTTTAGCTCAATCGCAAGCTGGGATTGCACGCTTTCTCAAGGATGAGAATGGATGGCGCAAAGCAAACGAAACATTAAAAACAGCATATGGAATACAACATGAACGCAAAGCATAAACACGCAAAGCAACAGATATTCACCCTACTTCGCGAGTCTGAAATGACTGAGCAACAAGTCGAATTATTGTTTGATGATTGGAAATTTAAACAGCAATGCGAAAAGACAAATCGAATTTTACGTCAGGTTAATACGCGTGGAGAGTATGCATTCACGTAAGGAGGTAGTCATGAGCCCCATCTTGGATATGTGCTGTGGTAGTCGCATGTTCTGGTTTGACAAGAAAGATAATCGAGCAATCTACAGTGATATCCGCGTAGAGAAACATATTTTATGTGATGGCAGGAAGCTAAATATTACACCCGACATTATCGCTGATTTTAAAAACCTCCCCTTCCCTGACGGCTCGTTTTATCAAGTTATATTCGACCCGCCTCATTTAATAAGAGTTGGCCACAACGGATGGATGTTTAAAAAGTACGGGCGATTAAATAAAGAATCATGGAAAGACGATTTAAGTAAAGGGTTTAGTGAAGCATTTAGAGTGCTTAAGCCAAACGGAACATTGGCTTTCAAGTGGAATGAAACACAAATAACCACAAAGCAAGTTTTAGCGCTAACCGACCAAAAACCAACAATAGTCCAGCGCGTTGGCAAGAGCGATAAAACGCATTGGATGTTGTTTATTAAGGGGGTTGAATGATTACCAACACCTACGGACTCAGAAACGACTGGTACGAACGCCAAATGGAACGAGAAGCGTTTGTTAATTCTCAGGAAGCGAAAATATCAGTTGATGAGATTATGGATAACCTACCAGAAGAACTATTGTGCATGGATTTAGCAAGGAAGTTAAATCCAGTATTTGAAATTAGCCCTCAGGCACTGGATGCCGTTTTAGATGGAATTAAAACAGCCATTCAGATCGGGATAGATAAGGAGATATTGTGAGCACGTCAATTATTGAGTTTGTGCAACAACAAGAGTCATTATTTTGTAACGCACTAACAGATCAAACGATCACATGGGCTAAGGAAAGCCAGTTTGCAATTCAGGCATTCCAACGAAATGACGAGCTAGCAAGAGTGACTATGGAAAACCCCGCCAGTGCTCAGAATGCCATTATTAACGTGGCGGCTATTGGGATTACATTAAATCCAGCAAGTAAGTTGGCGTATTTAGTGCCAAGAAAGGGTTCTGTTTGCCTTGATATCAGCTATATGGGTCTCATGCACCTAGCTCAGGCCACTCAAGCTATCGAATGGGGTCAATGCAAATTAGTCCATGAAAATGACGTTTATGAATCCAATGGCCTAGACACCCCGCCAACACACAAATATAACGCATTCAGTGACAGAGGTAGTGTTATTGGTGGTTATTGCACAGTAAAAACAGCAAGTGGCGACTATCTCACGGAAGAGATGAGATTGGATGAGATAAAGGCTGTTGAGGCTACGAGCAAGTCAAGAAATGGCCCATGGAAAACATGGTGGGATGAGATGGCTCGTAAAACAATTGTGAAAAGAGCGAGCAAATACTGGCCTCGTCGTGAAAGGTTAGATCAAGCCATTGATTATGTGAACACCGAGGCAGGTGAAGGTAATGATTTTGATGTACCAGCAAATAAAGCAAAGGACATAACGCCAGCAAGCGAGGATCAACTAAAAGCTATCACGGACTTGATGCTTAAGGTTAACGGCGAATGGAGTGACGCATTCTTCACATTCATTAGTAAAAAATTCAACCATCAAATATCCCATCCAGAGCAATTAACCGCATTTGAAGCCAATACCATTATCGACATGCTAAGGAAAAAGGCAGAAGGAAAATGATTAGTAATGACATCATTCTAAGCAAATAAAGGTGACTCTATGTATGCAAAGCAATTACAAGAAGGAGAAATATTTGGACTCCTAACAGTGTGTAAATTCTCCCATATGAAAGATGGCAGGCGGGTTTACATTTGCTCATGTAAGTGCGGAAACACCTGCTTAAGAGCGGCTAACTCACTAAAGTCATCTGGAATTAAGAGCTGCGGATGCTTAGTCGGAAGAAACAAAACCCATGGATATAGAAATACGAGGATATACAAAATATGGGTAGGAATGAAAAACAGATGCACAAACAAAAATAATAAAGACTATAAAAAATACCATGCCAGAGGAATAAGCAAAGAATGGCTTGATTTCAAAGCTTTTTTTAATGACATGGGTAACCCACCATCAAGAAATCACCAACTAGACCGAATAGATAACAATGGCCCTTACTCTAAAGAAAATTGCAGATGGGCTACCGTATCAGAGCAAGCAATGAATAGGTCTAACTCATTTTACTGGCATATTGGCGATTTGGTGTTCGATAGCTGCTATTCAGCATCCAATCATTTCAAGGTGAAGCCAGCAACTATTTATAAATGGTGTAACGGATATATAAATAGAGGCAAAAAAGTACCACCAAGAAATGGCTTTAGGAAGGTTCCAAAATATGAGTAGACCATGGGAAAGTGCGTTCGAGGATATATTTGGACCAATATCCAACATTGAACAAGGTAGCGATATCTGGTTACAAGCAAGGCTCGGCGTAGTAACTGCCTCTGAGGCATGGAAGGTTATCTCTAAGCCAAAGTCAGGGAAAAAATGGACAGACACAAAGAAAACATATTTAAACACACTTATTGGTGAAGTCTGTACAGGAGTTTACAAGGAAGTATCAGCAAGGACGCTGGAATGGGGTAAAAGCTACGAATTAGAAGCAAGGATGACATTCGAGTTTTACACCGGATTAACGGCAAAGGAAGTGCCAATAATATTTAAAGATGAGCAACTACGGATAGCTTGCTCACCAGACGGCATTTGCAGTGATGGCTCTGGATTAGAGCTTAAATGCCCTAATAACACGGACGTATTTATAGACTTAGCATTGAATGGAATCGATGCAATGAAAAAGGAATATGTGGCTCAAGTTCAATATTCCATGTGGGTTACAGGTAAGGATATCTGGCACTTTGCAAATTTTGACCCACGCATGCCGGCAGGGAAAGAAATCGCATATTTCCCTGTTGAGCGTGATGAAAAAATGATGAAAGAATTCGATGAGTTAGTGCCTGAGTTCATCGAAGTAATGGATCAGGGATTAAACAAGTTAGGCATTCAATTTGGCAATCAATGGAGTGTATATGGCAAGTAAAGGCGTGAATAAGGTGATTCTTATTGGTCACTTGGGGCAAGACCCTGAAATCCGTTATATGCCGAGTGGTGGCGCAGTAGCAAATCTTACACTAGCTACATCGGAATCGTGGCGTGATAAACAAACCGGTGAGATGAAGGAGAAAACTGAGTGGCATCGAGTATGCATCTTCGGGAAATTAGCAGAAATTGCAGGTGAATATCTGAGAAAAGGAAGTCAGATATACATAGAAGGTTCTCTGCAAACCAGAAAATGGCAAGACCAAAGCGGGCAAGACCGATACACAACGGAAGTAGTGGTCAATATTGGTGGAACAATGCATATGCTAGGCGGTAACAGTGGTAATCAGGCAGGAAGCCAGAATCCACAGCAAAATCAAGGTTGGGTTCAGCCACAGCAACCGCAAGCACCAAAACAAGCATCGAGTAATCAAGCACCACAAAATGAGCCACCTCAAGATTGGGATAACCCTATACCTTTCGCTCCTATCGGACTCCCCTACCCACGCCACGCTATTTATGTAATTTAACCAAAGGATATAACCATGAGTATTAATTACGAGCCAAAGTTGATTGTTGGCACTGATATGGAAAAGGTAACTATTGATGAAGATGCAGTCGACGATTTACTCAATGACGATTACACGCAACACGGATCGTGTTTTAGTGGGCGATTTAGTTTTATTGGTAAAGAAGTGAGCACGGAAGAAATCAACGACCCTAATTTCATGCTGAAATACATATCTCTCAAGCACGAGGTAGCAAAAACATTAGGTGTTACACCAGACGACATCACGCTAAGGAATGGCGTGTTAATCATGTAATTCAACCCACGGACTCAGTGCAAGGATGCAAACAGGAGATAGATATGACTATTGAACAGTTACAAGAAGAAAATAAGAGGTTGAAAGAAGTTCTTTTTGCTGGCGCTTTCTTAATGGCTAAAGCGGTTCATAAATATGATTTCGGCGTTGGAATGGAAGAGCAAGCCACCGACTTTATGAAGGATGCAGAGGAACTGGTTGGCAGGAAGCTACCAAAGTTCGCAGGATAATTTAACTCGCAGGGATGCAATGAAGAGGAATGAATATGAATAAGCAGATGGTTTTAGTTGCAAGGACAAACAAGGTTGGCTCTGACTCTGAGTGTGGTCTGGGTATTACTGAGGATGAATGGGATAAATTAACCGAAGAAGAGCAATCGGAACATATCAATACTGCACTTGATAATCTTGTTGATTGGTATGTGAAGACAGAAGGCTAAGGTGGAGTGATGAAATTAACAGAACGTCAAATTAGCACATTAAAAAATATAAATAATGGATATAGTCAGTTATGCAATAGTATGTCAATTTTCTCGTTGGAGAATAAAGGGCTTATTAAGCTTCACCCAAAGGACGGATGGCAATTAACAGGGTTAGGCATTGAAGAACTAAAAAGGCGGAGTGATGGATAAATACAAAGCCGAACTAATTAACGGAAAACCAGTTATTTTATTAAATGGAAATTTGATTGAGAAAGGATTTATTTCATATTCAGATGCAGAAAAAAGAGCTGATAACTTAAATTCTAAATTCAAAGTGGCCCACGCATATAAAAGTAAATAACCATGCAAATAATCGGATATGTATTACTCATGCTAATACAGGGTTCTGCTGTGCCTGTAACGGAAGATATATACACGCAATCGGAATGCAATAAACGTGCTGAATATTTAATGTCAGTGAGAGATTTAACTATTATTTGTGGCGAGGTGTGGAATGAAAGATAAATATAGTGTGAACTTACAAGGATACGAGGAAGAAGGTTTTGAAATTGAGCCGACAATAAAAGATAAATTTAATTTAAAATCTCCATCGTGGGATATACCAATAACAAAGCAGGACTTAGTTAATATTAAGCTCATGATAGAGGAGATATTAGAAAGTGAATAAATACACCGAACTATCAGACTTTGATATTAATAAAGCTGTATTTAACAAAGCAAGAATAAAGCATAAATATTTTAGATTCTTACCTAACGGCGTTATTACTTATAATATCAAAGGTAAATATCAAGTATTCGACCCATGCAACAACTCAGCCGACGCAATGCCGATTATTAAAGATAATTTCATATCTATAACTTATGACGGAATAGCGTGGGATGTTAGCTGTGTAAAATATCCAGAACTAAGCGTATGGAGTGGATTGGAAAATTATAATGCCAATTTTTATCGCAAAGCTATGGAATTATTTCTATTAATGAAGGATGCGGAGAATGAAGGCTAACTACGGAGGTAGCCATACACCAAAGGAATTGCGTGATAGATGGCAAACTCCCCTGCCTTTATTTGCAGCATTGGACGCTGAATTCGGCTTCTATTTAGATGCCTCCGCAGATAAAAATAATGCTCTCTGTTCTCGTTACCTCACCGAAAAGGACGACTCGTTAAATTGCGACTGGGAAAGTTACGGGGCTATTTGGATTAATCCTCCCTATTCAGATATTCAGCCTTGGATTAATAAAGCCGCCGAGCAATGTAAAAAGCAATTACAGCCTGTTGTGATGTTAATTCCTGCTGATACTTCTGTCGGTTGGTTTAATTCCGCATTAGAAACAGTTGATGAAGTGAGGCTAATTACAGGAGGAAGAATATCATTTATTAATGCAGGAACAAACAAACCAGTTAATGGTAATAATAAAGGCTCAATGCTTTTAATATGGCGACCATATATCAAACCACGAAAGATAATTAATACTGTCGATAGGGACGAGTTAATTAATATCGGCAATAGAATATTAAATGAATGGAAAATAGTATAGGTGAATTATGAGATTAATAATTCGCAGTGAAGTCACACCCACAGAAAGGATTGCTATTAATGAGGCGCTGTAAGCCCATAAAAAGAAATATAATCGAATTGGAATAATCGTTAGCCACAAAATAAAGATAGGAAAGAATATCTATCCTGTGGAAATAGAAAACTGTCGTAAATCATATATGGTCACTTTGCGTAATAAAAGGCAAAGACTATGAATGCACAAGCAATGGAAAACGCTCGAAGGAAAATAGCAAAGGAATGCTTAATTGAACTAAGAAGCCACGGAATACCAAACGACAAGCTAACCACCCAGATCCTCGACAAATACACATCAAAGTTTAAGCCTCTAAATCACATGAACTATCAGGACAAGATGGTCCTATCGTATTACCTGCGGAAATTACAAAAGGAAGAGAAAGATGGATGACAATATTCCAAAATTTTTAATTTGTAGAAGTAAGATTCAAGGGATGCTAGGTGGAATATCTCGCACAACATTCTGGAGAAAAAGACAAGAATGGATCGCTCAAGGAACGCCATTTCCTGAGCCTGATAGTAATTACGCCCCTATTAATGGAGGCGCATTATATAAATACAATGAAGTTATTGAATTTTTCAAAAGCAAAGGTTATTCAGTGCAGGATAATATGTGAGTCGCCAAGCTATTTACTGCATCTATTTGCTCTTTTATATATTCGTGTTGGTCATAAACAGAAAGGACTCCACCAAGTTTATGGCCTAACACTTTTTCAGAGACGTGAGGAGGAACACCAAGCTCACTCATTTTTGTCTTTGCGGTTCTGCGAAGATCGTGCATACTCCAATCAGTAATCTTCATTACATCACCAACCTGAATAGCCATACTTAATAATACACTAGCCGCCATCGGCCTATCCTCTTTCAGGTTTGCAGGAGGAAAGACTTGTTTAAAGTTTGGGTATAATGAAAAAGCTTCATTTAATAAAGAAACAGCCTCATCAGACAACCCTCTTCTAAACCCATCCCTTGTTTTAGAGTTCTGATCAGGAACTGCCCATATATTATTTTTTAAATCAAATTCTGATTTTTTAGCAAGTCTAAGTTCAGCGCCTCTACATCCTGTTAATAAAACCAACTTAATAAATAGCTTACTCTGCTTAGTCATATTGGTGTTATCGACAGCCCGCCAAAACATACCAATCTCTTTATCACTAAAATATCTCCTTCCTGCCCTTGGTTTCATCCCCACATCATCAGCTCTTAATTCAGAAAGTGGATTAACAGACAGCTTTCCAGAGCGAATACAGTATGAAAATATCTGCTTCATTTTTGAAAGGATCTCGGTTGCCATTGTTGGCGACCCGTTATCTCTCATTTTCTTAAAAACAGGCTGCCAATGAGCTATAACCATATCTTCAGCAATCATTTTGCCAACACCAGTGGATACGTGACGATGTAACGCCCTCTTCCAGAAATCATGTTTTACTAACTTCTGCGCGTGAGGGCTTTTTAACCATTCATTTATACACTCGTTTACTGATAGCTTTTTACCCTCATCAGCTATTTCCATTTCTTTGGCAATAATTGGATCTTTGCCTTCCAATAATATATTCCTAGCCTCTTGAGCTAAATTCCTAGCATCCTTAAGAGATATGGTTCCATACTCGCCAAGCGTCATTCTTCTAGGTCGCCCATTAAAGCGATATCTGAATTGGAAGATAATCATACCCTTTGGTGTTACTCGAATAGATAATCCCTGAGCATCAGCTATCTCAATACGTTTTTCTATTGGAACGTTATGAAGCTTTCTTAGTTTCGCATCTGTTAGCATGTGTACATCCCTTTAACTGTGTACACAGGTATGTACACAAATTTCATGGCACGAACTTAAACCGAATGAAACAGAGTGAAACATACGAGAAAGGGAAACTCAATATCTATATAGTGTTGGGTTGGATTTTTGAAACAGATTGAAATTGGTTGGAATAACTTTGTTGGCTTATACGCAAGATCACTTGTAAGCTTTTTATTTCGTATGTATTCAGTACGTTACGACAATTTTCTCACTTTACCTCGCGAGGTTTGCACATAGAGATGAACACTTACTTATCAAGTAAATATCTATAATATCGCTGAGCCTTATCGTAACTCGGGGGGAATTTTATCACAGACAGCAAAGATTTATAGCTTTATCTCATAGGTAATTTTAACGTTTATTTTTAATACACAGAGAGATAGAAATTTTTATTTAATTTGTCTACTATAATAAATAAGCGGAAACCGCGGCTTTAAAAAAACTTATTCTGGGGCGGTCCAGATTTTTATTATAAAAGGTATATGCATGTTTTATCTAAAACCCCGCCCTCGTAAATTAGTTTATGCTATTACTTTTGAAACTCTCGCGATTTTATTAAGCACTGTTTTACTGACCATATTAAGCCAAAGTCAATCACATAATTCACTCCCTGTTGCAATTGCGGTTTCTGTTATTGCTTTGATTTGGAATTATATTTTTAATTCTTTCTTTGAATTAATTGAGTTAAAATTAACAATAAAAAAACGGACTGTCATAGTACGACTAATCCATGCAATAAGTTTTGAATTAGGTTTATTTTTCTTTACCATTCCACTTTATATGTGGTGGTATAATGTAGGTTTTATCAAAGCAATAAGTATGGAAATAACTATATTAATCTTCTTCTTTATCTATACTTATTTATTCACGCTTGCCTTCGATAAATTATGTCCACGGATTTATTCAGTAGGAAATAAAGTGGGATAATCGCTTAATCCTGTCGATACTCAGTAGGACTTTTATTAAAGTATTGGCGAAATGCCTGACTAAATGCAGAATGCGAGTCATATCCTACGGCTAAAGCAATATTTTCAATATTTAGTGGTGTGTATTTTAATAATTCAGCGGCTTTACTAAGCCGCTGTTGAGTAACATATTGCATCACAGACACCCCCACCTCTGCTTTCATTTTTCGTTGTAGTGTACTCGCTGATGTATTAAAAGCGAAAGCGATATCATGTGTTGTTAATGGTGTATGTAATTTATTCGCTAACCAAGCATCCAAACTATCGCGCCAACCTTTTTGTATTTTCATTTGGGCAAGTAAAAGCCGTGTTATGGTTGAATATTGATCTGGAAGTTGAGGATATTGATGTATCCACTCTAATAAACTAATGGCAGCTGGTGATAACGCAAATTGTCCACCTTTCTCACTTAATTGCCATTGCGAAGTTGCAGGAAGTTCTAGGATAAGATTTTTATTATCTATATTGCCTGAAAAGGCATGATGAATCGTTGGGGGGATAACCAAACAGTTTTGATTAGAAATCAGAAAATTTTCTCGATTAAAATTAACTTCCATTGAACCTGAAAGCCCGAAAATAATCTGCCATAAATTATCATGATGATGAGATACCGTCTCTTGTGTATAACAGCGCAAATGCAATTGAGGTAATAACAAAAGACACTCCTTTATATCCATCCTACTATTGAATAATTACTATATCAAAACTCAGCAGAACATCACTATTTAAGAGTGCCAGATAAAGATACTTATTTATGCTAGACGTGAACCATTTGGTAAAGGCAAATTAAACTCAGCCAATACAATTGCTCCCGTTTCATCTGGTGCCCCTGTAATTAAGACTTCAGATTTTATACCTGCAATGCGTTTAACAGGGAAATTACATACACACAAAACACGACGTCCCACAAGCTCTTCAGGAGTGTAATTTACCGTAATTTGAGCACTTGAGCGCTTTATTCCTAATTCACCCAAATCGACTTCCATAATATAAGCAGGTTTATTAGCTTTCTCATTTATTTTTGCGCTGATAATTGTTCCCACTCTCATTTCTACACGTAGAAAATCATCCCATTCAATTAAATCTGTCATTTTTTTACCAATCTATTTAATTTACAGTGATACCTTAATTACTGAGTTATAGATTAGCACGCATCATGCAACCTCACCTGTGGTGAGGCGGTCATTCTCTGTTGAGAAAGAATCATCCTATACTTTTTTTCACTATTTAATTATTAATAATTTTCCGTAAATTTAACCATTATTTAAATAATCATGTTGTAGGTATAACAACCTTTATAAATATCGATAACCAAATCAAGTCGCAGAGCGATTGAACGCTTAGGTGCAAAACTCGATGGCATTTTACGTAACCACCGACTAACAATAGGCGGTCAAAAAAAGAGATACCTGTGTTTATAGTATTACTGATTATGACTGGCACTCAGTAAAAATACATTTAGAGTGGTTAATGAAGAAATACCAATAAACATTAAGATTATTATGCTTAAAAATAACTTTTTGCTGTTTAATTTGTTATCATAAATACTCCTTAATTACCTGTTATTATAGGAGCTTTTATATTCCATGCACTCTGCTTACCAGTTTTTTCAGGCTATTGGCCTTGGTCTTATTTTACTTTTACCTTTAACTAATCCATTAACGACTGTTGCTCTCTGGCTTGGTCTTTCAGGAAATATGACCAAAGAACAACGTAATCAACAATCTTTAATGGCATGTGTCTATATTTTTCTCATTATGACCATCGCGTTTTATGCGGGTCGCGTCATAATGACAACGTTTGGGATTTCGATACCCGGTCTTCGTATTGCTGGAGGGATGATAGTGGCCTTTATTGGCTTTAGTATGCTATTTCCTAATACACCTAATGTTGATGATCCTATTTCTGACGATAATAATCCTCACCACAATCCCAAAGAACCCAATATTGCCTTTGTTCCTTTAGCAATGCCAAGTACCGCAGGACCAGGAACCATTGCAATGATCATCAGTACCGCAGCATCAATACCTTCGCGTACTGATATTGCTCAATGGGTATTATATGTGGCCCCAGTAACGACCTTCTTTTTAATTAGCGTGATTGTTTGGCTGTCACTTCGTGGCTCCACCAGCATTATGAAATATTTAGGTCACAGTGGTATTGATGCTATTTCTCGTGTAATGGGATTTTTATTAATCTGTATGGGTGTTCAATTTATGATTAACGGTGTTCTTGAAATCATTGCAGATTTGCCTGCTTTATTAAAACAGGCTCAAGCCGCAGCTAATTTGCCAGATTAATTATCCCCTGCATGGTAAGCAGCTCTTACTTTAGCTAAATAACGTGGTGCTTGAGTTGCCGGATGGTTTTTTTCAACGTAACGATAAAAATCGTCCGCACTCATTGAATTAATTTTAGCTATCGCATTGTTTCTATCTTTATCAAATGTTCTCAATAAAGCGCCTGCGCCATTCACATAAGCAAGAATGGTGGCGTAATAAAGTGTTTCAGGATCAGCAATACCAACAAGGTGGCGCTCTCTTAATAGTTGAATATAAGCAGTACCTAAATCAATATTAATAGCGGGATCTTTCAATTGGGCTGTTGTTGGTTGCCCCGCTTTTCCTCTATTTTGATAAACATCTCTTCCTGCTGTTGATGCTTTAATTTGCATTAATCCAACCGCATTTGATTTACTAATTACCTCTGGTCTAAAGTTAGACTCAACTTGGATGATCGCTTTAATTAATGTTTCATCAACATTATAACGGCTAGAGGCTTGCTGTATGTGATTATCAAAAGGGGTTGCTTTCCATTGTGCCGTGGAGATCGAAGCATTATTAATACGGCTATTTATCGGCTTTTGACTTAAAAATCGAGATGTGTCTTTTTGAATTGGTTGATGAGCATTATCAGCACAACCAGCAAGAAGCAAAATTGCCAAAGAAAAGATAATTTTTACTTTCACGTTTTATCCTTTTGCATAAAGGGTTGTACAACGATATGTTTATATATCAACAAGTTGGGGATATATTATTCTATTTCCACACAAAAATTCACGCTAAAATATGGCAAAGTGCGAGAAATAAATCAATCTATTACTATTTCTAGCGTGTGTTTTATCTCAAATCTATCCCATTCACTATGATTGCCTCCCAAATGTATTAATCAGAATAGAATCTGCCATAACAAGTTTATATCGTGTTATTACTTATTTTTGAATAAATGGTATGCATTAGTGCAATGTAAAAAAGAGATTGAGAGATCGCGATAAAATCGTAGCGACATAACCCACATTGAATTAATAAGGAAGAAAGTGCATTTTTATGCGTAATAAAAATCATCTCTTACACAAATAGTTACAAACGATTGTTAATTTTTGTGACAAAACCCAACAATCTACTTAACATTTATTGGAATACATGTTGTTATCTTATTTCTAGTCGTTATCAAATGAAGCTTTTTACACAGAGATAACTTGACTTTCTTGAAATGATATTGATAATCATTATCAATTAAGAAAATACCTCTGCAACAATAAGGCAATAATAATATGGATATATTTCGCTCTGTAAACAAATTTTCACTTACGGCTTTATGCCTTATGGCAACAGTCTTTTTAACCACACCTGCACAAGCAAAAGATAAACTTAAAGTCGTCACTACCTTTACTATTATTCAAGATATTGCACAGAATGTTGCTGGAGATGCAGCGATTGTTGAATCAATTACAAAACCGGGCGCCGAAATTCATGATTATCAGCCTACCCCAAAAGATATTGTAAAAGCCCAAAAAGCTGATTTGATCTTATGGAATGGTTTAAACCTTGAACGCTGGTTCGAACGTTTTTTTAATGAGTTACGTAATGTTCCTGCGGTTGTAGTAACTGAAGGCATCACTCCAATGGCAATTAGTGAAGGTGCTTACAAAAATAATCCGAATCCACACGCATGGATGTCACCAAATAACGCATTAATTTATATTGAAAATATTCGTAAAGCATTTGTTGAACACGATCCTGATAATGCAGCAATTTATAATCAAAATGCAGCAAATTACGCAGAAAAAATTAAACAGCTTGATGCACCATTAAGAGAACGGTTGTCTCGTATCCCACAAGAAGATCGTTGGTTAGTGACCAGTGAAGGCGCTTTCAGTTATTTAACTAATGATTATGGCTTTAAAGAAGTTTATTTATGGCCAATTAATGCAGAAGAACAAGGCACACCACAACAGGTTAAATATGTGATTGATACCGTTAGAGAACACAAGATCCCTGTTGTCTTTAGTGAAAGTACAATTTCAGATAAACCGGCTAAACAAGTCAGCAAAGAAACTGGCGCAAAATACGGTGGCGTTCTTTATGTTGACTCACTTTCCGCTGAAGGTGGTGAAGTTCCTACTTATATTGATTTAATTACTATTACAGTAGATACAATTGCGAAAGGATTTGGGCAATGAGCAATATAAAAGCTAATCCTACGTTGACTGTTGATAATGCCACAGTAACTTACAACAACGGTCATACAGCTATTTTTGATGCAAGCTTCTCTATCACTGGTGGCACTATTTGTGCCCTAGTGGGCATCAATGGCAGTGGTAAATCCACATTATTTAAAACCATTATGGGGCTAGTAAAGCCCTCTAAAGGTAAAGTGACATTAAACGGCAGCCCGATTCAGCAGGCGTTAAAACAAAATATGATCGCCTATGTACCACAAACAGAAGAAGTTGACTGGAATTTTCCTGTGCTTGTTTCTGATGTTGTAATGATGGGACGTTATGGAAAAATGGGTTTTTTTCGTATTCCTTCAAAACGCGATCATGAAGTTGTTGAAGCATCATTAGAACGTGTTGGTTTGTCAGGCTTAGGACATCGCCAAATTGGTGAACTTTCTGGTGGCCAGAAAAAACGTGTTTTCTTAGCACGAGCAATGGCTCAAGAAGGTACAGTTTTATTACTTGATGAACCTTTTACGGGTGTCGATGTTAAAACAGAAAATGCCATCATCGAGCTTTTACGCAATTTGCGCGAAGAGGGCCACTTAGTTTTAGTTTCAACGCATAACTTAGGAAGTGTACCTGAATTTTGTGACCACGTTATTTTAATCAATAGAACGGTGTTAGATAGTGGTCCAACTGAAACGACATTTACACAGAAAAACTTAGAACACGCATTTGGTGGTGTGTTACGTCACATTAGCCTCTCAGGTTCTGATCTTCATGATGATGATGATCCACGTTCACTTACTGTTATTACCGATGATGAACGTGCTGCTGTTTTCTATGGTCATCAAGAAGAACACACTCCAGCGCACCAAAGCCAGCGCAAACAAGGAGATTAGCCATGCTAGATTTACTCCTACAACCTTTTGAATATAACTATATGGTGAAAGCAATTTGGGTCAGTGCCTTAGTCGGTGCTGTCTGTGCGTTTCTTTCATCCTATCTTATTTTGAAAGGTTGGTCGTTAATGGGAGATGCCCTTTCCCACTCAGTTGTTCCCGGTGTTGCTGGAGCTTATATATTAGGTTTGCCCTATGCAGTTGGTGCTTTTTTTACGGGTTTGCTCGCGGCATTATCAATGACACTTATTCGTCATATCACACGCCTTCGTGAAGATGCCGTTATTGGCTTTATTTTCTCCACTTTTTTTGCCTTTGGTCTGTTACTGGTTTCGCTTAAACCAACAGCCGTCAACGTTCAGACCATCATTCTCGGGAATATCTTAGGTATTGCTGATGAAGACGTATGGCAAGTTGTGATTATTACGGGTGTTTCTTTTTTCGTCTTATTTTGTATTTGGAAAGACTTGCTGGTGGTTTTTTTTGATGAAGTTCATGCAAAATCAATTGGCTTATCACCATTAAAATTAAAAATTATCTTTTTCACTCTTTTGAGCGCTTGTACTGTTGCGGCTCTTCAAACTGTTGGCGCCATCCTTGTCATTGCTATGGTAGTTACCCCTGGCGCAACTGCTTATTTACTCACAGATCAATTTAAACGGCTGGCTATTATTGCTATCTGTATTGGCACAGTCACAAGTGCAGTAGGCGCTTATCTTAGCTACTTCTTTAATGGTGCAACAGGTGGCGTGATTGTCACAATGCAAACATCACTCTTTCTGTTGGCTTTCTTATTCGCCCCGAAACACGGTATGTTAGCCGCTCGCCGTCGTGCTCGTCAGAGTTCACAACAGTTGATCACACAATCTCATCAGCATAAAGGATCAACAAAACCAGAAGAGGTGAAACTATGAATGAGTTGATGGAATTTTTCATTGAGCCTTTTCAATATCCCTTTATGCAACGCGCTATTGTTGCGGCCATTATCATAGGTATCGCCTGCGCTATTTTATCTTGTTATATGGTATTAAAAGGCTGGTCTTTAATGGGAGATGCAATCTCTCACGCCGTTTTACCTGGCGTTGTTCTTGCTTATGTCACTGCTATCCCGTTAACAGTAGGTGCCTTCCTTTCTGGGCTATTTTGCTCTTTTGCCACTGGTTATTTAAAAGATCACAGTCGCATTAAAGAAGATACAGTGATGGGGATTGTATTCTCAGGCATGTTTGCGGTGGGTTTGGTTATTTTTGCCAGTGTCGATACAGACCAACATTTAATGCATATTTTATTTGGTAATATTTTAGGCATTACACCTGATGTATTAACTCAAATTAGTATTATCTGTGTAATCACCATCACTATTATGCTTATTAAGCAAAAAGATTTTATGCTTTATTGCTTCGACCCTAACCAAGCCAGAATTGTTGGCTTACCTGTCACATTATTGCACTATGGCTTACTGTCCATTTTGGCATTAACCATTGTTGCTTCAATGCAGGCCGTTGGGATTATTTTAGTTGTCGCAATGCTTATTTCACCGGGGATCACTGCCTATTTATTAACACGCAGTTTTTCACGCATGATTATGTTAGCAATTATATTTTCTGTCGCATCTAGTGTTATAGGAACATTTATTAGTTTCCATATTGATGGAGCAACAGGTCCTTGTATTGTGCTAACGCAAGCTGTGTTCTTTATTATTGCGCTACTCTCTAATCAGATAAGTTTGGCAAAAATAAAGCGACAAACAAAACCCGCTAGCGCCTGAGCATCTTCTTTATCTTCGCAAAAACGGGATAATCATCCCGTTTTTTAGCTTTATACTTTATTGATTTAATTAAAGTGTTATTGTCATAGTATAAACATCGCTCGTTACTATTTTATTTGGGTCTACTAAGTAAACAACTTTGCGAGGTGTAAGTATGTGGCAGAATATAGGTCGTTTACTGGAATCAAACTTAGGATTTTCAGCAAAGATAAACGAAAAAATTCACCTTTCTAGTGGTGATATTCATCATACATGGAAAATTTATTATGGTGATACACCTGTTTTTGTGAAATCTAATTTGCGTGAATTTCTGCCTAACTTTAAAAATGAGGCAGAACAACTCGAAATGCTGGCAAAAAGCCAAACAATTCGAACTCCCCGAGTTCTTGGTATCGGTAATAGTAAAGATGCCAGCTTTCTACTCCTTGAATTTTTGCCTGTTCAACCATTTACACCTCATAGCGCCTACTGTTTTGGACAACAACTAGCAAGACTACATCAGTGGGAAGAACAACCTAGTTATGGCTTTGATTTCGATACCCAAATCGATACAACTCCTCAACTCAATAGCTGGGAAAAACGCTGGAATCACTTTTATTCTGAAAAACGTATTGGTTTTCAGCTACAACTAGCTTCTGAGAAAGGTATGGTTTTTGGAGATATCGATGAGATCACTCAAATTATCACTCATCGCCTCGCTGATCATAATCCACAACCCTCTTTGCTTCACGGCAATCTATGGCCTAAAAACTGTGCTGCAATTGGTCAATCAGAAGGTACCGTGTTCGATCCAGCTTGTTATTGGGGTGATCGAGAATGTGATATCGCAATGTTACCGCTTTGTACTGCAGTACCTGCAAATATTTTCGACGGTTATCAAAGTGTTTGGCCACTATCCGATAAGTTTTTATCACGTCAGCCTATTTACCAACTCTATTTCTTCCTCAACCGTTGTAATTTATTTGGGGGCGAAGAAAATTATTTAGAAGTCAGAAAAATCATTGATGATCTATTAGCAACACCTTAATAGGAATAAAGTGAAATAGTATTGAGATAATAAAAAACTAAAAAATATAACCTCGCCAGATTCAGTGATGCGAGGTTTATTTTTCCTTTCAATTAATATAAGTGAACAGTCCTCGCTCACTTTAAAATAGTGTTACCATCCTAAAAATTTCATTAAGAAATAGCCAATTGCAATGACAATCAGAGGTGATAAATAAAGCACCATAATTTGAGTAAATATAGTATGTCGCGGTAATTTGATATTTTGTTGCAATTCTTCAGCCGTTACACCACTTTTCATTGCGCGTTCAATAATAAGCTGATCTTGTATATTTTCTTTCAAATATTTCACTTGACGATAAATTCGTAATCCTGATGCGCTGAATGCTAATCCTATGAACATAAAAAGAAAAATAACAAAAAAAGTGATATTTTCTTGGCTAAATCCCATTTGTGTATTGGGGATAGGTGAATTTCGCCAGAAAAAACCTAAAAAAGGTGTGTTAAATTGCACCATTTCCGCTAATACACGAAAAA
Organism: Proteus sp. TJ1640; assembly: GCF_003144445.1. Lineage (NCBI taxonomy): Bacteria > Pseudomonadati > Pseudomonadota > Gammaproteobacteria > Enterobacterales > Morganellaceae > Proteus > Proteus sp. TJ1640. The sequence goes on from NZ_PENY01000026.1 coordinate 39,392, forward strand.
AATCATTAATCACGGCATTTACACCATCACCACTTGGGCGTTGAATTGCAGCCAATCCTATCAATGATACAGCTGTCGAAATAAAGGCAGGAATAAAAATAAGCCAGCCAAGTACACGCTTTAAAATGGCATATAATCCTGCATATTGATAACTCATCACATCCTCACTAGTCGAATTCGTCAATATTTATCTGTTTATCGTAGTCTAATTAACGGCTAACACGACAATAAATTAATAGTAGCTATTCTCTCTATTTATTTTACAAAATAAATAAGAAACTGATTAAAAAGATTTTCCCTGTAACTCTTGCTACAATCGCCACTCGACAACATAGACCTTATTTATGGAGAGTAACATGTCTTTTAAATTCCCTATTGAAGCTGCAATATTTGATATGGATGGTTTATTAATCGACTCTGAACCATTTTGGCAGCAAGCAGAACATGAGGTCTTTGCTGAATTAGGTGTCGATCTATCCCTTGCATCGGCAATGCCTGATATGGTTGGGTTAAGAATAAACGAAGTCATTGATTTATGGTATAGAGCATCACCTTGGCAAGGCGTTTCAAAACAAGAAGCAAAACAAAAAATGGTTTCTCGTGTTGTCAAATTAGTTGAAGAAACAAAGCCACTATTACCAGGTGTTGAGCATGCCTTAGAACTTTGCAAATCATCAGGGCTAAAAATTGCACTAGCATCAGCATCTCCTGATTTTATGCTTGAGCGTGTCCTAGAGTTGTTTAATATTCGTCATTACTTCTCAGCTGTCGTGTCTGCTGATGAGCTACCACACAGCAAACCACACCCTGAAGTTTATCTAAATGCAGCTAAAGCGCTTAATCTTGACCCTATTCACTGTGTTTCATTAGAAGATTCTCGCAATGGTATGATTGCTTGTAAAGGCGCCAGAATGCGCTCTATCGTTGTCCCTGCAATAGAACAATTTAATGATAAACAATGGGGCTTAGCTGATGTAAAAATCGCGTCACTCAATGAACTAACGCAACTACATTTATTAGGCTAATTTCCATAAATAAAAAGGATATTCTACTTTATAAGATATCCTTTTTATTCTGCTTTTAATGAACATAAGCTCACCAACCTCTTCTCTATTTTTAAGTATTCCTCTTGTATATTTCTTTTGCTTCCTCTCGCCGTGATCTTACTTTTTGGTTCCTTATCCTAAATTCGATCATTTTTAAATCAATTAAATAAAATATTCCTGTTATTGCTTAATATTTAAGACAATTTTTATCTTTTTTGTCTGTTAGTTATCGTCAAAACCTTTTATACTTTAATTACTGTATAAATGAACAGCAAATAAACAGACATGGAATGACAGCAGAAGGACATCTACTTTTTTCTGTGGCAACACTTGTGTTAGCGCAGAAACTTGAAATAACGCCAGCTCTTGCTCATGGTGATTGGTTTCACATGATCCCTGCTGTCTTATTAGGCTCACTTCTACCTGACTTAGACCACCCTGGCTCTATTCTCGGGCGATTATTCCGTATTATCTCACTGCCTCTATCAAAACTCTGTGGTCATCGAGGTTTTACGCATAGTTTACTTGCGCTTTGTGGTTTAGCTATTTTATGGGAAACCCAAGTTTCACCACAGTGGGATATTTCCGCCGATATCTTCCATGCCCTTTTATTAGGTTATCTTAGCCACCTTATTGCAGATATGTTAACTCCCGCTGGCGTTCCTTTCCTGTGGCCTTTAAAAATACGCTTTGCATTACCCATTTTAGGCAAAAAGAACAATAAAAAAGGCGAGAGGTTTATCTCTGTTTTGATCCTTGTTGGCGCACTTTTTTTACCTCCTCACCTTACTGTTACCCTGCCTTCGCAAATCAATAACTGGTTACAGGTGTACCACGATAAGCGTACTAATTTTTAACACAGTCTGACAAAAACCTACGTTTCTCTATTTATTTATAAATTCTTACTCCTTTTTATAGCAACTTTCCTTGTTTTTATAACCAAATGATTATATAAAATAATAATTAATTATAAAAAGTTATTAACAGTTCTGTTACCCTATATCGCATTGGTGCTGTTATATCCTTTCTTATTGCCTAAGAACTCATATCGCATACAATCGTCGAAATTATATAAATAAAGATCTCGTTGGAGAGTTAAGATGAATTTTCCGTTAATCATTAACGTGCTCGTCTTTGTTGTGCTATTACTCATCTTGGCTAAATTAAGTCAACGTCAGTGGAGCCTTTCAAAGAAAGTTCTTGTTGGTTTAGTTTTTGGTGTTGCTTTTGGGCTAGCACTACACGCATTCTATGACTCACACGATCCTATTATTAAAGAATCTATTCTTTGGTTTAATATCGTGGGTAATGGCTATGTACAGCTGTTACAAATGATCATTATGCCATTAGTATTTGCCTCTATTCTTAGTGCCGTAGCTCGATTACACCAAGCATCATCACTAGGAAAAATTAGTGGACTCACTATTGGCACACTATTATTCACCACAGCTATTTCTGCATTAATAGGTATTGTTATTGCTAATTTATTTGGCTTAACAGCAGAAGGCCTAGTACAAGGTGAACAAGAAGCACAGCGCTTAATTGCACTTGAACAAAATTACATGGGCAAAGTTTCTGACTTAACGATGCCACAGCTTATTTTGTCATTTATTCCTAAAAATCCATTTGCTGATTTAACAGGTGCAAGCTCAACATCAATTATTAGCGTCGTTATCTTTGCTACTTTCTTAGGTATGGCTGCACTGAAACTGCTCAAAGAAGACCAACCTCGTGGTGAGAAAGTTTTAGTTGCAATTGATTGCTTACAATCATGGATCATGAAACTGGTTCGTATTGTTATGATGTTAACACCTTATGGTGTAATGGCGCTGATGACTAAGGTTGTTGCAAGCTCAAATATGCACGACATCATTCAATTAGGAAGCTTTGTTGTTGCCTCCTATGTTGCTATTGGCTTAATGTTTGTGGTTCATGGATTACTAGTTAGCTTTACGGGTTTGAATCCTATTAAATTCTTCAAAAAAGCGGGGCCTTTATTAGCATTCGCATTTACAAGTCGTTCAAGTGCTGCAAGTATTCCGTTAAATATTGAAACTCAAATTAAGCGTGTGGGTGTGCCAGAATCTATCGCAAGCTTCTCATCATCTTTTGGTACAACAATTGGTCAAAATGGTTGTGCGGGTATTTACCCCGCGATGTTAGCCGTTATGGTTGCGCCTACAGTGGGAATTAACCCATTAGATCCAATGTGGATTGCCACTTTAGTTGCTATCGTAACCGTCAGCTCTGCAGGTGTTGCGGGCGTTGGTGGTGGTGCTACATTTGCAGCTCTTATCGTTCTGCCTGCAATGGGTTTACCTGTGACATTAGTTGCCCTATTAATCTCTGTAGAGCCATTAATTGATATGGGACGTACCGCATTAAACGTCAGTGGCTCAATGACAGCGGGTACAATCACGAGTCAAATTATGGGACAAACGGATAAAACTGTCTTTAACCAAGATGAAGAAACTGAACTTACAGTAAAATAAACTTTATCTGCCTCTATTAATAAAGTCAGTTCATCATTTGAACTGGCTTTTTTTTGTATCTGTATTAAGTTACATATCTTCTATTTATGTTACCCACCAATATCAATTAAAACCCTATAAACATAACAAGGTAAAATCGTGCAAAAAATTATGCGAATTTTGCGAAAACTCTATAAGTATGAAAACAGTCAGTATGATCCTGAACACCAAGTTTGACTGTATCAGCTTGATACTCTTTCAGAAAAAGAACGAGTCTTGTTATCAGAAGTCAATTGGCGACCTAATGTTATAGAAAGATTTGCTGATCATTCTGATGTTATTTCAAAATTAAATAGCTTAAAAAACAATCCATCACTCACCCAAAAGCGTTGCTTAGATGGATTTGTGGCTGGTGTGAGTGGCAGCTATCTTAGAGGTCGTTCTGTTTTAGGTTGTTCACTTCCTCTAAAATGAGACCGCTATAGTTAGATTTTCTACCCAAATATTTGCAGAAGTCACTATGAAAAAATCCGTTTTACCGAAACTCAAATCGTTAATATCGTAAAAATTGCTGATTCAGGGATGAAAGTGGGCGATATCTGTCGCCAAAATGAGATCAGAAACTCCACATACTATAATTAGGAATCAGAGTACCTGTGGATATAATACAATGGTATTAAACGATTAAAATAGCTTGAAGAGGAAAATACAAAACTTAAAAAAATGTTTATAGAAGTCAGCTTTAAAAACCATGCTATGAAGGAACTTTAGATTTTTTACAAGACAGTTTGTACTGTAGCAAACGCTTTAGAATCCTGAATATTATTGATGAATAAAGTGGCCCGAAAAAGCGAGATAGAACTTATGCGAAAAATTGATGGTCGAGACGCTAAGGTTCAAGTTGGTAATGTATTGAGTGAACTATCAGTAGCCTATGAGTTTGCGATTGGTGTATCGTATTTTGATGGTAATTTTACTAATCTTACATTATTGACAAAATCTAACTCATAGCGAGCGAAGTTTAAACTGACCAATAATAAAGCTACTCGTTATCTAGATAATAATGAACTAAAGAAGTTTTTAGAGTGGTTGCTAAACTCAGCTTACACCAATGCTGTGAAAAATGTTTTCCACCAGACGCTTTAAACGGGCTTCTGAATTGAAGAAGTGTGCGTAATGGCTTAGACCAATCTTAAGTTAATTATTAAAGTACAAAGACATTGTTATTGTAATATTGCTCACAAATTTCAAATGAAAACCTTGTTAAATAAATTTATTCATATATTTTTTTAAAAACAACACAGGTGTGTTACTAGTATTACTAGGCAAAAACCTGAAACCGTTTCTATTTATGAACTACAAAATAGAAACGGTTTCAGGTTTTTTTTTATAAAAAATTTAAGTTAATAAAATAAATTGGAACATATTCAAGTGGTTTACTACACATAAAATAATATTTCTAGGTAATAAGGATGGTTTAATGAAAAAAATATATGTTGTTCCATTAATAGCCAGTTTTTTTTGCTTTTTTACTACACTAGCAAGTGCGACTGATATCAACAAACCTAAATCGTCTAAAAGAGAATTTTCTGGGGTTGCAGAAAATTATTTAAATGAAAAAAAAGGGGCAACAATTCAAATATTAACTAACTTTGAAAAAGATTCCCGTTGGTATGCAAACTTCAGAGTTAAAAGTAACTATCTCCATTATAATAATTATGATCATACTTATATTCAGCTAGGTGGTAGGCTGAGAGGGAAAACCTATTTTACTGAAAATACCGCGTTTGTCGGTGATTTTTGGTATCGTTCACAAGATAATATCGTTAAAGCGAATGGAAAAATGGTTAATCGCTTTGATGATTTTGACGAAAATAATGATTGGGAACAGTACCGTTTTGGTCTTGAACATGATCGCTGGGGAGCCATTCTCTATGGTAAACATACGGCCACTTGGAGTTTCTTTTCTGTTGATATGGGAGCTCAAGCACTATTAGACACACAAGCTGATGCAGGACTAAAAAATGTAGGTAAATTTATTTATAAAAATCATTTTAGTAACAACTTATTTATTAATGCGAGCTTCGATAGAAACTCCCACATATATGGAGTTGATCTCGGTTATCAAACTGCAGATATTTACCAATTTAAACCTGATGCTATTGGAATTTATGTTTCTCTACATAACGGTCAACCTAGTATAGCTAACGGCACAAAACCTATTGTTGGTAATGTTAATATCACAAAAACTCAACAGGGAAATATCAGTAACTCTGATAGTAAATATGCAAGAGAATCAACAAACCAATACACTTATGCTTTTGCAGGATTTAAAAACATTGGTAATCAATATCGTTTTGCTGGGCAAATGGCTTATTCAAAACGTGGAGATGAATCAATTAATGAAATTAAAAAGAAAGGCTGGGCAAAAGATGGATTGGGCTACTCTGCAACAATAGGTTTACAACGTTATCCAACAACACCTTATGGAATAACTTATATACTTTATAATAGCTGGGATGAGTTTAGTGGTATGAGTATTACACCACAATTAGAATATTGGTTTGGTTCTCCGCAATTGCGGGCATGGATAAGCTGGGATTGGCAAGATAAAAATTCTGATGTCACTCGTATTGGTTTTCAATGGGATTTCTAGTCATATTCAGAATAGAAAAATATTAATTATTATTGCTCTCTAAATATAAATTAGAAAATCATTTTCATAATATTAATCAATAAATATTAAGGTTTAAAAATGAAATATAAACACCATGCAAATACAATGATATCTGTTCCTGATACTCAGTCCCCCAGTAAAGGAAAATATAAAAAGAATAATTTATGGAAGAAAATGCGTATCGCATTCGATAGCTCATTATTATTAACACTTGCACTCGTTACTAATCCAAGTGTAGCAGAGAATGTTCAAGCGAATAAAATTATCGAAAAGAAAAATCCAAATATCATATTGATTGTATTGGATGATGTTGGCTTTTCTGATTTTGGTGCCTTTGGTTCTGAGATCAAAACACCCAACATTGATGCCTTAGCGGAATCGGGTATTCGTTACAATCGTTTTGATACCAGTGCAATTAGTGCACCGACACGTGCAGCTATTATGACAGGGCGCAATAACCAAACCGTAAATATGGAAGACCTTCCGCCTAACAACGTAAATGCTCCCAAAAAAGATATCCCTTATGGTTCAGGTCCTACGACTAGCGGTGAAATTCCTGAGAATGCGCAGAATATGGCCCAAGCCCTTAAGGCTGCTGGCTATAACACCTATGCTTTAGGTAAATGGCATTTAGCACCAAACTATAAAGATGATGAAGCTCGTAACCAAAGTTTTTGGCCAATTCAACGTGGGTTTGATAAATTCTATGGTTTCTTAAGTGGACATACCAGTCAATACAAGCCAGCGCTAATAGAAGATAATCAAAGAATTATCCCGCCAAATGATCCTAACTATCACTTGTCGACCGATTTAATTAATCATGCTATCGATAGCATCGATAGTAATCCAGAAAAGCCTAAATTTGTTTATTTGGCTCTAGGTGCTGCCCACTCCCCTTATCATGTACCAAAATCGTATATTGATACCTACGAGGGTAAATATAATCAAGGATGGGATAAACTTCGACTTGAGCGATTTGAAAAACAAAAAACACTCGGCATTATTCCTAAAAATACGATATTACCCCCGAGAGGAAAAGGTGATGCTGCATGGGATTCATTAGATGAAGACCAGAAAAAAGTTTATTCAAAATTTATGGAAACGTATGCAGGCTATATAACACATACTGATGAAGAAATTGGTCGTTTGGTCAAGCATTTAAAAGAAACAGATCAGTATGATGATACTTTGATTATTCTTTTATCTGATAACGGTGCAGCCCCTGAAGGCGGAGTTAATGGTGGCTTCAGACAAGCTTACATGGATAAAACCTCAGTAAAAGATATGCTGGGAAATCTTGATGAAGCGGGTGGTCCAAATACTGATATGCTCTATCAACGTCCATGGGCTTATGTTGGAGCGACTCCTTTTAATCGCTATAAATTATGGCCATATTTAGGTGGAGTAAGAACACCTCTAATTGTTTCATGGCCTAGTAAAACTAAGCAACCTAATGCTATCCGCTCGCAATATGTGAGTGTGGTTGATATTGCACCAACTATCTTAGATGCAGCAGGAACGGCATTCGCCAGTGACGTTGAAGGTGTTAAACAGCTCCCTATCGCAGGTAAATCTTTCTTACCAACCTTAAATTCAGATGATGCCAAAACACGCGATGTTCAATATTTCCAACTGAGAGGGCAACGAGCAATCACTCAAGGCGATTGGCGCGCTGTTGCATTACATCGTTATAATACTAGTTATGACGATGACCAATGGCAGTTGTTCAATACCGCTGATGATTTCTCCGAATCAACTGATTTAGCAAAGAAATATCCCGAAAAATTAGAAGAATTAAAACAGCTATGGTGGGAAGAAGCGAAGAAGTATAGTAATCCACCAGTAGTTGAACCATTAGAATTCTTCTATAAATTTAATCGTATGGAAGATGGATTTAAGAACTAAATAAAATAGATTAGTAGGCTAGCCTATTAATGCTTAGCCTACTCATTCAAAGATCGTTGATATGTATAAAAGAGCATATCAATAACTCAATAATATGAAGTATGACGAAGCTATAGACTTTAAATGTAATATAAGATTATTCACAGAAAGTAGTTAAGTCAGTCCATGATATAAGAAGAAAACAAAATGAAATTCCACAACTTTCAGCTAATGTCAAAACCCTCTGGTGCTCTATGTAATATAAAGTGTCACTACTGTTTCTATCTTGAAAAAGAAAATCTATATCCAGAGCGTAAAACTAACTGGAGAATGGATGATGTCACACTTGAAAATTATATCCGAAAGTATATTCAATCCCAGGAAGGGCAATGCATTGAATTTGTTTGGCAAGGTGGTGAACCAACCTTAATGGGGCGTGCTTTTTATCAAAAAGCCATTGAACTACAAAATAAATATAAAGGGAACAAAACCATTTTAAATGCGTTACAAACTAATGGGATTAATATCGATGATGAATGGAGCATTTTTCTCAAAAAAAATAATTTTCTCGTAGGTATTTCTATTGATGGCGATAGATTGCACCATGATAAATATCGGTTGAGTCAATCGGGTAAAAGTGTTTTTGATCAAGTGATGGCAGGTATCAACTGTTTAAAAAAGTATAAGGTTGAATTTAATACCTTAACTGTTGTTAACGAATATAATTCCCAATATCCACTAGAGGTATATAAATTTTTAAAGCGAATCGGTAGTCAATATATGCAATTTATTCCTTTAATTGAAAGAATAGCAAATGAAGCCGATGAAAATGGTCTTTTACTCATTCAACCAAACTTTGAGGGACAATGTCGCGTAGAGGAAAGTTCTGTTAAGCCAAATCAATGGGCTACGTTTATGAATACTATTTTTGATTATTGGGCAAACAATGACATAGGTAGAATTTTCGTCATGAACTTTGAACAAACACTATCAAAAATAGCGGGTAATGTTAGCGCATGTGTCATTAATGAAACATGCGGTGGTAATCTGATTGTTGAAGCCAACGGCGATATCTACTCTTGCGACCACTTTGTATATCCTGAATATAAATTAGGTAATATTAACCATGACCAATTAATATCCCTAGTGAATTCAAAAGAAAATATTAAATTTGGCTTAAGTAAGCGAGACAATATAAGTCAAGACTGTCTAAAATGTCCAGTAAAACCGATTTGCAATGGCGGTTGCCCTAAACATCGATTTTTACTCTCCAGTAATGGTATTCCAAATAAAAACTATCTATGTCATGGATTCTATAAGCATTATACCTATGTTTTACCCAGAATGCAGATAATACTAAAAGGTTTAAATGCCGGAACATCATTTAAAGCAATTAGGCTAGAAATGAAAAAATTTAGCTTCTCATAAAAATAAATACGGTTTATTGGCTACATTAATTGCGGTCATGTTCTCCATCTAACAGTAGAGGAACAGTTAATGAAATTAAATATTATTGCGAGTCTTATTTTAATATCATCACCTATGCATGTACACGCATCACCTACCCAGTTTTCACCACAAATAAACAATGAAAAACCTAATATTGTTTTTATATTAGCTGAAGATATGAATCCAAGATTAGGTATTTACGATGATCCTAATGCCATTACACCAAATATTGATGAATTTGCTAAAGAAAGTGTAACGTTCATGAATGCATTCACAATGGCTGGTGTCAGTTCACCTTCACGAGCTGGCTTAATCACAGGCATGCCTCAAAACGGAACAGGTTTACAACACATGAGAACTGGGACGTATACACAGCCCTATCGTGGTGTACCACCTTCATATGTAAAAGCCTACCCCGAATTAATGAGACAAAATGGTTATTTTACTTATGTCGATGTGAAAACTGATTATCAGTTTTCGGATAACTTTACTGATGTTGGCCCTTTCACGATATGGGATGCCCACGGAACATATTTTAACTTTGATGATCAAAAAGTGCGTCCAGCATGGCGTATGCATGATTTAAAAAATAAACCTTTTTATATTAACTTAAATCCACAAATTACTCATGAATCAGGGTTATATACATTAGAAAATGCCCCAGAAGACTTTAAAAACATGCCAGTTATGTGGAATAAGCTACGTTCTTTTTATAATACAGTTGATATTGATCCTAATAAATTACAGCTAGATCCTTATTGGAAAGATACATCTAAAGTGAGGGAAGAAGTTGCCCTATTTTATAAAAACATTAATGTGTTAGATCAACAAGTCGGGAATATCATAAAACAGTTAAAAGAAGATGGGTTGTGGGATAATACTATCGTCATTTTTTCTGCAGATAATGGAGATGGTTTACCTAGACATAAAAGAGAAGGCTATGACTCTGGTACTCATGTTCCTTTGATCGTTCGAATTCCTGAAAAATACCGTCCTGCCCACTGGCCGAAAAATGGTAGTAAAGATGACCGCTTAGTTTCATTTGAAGATCTTGCACCTACACTTTTGGGATTTACCAAAACTAACATTCCTGATTACATGAAAGGAATTAATTTATCACTCGATAATCCGCCAGAAAGAGAATACATTTACTCATCTCGCGGAAGAATTGATGATATATATCTACGTTCATACTACGTAAGAGATAAAAACTTTCAATATGTTCAAAATATCGATTTAAGGCCTAATGGAGACAACGTAGAATTTAGAAATTCCTTTGAAACCATGAGTGCATTACATCAGGGGCTAAAAAATAACACTTTATCCTCTGAACAAAAAGCTTGGTTTTTAGTAAAAAATAAAGAAGAGCTCTATGACTTAAAGAATGATCCATGGCAATTGAATAATATTGCCAATAATGTCGAAAATAAAGAAAAATTGGCGTTATATCGTAGTAAGTTAGAAAATTGGAGAAATACTATAAATGATACGGGTATTATAGATGAATCACAGTTAGTCGCTGATATTCATGATGAAAATGGTAAAACTTATAAAACATTACCTCCAGTAGCTGAACAAAACAATGTGACAAAAAAAATTTATATAGCAAATAGAACAGATGGCGCATCGATAGGATATAGTGTTGATGGCAAAAATTGGGATGTTTATTCTGGCGCATTCGAACTAAATAAAGGTATTAATAAGATTTATATAAAAGCTGTCCGTTATGGTTGGGATGAAAGTGAGGTTGTCACTTTTGATATTAAGCCACCAACTAATAAGTAAAGCACTAAAAATAGAATTAATACTGTAATGGCTGTGATGAATAAGTGACAATAATTTGGTTCCATCTCTATTATCCTAACAGCCTTCTAGTTAACAAAACAATCTACTAGATACATATCATAGACTATTATAAAATCCCAATTTAATGTATCTTAATTAATAAGGAGCGGAAAAACTTAACCAGTGAGTTTAAGTCCAAAACATCTTTTTTTAATTGACTCGAACGGTCTACCTAGAAAAATTATTTTTACGATACCTATAAAATTCACTTGTCCCATTCATTAGGGAAAATGAAAACAATATAAAAAAGAAATTCGAGAGAATTAAGAGTAAAATTTAAAAACGAGTTACAATAATGCTAAACTCGTTTTTAAATGAAAAAGAAGCCTTACAGAGCGTATTTCTTTATCGCCTTTGCAACCCCATCAGTATCATTACAACTTGTCACATCTATAGCTCGTGACTTTAATTTATCGGTTGCATTTTCCATTGCAATACAGGTTCCAGCAACATCAAACATAGGCAGATCATTATTTTGATCGCCAATGCACATGATTTCATGCTTACGTAAATCTAACTGTTGTGCAATTGCTTGTATTGCTAAGCCTTTATTCGCATTTTTATTTAACACTTCTAAAAAATACGGGGTACTTCTAACTAAGGTATACTGTTGAAAATAAGAAGATGGTATCTTTTTAATAACACTAGATAAGTAATCTTCTTCAGAAGAAATCATAAATTTAGTAAATAAGATATCAGCAGGCATTTCATCCATTGGGACATAATGAATTAACGTATTCGAAAGATAAGCTTCATGAGTAGTGTAAAAACCAATAATCTTATTTGCTGTAAAAATTTTATTGTCACCAAGAGCGTGTAATGAAAGAGCTAACTTTTCAGTTTGCGCATAAATTTTTTTATAGTCATCAATATCTAATAAAAAATCGATAAGGTGGTTGCCGTTTAAAGCATCGTGAATAACACTACCATTGTTACTAATACAGTAATTTCCAGGTTTATTTAAAGCTAACTGTTGTAAATAAGGCTGTATTCCTGAGTAAGGCCGGCCAGATGCAAGAATAATATGTATGTTATTTCTTTGGGCTTGTTGAAGAACATTTTGAGTAATATCACTAATTTGATGATGAGTATTTAATAACGTACCATCAAGATCGATAGCAATTAACTTTATCGCCATACAATTTTCCTTTTCCACTACCATTTTTAATGGCAATATATTTTTTCTTCAAGGGAGAATATCAATCAGGTTAATATCTAGTCTTGCCAGTTATACACCTATGCTAAATAATACTCAGCTCTAAATTGAATTTAAAAGCCTTTCTATATGTAATGCTAAATAAATATTTTCTTCACGAGAAACAGGGAAATTATATTCAGATTGTATTAATGCAGCTATTTTTTTTGCGCATGAGAAATTTTTTAGTAATTCTTTCTCAACCAATTCCTCAAGAACCGAGTTAAATTGACTACCCGTGCCATGATTTGTCTGACAACGGATCAATAAATATTTTAGATGATTAATAAATCTAGAAAAGCTATCTGACTCGGTATTAACTTGAATATGAAATGAGTAATTTACGATATTAACAATTTTATAAACTATTTGTGTAAACTTTAGTGTATCCCCAACACTTTTATTATTTAATTTTGCATTAACAAAATGAAGTGCAATGAGAGAAGCTTCACTTGGCGGTAAATTTATACCAAGTTTTTCATTAATATAATCAACAGCAACTTTTCCTGCAATAAACTCAAGATGATATAAATAAGGCACTTCATACAAATAAATACTCATCTCCCTACTTTTACTTCTCTCAATTGCAAAAGTGATATGTTCAGAAAGCATAATAACTAAACTATCACTTAACTCTGCATTTAAAATTGGTTTACATTTATTGATAACTTCAATAGTCAATTTGATAATATCAATAGGAATATTATCAAGAAAATTATGTATATCATGGTCATTAGGCTTGATAAAAAGTTCATCACTTTCACTGTAATGGTAATTTTGACCAACTTTAGAATTAAAGCCTATACCTTTACCAATAATAACTACCTCTTGTTGGACTTCGTTGTCTACAAGTATCACATTATTATTTATAACTTTTTTTATTAGGTACATATAGGCGATTTCCATTATTATACGTTATAAATGCAAAAAACCTGAAATGACATGAAGTAGTACCTCAGCATTTTCAGGTTTTTGCCTAGTCTAACTAGTAACACACCGATAATTTGTACATATATCTTTTTTACCAAACAAAAGCAAGATTGATGCCTGTTTTTTGTGATCAATAGCGGGATAAATAATCGTTTTTATTGGCTATCAATAGCGACCATTATTTTAATAACACTTCATTTTTAGAACAAAATAAAAATTTAAAAATATTTTTAAATTGAATTTAGATGATAACTAAAACTTAATGTAAATATATTTATTTATGGTACAGATCACAAAATTATTATTCTTACATTGTCTTTTACGTATAAAAATTCTATAAAACAGTAATAGGTCTGTAACTAGTTCGACTAGGCAATAACCTGAAATGTGTTGAACTTTATTATTCAACAGTTTCAGGTTTTTTTATGTCTAAATTTTGATTTACAGAGTATAGGAACATAAATAATAATGTTTTTTCGTGTAAAACCTCATTATTATTAATCAATGATTTTTGCATTACTCATTGGGTTATTTATAAAATAAGTCAGGCATAAACTTCGACTTGAAATATAACAGGTGTGTAACTGGCAAGACTAGGCATTAACCTGAACAATTCTTCCAAAATTAAATTGGATGCAGTTGTTCAGGTTTTTTATAGGTATACATATGGAAAGTAAACAAGTCGCAGAACAAATTATAGCTCTCATTGGTGGAATAAATAATATTAGCCAGCATTGGCATTGTATTACACGCTTACGTTTCAATCTTTATAACAATGAATTAGTTAATGTAGAGAAGCTCCGTAACACACCATGGGTACTGGGGGTTAACTTCCAAGGTGGTCAATTACAAGTCATATTAGGTAACCATGTAACTCATGTTTTTACTGAGTTACATAAAATAGTTGAACCTCATACTTCAGCAATAACTAGTGAGACATTACAAGCAGAAATATCAGAGCCTAAACAAAATATTATTAATACATTTTTTGATTTTCTGTCGGGTATTTTTACCCCAATATTACCCGCTATCATTGGAACTGGATTACTCAAAGGATTACTGGCTCTATTTGATATGTCTGGCCTCGTTCTTAATGGGAGCTCTGAGTACCGTATCCTATACATAATTTCAGACTCAGCCTTCTATTTTTTACCTATTTTACTGGCTTTTTCCGTTGCTCGTAAATTTAAAACCAATGAATATATTGCCGTAACTTTAGCCTTCATTTTGGTTTATCCTATATTCCAAGGCGAACCTGCACTATCCTTTTTTGGTATTAATATTCCTAATATTACTTATAACTTTACTGTTATTCCGATTATTCTTGGGGTCTGGTTATTAAGCTATATCAATCGATGGGTTGAAAAAATCATCCCCGCGAGTGTTAAAATTATTTTTGTGCCATTATTGGTGCTGATTATCTCGTCAATTATCACCCTCTCATTACTCGCGCCATTAGGTTATTACGTAGGTGAATATTTACAACAAACATTCTCATATCTATTTGATATTGCCGGCCCTATCGCAGGCTTTATTATGGGAGGATGTTTATCGCTGTTAGTGATAACTGGCATGCACTATGCCTTTTTTCCTGCTACATTTTCCAACTTTAAAACATTAGGCTACGACTTTGTTTTATTACCCATTAGCTTATCTAGTAACCTAGCTCAGGCAGGAGCAACGCTAGCAGTTGCCATCAAAAGTAAAAATACAAAATTAAAATCTATTGCGTACTCTTCTTCCCTTTCAGCACTTTTTGGTATCACTGAACCTGCCATTTATGGCGTCACTATGCGATTGAAAAAACCTTTTTATGCGGCATTAATCGGTGGTGCGATAGGAGGCGGGATCATTGGAACATTCGCCGTCAAAACCTTTGCGTTTAGTATTCCTGGAATTACTGCTTTGCCAACTTATATTGAGGCTGGTACTAATAACTTTATGTTTATCTGCCTTGCGATAATAGCTAGCTTTATATTGGCATTTATTATTACCCTATTTTTAAAATTAGATGAGTCTGAGCTTGAACCTAATAACAAAAACAACCTAGCTACTTCCTGTAAAAATGCGTCACCTGATTATAAACTGACAAAAAAAACACAGGCAGGAATGACTCCTCAGAATCAACCTTCAGCACAATATAGTTTACTTGCGCCAATCTCAGGGGAAACTCTACCGCTTGAACAAGTACCTGATACCGTTTTTTCCAATAAAATCATAGGTGATGGTATTGCTATCATCCCTTCAGATAACAAAGTTTATGCACCAATCGATGGCACTATTTCAATGGTCACACCAAGCAAACACGCCATTGGCATTACAACCAGTGATGGTTTAGACATCCTAATTCATGTAGGCATTGATACTGTTTCATTAAATGGCGAAGGGTTCACCCTCCATGTAAATGCAATGGATAAAATTAAATCCGGTGACCTACTTATCGAGTTCGATATTGAAAACATAATTAAACATTCATTATCAACAATCACTCCCGTTTTGATAACTAATTTTGATGAGTTCAGTGAATTGCAGGCGATAAGTCAAAAATATGTCACAAGCAATGAAACCACACTACTCACCATTAATTAATTTAGAAAGAGGAAATTATGAAATTAGATACTAAAAACACCAGTACAATCGGTTTTCCAAAAGGTTTTTTATGGGGGGGAGCGACTGCTGCTAACCAAATTGAAGGGGCTTTTAACCTCGGAGGTAAAGGCCTATCTACCTCAGATGTAGCTGCATACAAAGACCCTTATGCAGATGGCGGAGTCAATAACTTTACCTTTAATGTCACATCAAAAGAGCTTGAAGAGTATTTAAAACCTGAGTGTAAAGCACTATTCCCTAAACGCTGGGGGATCGATTTTTACCATCGTTATGAAGAAGATATTGCATTATTTGCTGAGATGGGTTTTAAAGTATTTCGCTTATCTATTTCTTGGGCTCGTATATTCCCGAATGGTATTGATGAGCAAGCCAATGAAGAAGGTTTAGCGTTTTATGATCGTGTTTTTGATGAGTTAGCAAAATATGGTATTGAGCCTCTGGTCACATTATCTCACTATGAAATGCCATTAACATTAACGCAACAATTCAATGGTTGGCAAGATCGTCACCTCATTGATTTATTCGTAAAATTTGCCACTACTTGTTATAAACGGTACAAATCGAAAGTAAATTATTGGATCACGTTCAACGAAATGAACATGAATCTCAATAGCTTATATACTGGCGCAGGTACGTTACCCGACACTGTTAAAAATGTCGAAGAAGCCGCATACCAAGCTTCTCATAACCAGTTTGTCGCCAGTGCGATTTCTATTAAACTCGGCAAACAAATTATGCCGAATGCAAAAATTGGTTGTATGATCTGCCGATTAGAAACCTATGCCGAAAGTTGTAACCCAGAAGATCAATTGCAAGCACTGAAGGAAGACCAAATTAATCTCTTCTACCCAGATGTTAGTGTACGGGGCGAATACCCAACCTATATGCTACGTTATTTTGAAGAAAATAATATTAATATTCAGGTCGAGCCTGAAGACTTTAAAGTGCTTAAAGAAGGTGTAGCAGACTTTATTTCACTGAGTTATTACATGACTTATGTCACCAAAGGTGGTCCTGATGCGAAAGAGTTATCTGGTCACTTAGTGAGTAAGATTAAGAATCCATTCTTAACCCAATCCGAGTGGGGATGGCCAATTGACCCTACAGGGTTACGTATAGCACTGAATAAATTGTGGGATCGCTATAATATTCCCTTGTTTGTGGTCGAAAATGGCCTTGGTGCACGAGATACTTTAAACCGAGATGGGACTATTTCTGATCCATATCGTATCGAATACATCAAAGAACACATTATTGCTATGAAAGAAGCTATCCGTGATGGCGTTGATTTGATGGGATACACCACATGGGGTTGTATTGACTTGATTAGTTGTGGAACATCACAGATGACGAAACGTTATGGTTTCATTTATGTTGAGCAAGATGATGAAGGACACGGTTCATTAAAAAGAATACCAAAAGAATCTTTTTATTGGTATAAGCGCGTTATTGAATCTAACGGTGAAAACTTAGATTAATATTTAAATCATTTAGTTGCGATTTTTCGTCATTATTTAGTAAGAGAGTTACCACGGTAATTTTTCAAGGTAACTCTCATTATATTTGTTCATTTTATTAAAATCGTTTTCACAACGTTTTAGTTAAAAATAAAAGAGTTACAATGAAGTGACCCCATGAAAGGCTAAATAATCTCCCACTAGAGGGCATACCGTAAACCGTTGAAAACTCTAATTTAATATGTCTTAATTAATGAGGAGTGAACAAGATGCTTTTCATAAATTACAAAAATTGCCACTACATAATTATGAAGAAAAGCCTCAATATGCCTGTTGTTGGATTTGTAGTGATAGAAATCAGCAAAAATATATTAATGACAGCTATTTTCAATATTGCCTCTATTACGGTAATTCTTATACGAGCAATCCCACTTATGCTTATTTGAATTTAAAGCACTTACTAACAGCCCCTCCCGTTAGTCCAACGCAGGCAGATAAAGAGACCTTTAAGCAATTACTTCATTTATTACGTAGCGCTCCTGAAGATGAAACTCCGGGTAAATTTGAAAAACGGTTAAATGAGGCTAAATTAATTTCGGGTGATAGATATACCAAACGAGGTATTTTGCACTCACTTGCCTTAGTGGGGGTTATTCCTAATGCCTATATTCCATTATCTTTAAATAGCTGGGCTAATTTTGGCGATATTACCATTGCAGAAAATCAACTTAATAACACCAAAGGTCGCTCTGATATGGAAATGCCATGGGCAGGCTGGAAAGGCAACCTAAAAATTGATGAAGAAAAAGTGGCAACATACTTTGGTGAATATTTAAATTAAACACCCTATCCTTCATACATAGAAAGCGCCCAATACTTTCATATTGAGCGCTTTTATTTGAGTTTTCGCGATTAAACTCTCAACTTTATTTCAGGTACTCACCATTGCGCAGTGCTTCAATACGCTTATCTAATGGTGGGTGAGATAAAAATAACTCACTAAATGACTTATTACGGCCATTAATACAAAAAGCCATCATGCTACTTTCTTCTTGTGGCTCATAACTCGTTTTCAAACGTTGTAATGCAGCTATCATTTTCTCACGACCAACAAGCTTTGCAGAACCTGCATCCGCATGGAATTCACGATAACGTGAAAACCACATTGTTATAATGCTGGCAAGAATACCGAATACAATTTCCAGAACCATTGAAACCCCCATATAGACCCATGGGTTTCCATTGCTATTTTCACTCTCTTCATCATTAGAGACAAAATTAGCAACAAATTGAGCGATAATACGAGAAATAAAGATAACGAAGGTATTCACAACACCTTGCAGTAAAGTCATGGTTACCATGTCACCATTAGCAACATGGCTAATCTCATGGGCAATAACGGCTTCTGCTTCATCACGACTCATACTGGCTAACAAACCAGTACTGACAGCCACCAGCGAAGCATCGCGACGAGCACCTGTTGCAAACGCATTAATATCAGGCGCATCATAAATTGCCACTTGTGGCATTTTGATACCAACTTGTTCAGACTGGCGTCTTACCGTATCTAATAACCAACGTTCTACTTCTGAAGTTGGGTTTTCAATAACTTGGCCACCCACTGAACGTAATGCCATCCATTTGGACATTAATAGTGAGATAAATGCACCACCAAAGCCAAATAAGCCCGCCATGATCATCAAGCCTTGAACACTACGACCTTGTATGCCTGTTAAAGATAAGATGATCCCAAAAACAAACATAACAGCTAAGTTTGTTAACAGGAATAAAGCAATTCTCATCATATTGATATTGTTCCTATTTTATCTAATTATCACATTGCTAAAACTGTCTTATAAATAAGGCTTTTTTAGATTTTATCAAGCCTTTTAACTTATTTAATATTAAAAACGATATAACTTTACATTTTGATAAAAAAATAGTCAGTGAACGCCTAATATTAAGCATCATTTAGAACTTAAGTAT
Source organism: Proteus sp. TJ1640 (assembly GCF_003144445.1). Taxonomy (NCBI): domain Bacteria; kingdom Pseudomonadati; phylum Pseudomonadota; class Gammaproteobacteria; order Enterobacterales; family Morganellaceae; genus Proteus; species Proteus sp. TJ1640. Next base: position 58,942 of record NZ_PENY01000026.1, read on the forward strand.
AAAGTAAGATTGATAATAGATGATATGAATTTTCTATTTTTTCAAACGGAAGGGATTTATTTAGGAAAGACTGGTATCGTTTAATATTGTGACAGCAAGTTTATCATAAAAAGCACCGTAATATGTAGACGCTACCATTTACCGTGCTCGATAGAGCAACTATCTCTGTTTTTTATGCACGACTCACAACATATGCAAGCCGTGCATTTTATACCAGTAATAATGGACTCAATTACCGCTATAAATTACATTTTGAAGCGATATGTGGTTGTCATCGAGCCAGATAATGAATGAGCTCGTTGTGAGTGACCATCATAAAGTTTTGGTGTGGTATAGTCGTTTTCTTGCTGGTGGTGCCAACCGATCCCACCGCTTAAAGAAACAGAAAGATTTGCGGTTGGTTTCCAGTAGCTAAATAAACCAAACTGTCCTTGTTTTAATCTTTCACCAGAATAGCTGAATTCACTATAGTTGGTACGCGCACCAACAGACAGCTCTTTACTAACTCTGTATTCAGCTTCTAATGCGCCCATAACCTCACCATCACGGACATAGTCGATATCTGCGTAAGCTGGTGAGTTAAAACGCCCACGGGTATTACCAATTGGATTACGAGCAAATTGACCAACACCATTAGCTTTTTCAGCATCGGTATATGTCACACCTGTGCGTAGAGTCCATGGTGACTCTGGAATGCGCCACTCCAGGGTACCTGCAACGTGCCATGCGTCATGATCAAAGTTACGCTTACCCTTATTGGCATCACTTAATGTACGTTTGCCATCACTACCATAATCATGATAATAAAAGACACCACCCACAGTCACATCTGAAGTTAATTTATATTTTGCTTCTAAACCATGTTGACGAAATACATCATCCGCTTGACCATAGAAATAAAATACTTTTAACGGTTTAGTGTTGTAGTTAATGCCACCGGTAAGAACATGATCGATATTATGTCTAACACCATTACCATCACTGAAATACATTCTGTCGATATTTGGGCTATCACGACGCATTACTTTACCGTCAAGGAACAATAAATCTAAGCTCCAATCACCCATTGCTGTATTAGTCGCATAACCATTATAACTGTTTAATGATAAGCGCTGTGAGTTCGTAAAAATACCGGTATTTTTTAATGTAAACCAACCTGCTTTACCGTTAATTAACACAGGATCTAAATCAAATTTAACTTTTGCGAAACGTTGACCAATTTTGTTATAGCCTTTTGCTTCACCATCATCATTGTATAAAATTGCACGAGAGGCGAAGTCTTTACTTGCGCCTAATTTGATACCACCATAATAAGAAACATCAAATCCTAGAATGCCACCAAAATAACCTGATTTGAAATCAGCTTGGAAGTTTTGCCCCCAAGCATTAGCAACTTGCTTTCTATAACGTTGCTCTTGTTTATCAAAACGGTTTTCAGTTTTCAAATACTTCCACATATTAATGGTAGAAAGCTCAAGTTCTGAATCTGAAATAAATGCACTTTCTTTAATTGAATTTTCCCAATTCGCAGCATTAGCAGCGCTTACAGCTAAGAAACAAGGAGACAGCATAAACAATACTAATTTTGTTACTTTCATCTTAATGCAACCTGGTTAATAAATATTTAAATTATGCTGATTTATACTCAGCAAGTTTAATAAAGCACCATTCTTTATTTAGCTAAAAAATAACCTTTGATTAATTTAAAGTTGCACTAACTTCAAGCAATAGAGTCATTTTTTGGCGCAGGAAACGAATATGGATATCTCACCATATTTATATTTACGTATTTTTCTTAATAAAATTCGATAAGAAAATTATAAATCAATTTCCTTTAATCATCATTCCTTACGTAGAGATCCTTAATCTGAAAATATAATATTTTAGTTATGATTATTTCTCTAAAAATACATTTTTGACTCATAGAATAAAAATGAGTCATTATTTAGGTAGTGATTTTAGCTAATGCGTCAATATTCCAAAGTGACGCGAGATCTTCATAATCTGTATGTTATAGTAATTTTATGTCAATTTAAGAGATCGCTGTCACAATATGTTACATTTATTACAATTTAAACACCATTAAATGAGACACTAATCACAATTAAAAACCACTTTATCTTTTTATTCAGCTTATCAAATAAGAAACTCACTTCTTATCTAAAAATTAGCCTAATATTCTCTTTTATAGCTTACAAAATTTACTCAAGATGTATTTCGAATTAAAAATAAAGTGACATAAAGCTAAATTTAACTATTCTTTTATTAATAAAAATTTATATTACTGGTAACTTAATATAGCGAATAACTAAAAATATGAATGCTCCCATCCAAAAACATACTATTGGTTTTCTTAAGCAATTTTTAATAGAAAACCTGATAAATATTGATTAGCAATAACAATTTTATATCTTGATTAATATAAATATAAAAAACCCCAACAATTGGTTATCCAACTATTGGGGGTGATTTTAAGTATCTGTTGTTATAAAAGATAACTTAATTTAATAATTTCTTAGGTTTAAGCACTTTTGAGAGATCAACCGCAATTTTAGCCGTCTCATCTAAATAAGGATCTGGACCTTCATAATCCTTAGGTAAATCATCGAGTGACTTCAATGCTGGTTTACCTTCTAATTTAAAGCGCTCATTAATACGATTTAATTTTATGGTTTCTAGCTCTTTGTTTTCTTTCTCTCTTTCAGAGAAGTTTAAAACAACAAATTTGTCTTCACCTTTTGCTTTAGCATCGTTATAACGCTGAATATCTGCAAAGATGTATGAAAATTCTCTATCATTTGCAATACGCTTAGTATGTTGTTCAGTTAACGGTACTAACGCCGCCTTTAATTTGTCTGAATATTCAGATAGCTGATAGCTTGCTGGAGAGATACTATCCCAAGGCAACGCGTTATCTTCAAAACTCTCCCCCATTTCAGCACTATCAAAGCTTGGTAACAGCAAATCTGGTGTTACTCCTTTAAGCTGAGTACTACCACCGTTAATTCGATAGAATTTTTGAATAGTATATTGCACTGAACCTAGACCCGGCCAATCAGGACTTAGCATTTGATCGTAGACTCGAGTTAATGGGCGATATTGCTGAACCGTTCCTTTACCGAACGTTTGCTCACCGACAATTAATGCACGTCCGTAGTCTTGCATTGCTGCTGCAAAAATTTCAGAAGCAGAAGCACTAAAGCGATTTACGATAACAACCAGTGGCCCTTTATAATACACGACATCATCTTTATCAAAATCTTGTCGAACACGACCATTGTTATCTCTGACTTGCACAACAGGACCACTTGGAATAAATAATCCTGAAAGTGAAATCGCCTCTGTTAAAGCACCACCACCGTTACCACGCAAATCAATGACTAAAGATGAAACATTATCTTTCGCCACTTTTTGTAACTGTGTTTTTACGTCATTAGTTAAACCAACATAAAAGCTTGGAATATCCAAAATTGCGACTTTATCACCGTTAATTACTTTTTCAGTTAGTTTAACAGCTCTGTCTTCTAAACGGATTTGCTCTCTGACTAAAGTAATTGTTCTTGGTTTAGCGCCTTTCTCATCAGAAATAACTTCTAATTTTACTTGGCTACCTTTCGGCCCTTTAATCAAAGCAACGATATCATCAAGTCGCCAGCCGACAACATCGATCATCGGTTTATTTTGTTGCCCTACTGCAATAATTTTATCACCCACTTTCAACTCTTTACTTTTTGCAGCCGGGCCACCGGTTACCATAGAGTTGATCATAGGATAATCATCATCCATCTGTAATACAGCGCCAATTCCTTCTAAGGATAGACTCATTTCAGAATCAAAGGCTTCAGTATTTCTTGGTGATAGATAACTTGTATGAGGGTCAATTTCGCGGGCGAATGCCGACATAATGATTTGGAAAACATCTTCACTTTGGCTTTGCGTTTGACGACGTAGCGCAGCTTTATAACGCTTAGTTAATGTCTCTTTAATTTCGCTATCTGTTTTGTCAGATAATTTCAGCGTTAACCAATCATATTTTACTTTTTCATCCCAAAGTTTATCTAGTTCAGCTTGAGTTTGTGGCCATGGTGCTTTTGTTCTATCTAACTCAAATTTATCTTGACCAGTTAAATCCATGGGTTTATCTAGGCGGTTTAAGGCGTATTGAAAACGTTCAAAACGTCTTTTTTGCGCTAAATTAAAGAGATCATAAAGGGGCTGAAGCTCACCTTTTTTCAGATATTCACCTACTTTGGTTTTTTCTTTATCAAATTGGGCAATATCTGATGCCAGCAATACATTGTGGCTATAATCTAATAAATTAAGATAGCGATTAAAAATTTTTTCAGAAAAGTTTGCATCTAGCGAAAATTGACGGTAATGAGAACGTTCAAAACGAGAAGTTACTCGCTCGCTCACAGTAGAATGCTGCGGCTCTTGCTTTAATTCGGGTAACTGATCAATGGTTACCATTGCTGGAGTGGCTGGTTTCTCAGCCATTACAACAGAAGTGCCTATTAACGTTAATCCGATAGCAAAAGCCACATTTAGAAGTTTGTTCATGCTCTGGTTGGCCTCCGTATCAGAACTTTAAATGTTCCGTGCGTACATTCATTGCCAAACCGTTAGGCAATTGTACACGTACACCCTCTTTTGCTATCTCTAGCACTGTCGCGTCCATCACGCTACTACCAACGTTAACTTTCAACGATTGACCAACAGTAAGAACTGACGTGTCTTTCACTGGAATTAACTTTTCAGTATTTTTGCGTGGTGGTGCTTTGCGAGGTGCTTGAGTCGCTTTTTGAGGACGAGGCTGTCGTTTTTCACCATCTTTAGGTGGCTGACGACGCGTATTATTTGGCTTTTTCGCTGCCGGACGTTTACTGGTCTCCTTATCACCCTCAGCTTCACGCTTCTTAGCACGTTGCTCTGCTCTCTGAGCTTGAACACGCGCCTTAGCTTCTGCTAATTGTGTACGAGCATGTTCAATATGCTCAGCTTCCAGTTCGCCGCAATCATTACCATTCAAATCGACACGTTTTGCTCCTTCTTTAACTCCATAAAGGTAGCGCCAACTTGAGGTATACAAGCGTAATGCCGAACGTAACTGTGTTTTGCTCAGTTGAGTTTCATCTTTTAGATCTTCAACAAGATCTTGAAAAATGCCAACTTTCAAAGGGCGAGCTTCACCCTCAGCAATAAAACACTTAGGGAAACGTTCAGCTAAAAAAGCGATGATTTCTTTACTACTATTCAACTTAGGTTGATTTTCCATGAAATTTCCTGATTACAACGGTTTTGCCAACCAGCGCAGGCATGAACAAGCGACATTATAATAGTGTTGCCAACAATTTCTATGGCAAACGCCTGTTAACTTACATAAAATTCACAATATTTTGCTGTATGACAAGTTTTTAAATGCTCGCAGAGCACGTCACACAACGCTTTAAGCCCAATTTCATCTTTTTTATCAAAACGATCAAAAATAGGACTATCAATATCGAGAACGCCGATAATTTGTCCATTTACTTTTAAAGGTAAAACAATTTCAGACTGACTTGCACTGTCACAAGCAATATGTCCACTAAATTGATGAACGTCATCCACTCTTAAAATTCTGTTTTCAGAGTATGCAGTTCCACAAACTCCTTTTCCAAAACCTATTCTGACACAAGCAATTTTGCCTTGAAATGGACCAAGAACTAATGAATCACCATCATTAAGATAAAATCCAACCCAATTTATCGTATCTAACTTCTCGTAAAGAAGCGCGCTGGTATTAGCAAGTGATGCGATAAGATCATTTTCACCAGATAACAAGGCTGACAAATTATCAGTGAGTTCCTGATAAAAAAGCGATTTTGGCATCATTAAACCTTATTTACGTAACTAAAATAGATAACAAACTCGTAATTTAGCCTATTTTATCTTGGGGTTGAATACTCTATCTTCAAGAATTGGGCAAAAAAACGATAATATCTCCTTAACACCCACAAAAAAAATCAGACACTTTGTATTGTAAAATGAAAGGCATAAATATAATAAAAATGATAACTTGTGAACCATTGAGTATAGATACTTTTTTTTAACTTAATCAAACGATAACCCTTTAAAAAACCAACTTAGCCGAATTAACGAGCGACATAGTGAACAATATTGCAACAAAGGAAAAGAAATCAATACGCTGTCAAGAGTGTGATCACCTCGTGACACTACCTCTTGCATTAAAGCGTGGGGAGGATGCTTATTGCCCTCGTTGCCAAGCCAAACTCGCATCTTATCGATATTGGTCATTAACTCGTCTACTTATTCTCTCTATTACAATGCTCATTTTGGCATCAATAGCATTTACTCAGCCATTAATTAAAATCCACCTATTAGGCACAATGATAACGGCGAATGTGGTTGATGGTATTCGCATAATGTCAGAGCAAGGTTCTCCTCTTACTGCAACAATGGTCGCCTTTTGTGCGATCGTAGCCCCTCTTAGCCTCCCTATCGCTATTTTATATCTCCATTTAGGAACACGCTTACGCCTTAATCTTCGCCCAGTCTTATTAATGTTAGGAAAATTAAAAGAATGGGTAATGCTAGATGTCTATTTAATTGGGCTTGCTGTTGCAACAATAAAATTAGGCGATTATGCAACCGTCTATATTGGCAATGGTCTAATTGCTTTTGTTTCTTTAATGATACTTAGCTTATTGATGCTAATTAACATTAATATGGACCAGCTTTGGCAACGTTTTTATCCGCAAAAAGAAATAGAAAACAGCCCTGCAACTTGCCATTCTTGCCATTATCATTTTAAAAGAACACCATCAACACAGTGCCCACGTTGTAAATCTTGCTATACCCCAAGACAGCCAATGAGTTTACAAAAAACATGGGCAGCATTAATTTCAGCAATAATTCTGCTAATACCTGCAAATTTATTACCTATTTCTATTTTCTATTTAAATGGTCAACGCAGTGAAGACACTATTTTTTCAGGTGTACTTTCGTTAGTGAATTCAGGCAATACCCCGATTGCGATTATTGTTTTTATTGCCAGTATTTTTGTCCCTTTTTTTAAGATTATAATTATGCTGGGCTTATTATTAAGCATTCATTTTAATTCTAGTATTGATCCCCTACTTCGAATGAAACTATACCGTTTCGTCTCTTGGATAGGACGATGGTCAATGCTTGATCTCTTTGTGATTGGGCTGATGATGTCATTGATTAATCGAGATCAATTGATGACTTTTACCATGGGGCCAGCGGCTTTTTATTTTGGTACTGCGGTTATTCTTACTATCCTTGCCGTTGAATGGTTGGATAGTCGTTTATTATGGGATACTTATGCAACAAGAAGAAAACGACATTCAGGACACACAAGCCCAAATACGCCGCAAGCGTAAAATTTCGACATTTTGGCTGCTCCCTGTTATCGCCATGTTTATTGCTAGTTGGTTGCTTTTCCAACATTGGCAAGATAAAGGTATACAAATCACGATTGATTTTCAATCTGCTTCAGGGATTGTCTCTGGTAGAACACCAATCCGCTATCAAGGCGTTGATGTAGGAATAGTTAAAGATGTCACTCTAAGCGATGACTTACGCAGAGTTATTGTTACAGCTGATGTACGAAAAAACCTTGCCACCGCATTACGGAAAAATACACAATTTTGGCTTGTTACACCTAAAGCGAGCCTATCAGGTGTATCAGGGCTAGATGCTTTAGTAGGTGGTAACTACATCAATATGCTACCCGGTGATGGTGAAAAGCAGTTTAAATTTATTGCTCAAGAAGTTCGCCCTCAAGCAAATATTGATAAAAACCAGCAATTAATTACCTTAACAGCAGATAAACTAGGATCACTCAATGTTGACTCTCAAGTTTATTACCGCCAAGTTCCCGTAGGGAAAGTTTATAGCTACGCAATTCGTCCTGACAACCAAGGCGTTTTTATTGAATTAAGTATTGATAAACAATATGCGCACTTAATTCGTCAAGACAGCCATTTTTGGAATGTATCTGGATTCCAAGGTAATTTTAATTTAAAAAGTGGCGTATCCATTAAAATGGAAAGCGTTTCTGCTTTAATTAACGGTGCAATAGCCTTTGACTCCCCAGAAAACAGTCAACCCGCACAAGAAAACCAGCAGTTTGTTTTACAATCAGCTACCTCTGTTGAGGCGGGTAAAGCAATATATGGTGAAGATGGGTTAATTATTTCTCTAACCAGTGAAGAAAGTTGGGGCGTCGATGCAGGACAACCTATTCTCTTTAGAGGCATAACTATTGGCCAAGTCATACAACGTAATATAAGTGATGATGGTGTTATCTTCGATGCTATTATCGCCCCTGAATATAAACATTATATTTATGAAAACAGCAAGTTTGTTGCCAATAGCCGAATAAACGTCAATATGGGTTTAAATGGTATTGATATTCAAGGTGCTTCTCCTCAAGAATGGCTTGAAGGCGGTATTCATCTTATTCAAGGTAACAAAGGTACCCCTAAAGAGCAGTACCGTCTGTATCGCAATGATTTTTTTGCTAAAGCAAGCATCAATGGTAATGAATTACCAGTGACATTAACGCTAAAAGCCTCCAGCCTTCCAGGTATTCAAAAAGGCTCTGTTGTGCTTTACCATCAATTTCAAGTTGGTGAAATCACTGATGTCAGGCCATTAATTGATGAGTTTGATATTGATATTTATATTTCCAAACAATATCGCCACCTTCTTACTGAAAAAAGTGTTTTCTGGACTGAAGGTGCGGCAAAAGTTTCCGTCAATGGTTCAGGATTAACCGTTGAAGCGACACCATTAAATCGAGCCTTAAAAGGAGCAATTAGCTTCGATAACTTTGAAAATATCAATAATAATGCCTCACGTTACAAACTCTATTCATCAGAAACCAGTGCTAGGGCTATTGGTGCTCAAATCACTTTAAAAACTTACGATGCGAGTAAGCTTTCTGAAGGAATGCCTATTCGTTATTTAGGCATTGATATTGGACAAGTCGAATCATTAACCCTTTCACCTGATAGAAAAGCCGTGACTGTTTCAGCAGTACTCTACCCTGATTATGTCAAAACCTTTGCGAGATCAGGCAGTCGCTTCGCTGTTGTTACTCCTGAATTAACAGCATCGGGATTAGATAACTTAGATTCACTTATTCAACCTTATATTAAAGCAGAGCCCGGCAATGGGGGCGTATATCGTAAATTTGAATTACAAACATCCAATATTACAGACTCTCGCTATCTTGATGGATTAAATCTTGTCTTAAATGCTACCGAAGCCGGCTCAGTACAAATTGGTACGCCTATTTATTATCGAGGTCTTGAAGTTGGTGCAGTGACAGGGCTTGAATTAGGAAACATGTCTGATAGAGTCTTAATTCACATTCGAATCAGTAAAAAACATCAATATCTTGTTAGAAATAATACCGAATTCTGGCTCTCCTCTGGATATAACTTTTCCTTTGGTTTAACGGGTGGTGTTATACGAAGTGGAACATTTAAACAATTTATACGTGGAGGCATTACATTTGCAACACCACCTTCCACGCCATTACAATCAAAAGCGAAACAGGAACAGAATTTCATTTTAAATGCAAAAGAGCCTAAAGATTGGAATGAATGGGGAACGGCAATACCTAAACCTTAAAAATTAGATAATTCTACCCTATTTCAGAAGATTTATTTAAAGCGGATCACAAAAAATGATCCGCTTTTTTTATTTTCAAAAAACATTTTGGAAATCAATTCCATTTATACTATGCTTAATTCTGTTTGGTCAAAAAGCATTCTTTGAAATAAATGCCTCTAACAAAACATAACAGAACACAACATCGCTTAAACCGGAGTTTTATTATGAAAAAGATAACGTTGAAAATTGCTTGCTATGAAATTGAAGATATTACTTTAAAACACTCTGTCGATAATCAATTAGCTTATATTCATATACCATGTGATTATGACAAAGAATTTTGCATGCAATTAGATGGATGGGATGAAAACACCAGCATTCCAGCCCAATTGAAAGATCAAAATATTCTGCTTTATCGTCATGCTTATGACAAAGAAAACCACCATTGGATCTTGAAAGTGGCATAAGAGATGCTAAAGCGAAATAAAAAAAGCCAGATAAATCATTTATCTGGCTTAGGGAAATGGCTCATTTTGAGCCGTGCGCTAAAAAGTAAAATGTTGCTTACGGCATAAACAAAAATCGAGAACTCACTCAGACTTTCTCAGACTTTTCTATCTCACAACCTACTGTTAAATATTAGCTAACAATATGTAAAGATCCAGTAAACAACCTAGTAGCACACTATTTTCTACTCAAAAAATCGTTGTTATTTATTTTTATTATTTAAATCAACATGATAAAAATAAAAATTTCTTATCTATATTATCAATCAATTGATTAATTGTTCTCACAAAGCGACTTAATCGCGCTCTGTATCACTTCTACTGATTTTTTCTTTTCAGGTGAATGAGGATCTGGTAGCAAAATAACATCAATTAGCTGCGCTTTTACTTTGCCACTTTCCATTTGTTTCATTGCAATTTCATTAAGAGGATACTGCATCAGTGTTGCTGGATTAATCACAAACCAAGCACCATCAGCACGACAATTAAGCATCACTTCTTCACGTGTAAATGGCCAATCGTCACCAAATTGAAGCTTACTGACCGTTGAAATAGGTGCCGCCGAGAATGCTTGAAAAGTAAAGAGCATTAACATTCCCGCGAATAAGAAACGTTTCATGTAGATATCTCACTTAAGAAATTAGGTTTTTTAAATTATATCGCAATCTATACAGGTGAGTTAATCGCAAAGATGGCCACAGTAAAAATAACCATTGTTCCAAATAATAGTTCAAGCCAACTATTTACTAGTAGCCATTGAAAGTTATTTTTCTTACGAATATGAGGAACTAAAATATAACGATTGATTACAGCTAAACCAAGCATTAACAACACTAAGCTAATTTTAAGCCATAACATGCTTTGGTATTCAGATGATAATTGTACTGCCGGCCATCCAGGAATTAACATAATAGCACTGATAATACCGGTAATTGTCACCAATAAAACAGCAAGATGACCAAAAAGTGAAAACTTCTTCATTGTACCAATGATAGGCTTGATCATCCCATCTGCAAGCTCATCTTTATTCCGTAAAAACTGCAAACAAGCGACAAATGGCCATAGACCACCAAACCAATACGCAGCACTAATAAGATGAATACTTTGATTAACTTTATAGAATGCGGCTTCTGATCCTGTAAACATGGCACCATGACCAATTGATGCATGTAAGATCAACATAACTGAAGAAATAATTAATAAAGAAAAGTTGCGAATATAGCGTTGGTGTATAAATAAAATAGCCAATGCAACGGTTGCTAATACCAATTGCCATTGCCAAACTTGACCAAATGAAGTATCTAAGATCGCTCGCCATATTATAATTGACCAGGCATCTTCCCAACCCTCTCCCATAATACCAGATTGCACAATCATCCATAAATAAGTCGTAATAAAGACGATAACTGTGCTAATAGCTAATGCGGGGCGCAAACGAACCTGAATAAGAGGAATGAACTTATCTTTAGCAAGAATGGCAGCCGAGAAGCTCAGTCCGAACATAAACATGACTGCCACGAAATGGGAAAAGCGACATAAAATATAAACGTCTTCAGGTGTCATTATTTTACACTAAATTGATAAGAACCTTTTGTCTTGTGCCCATCAACAGAAACAACGTTCCAATTAACTAAATAATCACCTTCTGATAAATCACTTTCTAAAGGCAATAATAATTTCGTATTGTTAACAGGATCTAAACTCAGTTTTCCTACGGTGATTTCTTTACCATCACTATTAGTGACTTTGATTTTACTAAAGGCTAATTCAATACCTTCAGAGAAGTCTAGCGTGATAACTTTAGGCGCTTGCGCTTGTTCAATCGCAGCACCTTCAGCAGGTAACTGTGATTTTAAGTGTGCATGTGCTAATGCTTGCTGGTATGACATACCAAGGAATAAAACAGCAATAGCCGATAATTTACCCCAAGATGTCTTAAGTGTATTTAATGACATAATAACCTCTTAAATTACAGGTGATTTTTTTATTTATGAAAATATTTTATAGCAATTTTACGTCAAAATCTTTGCTTCTTGATATTAGAAATAAAAGGTTGTGAACTAGCACTCAAAATATATGTTATTTAGAGCAGTTTCTGTTTCAAATATCACCCATTTTTACACTTTGAAAAAATATAATACCCATATTGACGGTCTAAACAGTTCAATACATAACCAAATAAAACTAAAAGTAAAATAATCCCCCTGTATAAATAGCATTCAATAAGTATTTTTTAGGGGCAAGAACAAACAATATAAGTAAGGGAAAAAATAAAAGATAAGAATCGTAAAGAAGGCAATACAGAAGAATAAAAAACGCCCTGCTATTCATTCACAGCAGAGCGTAATAAGTTATTTAGTAACTTAAGCTTTTACTAATAATTAAACATGTGCAGATGCTGATAGTGTGTTCAGATCTTTATCTAATAAGAATAAAGCTTTGCCACTATCACCGACCATTGCTAATTTATCTAGGATTGATTTGAATAATTTTTCTTCTTCATGCTGCTCTGCAACATACCATTGTAAGAAGTTAAATGTTGAATAATCCTGAGTTGTCATTGCAACATGTGCTAATTTATTAATCTCAGATGTAATATGTTTTTCATGTTTGTAAGTTTTATCGAATAACTCAGCTAATGATGAAAACTCAGCAGGTGGAGCTTCAATCGCTCCAAGTAAAGGCATTGCACCTGTATCACTTAAGTAATCAAATAAACGGTGCATATGTTCCATTTCTTCACGAGAGTGAGCTTTTAAAAATTTAGCAGCGCCATCAAATCCTTTATCGTCGCACCAAGCACTCATTTGCAAATACAGATTTGCCGAGTAAAACTCTAAATTTAGCTGTTCATTCAATTTATTGATCATATCTTGATGTAACATATTTTACGTCCTTTGCGATGAAAATTAACATTATGGGTATTATGCACGGTTAAAAATAAAAATATAGCGATTTAGGTGTGATTTATTTATTTTTTTCAATTAATTACTTGTAATAAAAATAAAAACCAATCTCATTTGTAATATGTTTTAAATACTCTTATAAAGCTAAATAACACTTATTATCATTAAGAGTAAACTTGTATTTAACTGTCAAGATAAATATAGCAACCAATTGAAATATATAAGTATTATTTTTTGGCTTTGATTTTTTATATTTATTGAATTTTTTATAACCCAAGAAATTCAAATTAACATTAAATAAAAATTATATTTTACCCATGAAAAATATAAAAATAAGCTTTGTCATATATCAACAAGTATATATAAAACAATATCTACAACAATCGTTATTAGAAAAATAAAGCATTCATCCATTAGCTATTATTATTCTCTATTTTTTATAATTTCTATTTGATATTGCGACACATTTATTTTTTCAGACAGCAATTCTTTTTCATTTTTTTCATATAAAAAATACATAACTCTCAAAAAATAAAAATAATTTCAATTTTTGTGCAGTTTTTCGTTTTGACTGATAAGATTAGTAGGTAACTCATATTTGTATGTACAAAAAATTAATATTAAAGCCCTAATCATAATAAAAGGTTAATTAGGAGCCACTATGACAAAAACAGTGTTAGTACCCGTTGATTTTACAGAGCTTGGTTTATTAGACAAGGTTGTGTCTCATCTAAAAGCATTGTCTGTCGCTGACAAATTGAATATTCATTTTTTATCAGTCATCCCAAGTTATGAGTCTTTTGTCGGATTTGCATTCGCAGGACAAGACAGACTAGCAAGTGATAAACAACGGATTGAAATTGCATTATCCACACTAAAAGAAAATTTATCGCACATTGATATTCCAAATAGTACAACTCAATTTTATGTGTCTATAGGTAATCCTCGCGATAAAATTTTAGAAACCGCAAAAAAAATTCAAGCAGAGCTGATTGTCATTGGTTCTCGTAACCCTGGTATGAAAACTTATCTTCTAGGTTCTACCGCATCTTCTGTGGTCAGTTACGCAGAATCATCTGTATTAGTCGTGCGCTAATCGCCCACTTCCATCTTCCATAAGAAATCTGGTATTTCTCATAAGCCAGATTTCTTATTCTTTTCACCATAAAATCAATTCAAAATGGTATTTTATTTTATCGTTATTATCTTTAAGAGTAATGATTAAAAATATATTCTGAAGCAATAAGATAATTATTAAAAAAAACAAAACACATTCACTTTAATGCTTTTTATATAAACCAATAAATTCATCATCTCATAATAAATTTATATTGTTCATAATGTTAAATTATGTAAAGATACTTTTTCTATTAAAGCTAATTTTAATCAACAGGGTAAAAGGAATTAAAATGAATAAAGAACTTTCTGAAAAATGGCAAGAACGTTTTTCATTTTTTGATAAATATGGTTCACCTAAAACACCAGAATTTAAAGCTGCGTATAAAGAGCTTACCTTTGGTAAACGTATTCTTATTGGAATGAATATCTGGGCATTTTTCTTTGGTTTTATTTATTTTCTTATTTTAGGTTTATGGCGCAAAGCATTAACATTATTTGCTATTAATATTGCTATTTTCACAATTATTGGCTTTTTACCTGTAAATAATGGTGTTATCAATGCGGTGGGTATTGCAGTTAACATTTTATGGGCCATAACAGCCAACTATGCCTATTATTTAAAAGAAACTAAAAATGATCAAAGTTGGAACCCATTTGAAGGTGTTCTGTAATAATAAGGGGGGCAACGCCCCTTTTATTTTCTCTTCCTCTTTTTTATTAAAAACACTATATCCCCAGCCTCTTGTTTGATAGTAATGTTATCTATTGTTCTATTTAAATATTTTTATCTGATTTACAAAAAAATAAATACAATAATGAAATACTATTAAAAGTTCTTTTTTATCCAAAAGGATACATTGTTAATGCTATAATTCATTAACACTAATTTGGAGAAAACGTATGTCTGAACATTTTCAAGGAAAATTTGAAGCTGAACTAAAATATCACCTTCAAAATCCACAAAAATTTATTAATGAGTTAAAAAAAGCAGGTGCCACATTATTTACACCTGAGAATAAAGAAACAGATTGGTATATGGAACATAAAAATACTGAATTTTCAGCTCCAACTATCAGTCTATGTGTAAGAAAAATGCATCCTGCAGGAATAAATCTTCTTATCGTTAAAGGCCCTGATTTATCGCAATGTGAAGCTGTTCGTATCGAAGATGCAGAAAAAACAGTCTCCATATTTACGACTCTTGGCTACCATTGTATTCTCAATTATACAAAATCAAGAGAAATTTATTTTCTAGATAAGTTTCATATTACTATTGATAAGTTAGATAAATTAGGCTCATTTGCTGAATTTGCTATCATGACGGACGACCAAAGTAAACTCCCGCTCTATATTGACCAACTAAGGCATTTAGCCGCAAATTTTGGCTTTACAGATAAAAATCTTGAGGAAAATAACTATAAAACACTAATGTTAAATACTCTAAAATTATAAATAAATTTATCCTTTCACATTATCATCCTTTAGGGATCACAATAAGATTAATGTAACTTGGTTTTATGTCATTCTCTAGCATCGCTTTAATATTTTGTTTTTATTTTATGTGAAATTTTCGTACATTATTAGGATCATTATTAATGTGATCCTTATTCACAAATGGAAGGGTTATATACCTTTCGTTTATAGCGATTTAATCTACTTTCTTACTTTTCTACTGCTATCTTTTTGTTTTTCTCTCATTTATAACGTTAGCCACTCTTATTTGTTCTATTAAGTAAACAAAAAATAATTTAATTTATTGCTGTTTAAATCATTATTACTTTTTTATTTTATAAATAGAAACACTGACACTATTTAAATCTAATTGTTTAAAAATAAATGAGTTAATCACATAAAATTAATAATAGATCAACAAGTTAACCACTATCTCCTAAGGAAATATCTTTTATATCATTTTTATTTTTATCTTTAACTTTTAATATTTAAGAAAAATTAATTAAAAATCAAAGCATTACAAAGAGAGAAAATACATTTGATAAATTTATCAATTAGAACAATAAATAATCATAAAGAATATTTATAAAATGCCGATACTATTTTTTAGTATTTGAAAAAATCAAAAGGATATATGGCATTAAATCAAAGAGTGACCTAAAAACATATTTTTATGTATTTTTTAACTCTTTGTTTATGTCAGTTACAGGAAGTAAAAATAAAACTTAAAAAATCAATAGATTACACGGTTATATTTTTATGAAAAAGGAAATAACATTACATGTTTAAGAACTTAAAACAACGTTATTTGCCAAACGTCTCTTTTAATATGTCACGTTTAAAAACAACCACATTAGTTTGGCTTATTACAGGCTCTTTAATCTTACTTCTTGCTCTAGCTTGTGTTTTATTCCTCTCTTCAGTTAATGATTACAAGAGAAATTTAAACAAACTAAATAATATCTATCATGAACAATCACTATTAAATAATACTTGGGAAAATTTACTACAAACACGTAATACCTTAAATAGAGCCAGCTCTCGCCACTTATTAATTATAAATAAAATGGCTACAGCCAATACTGACATCTCTTCATTATTACAGCAAACTAAAGAAAAACTTCAGCACGTTGAGAATGGATGGAAAAGTTTCAAGAATTTGCCTCATAACGTTAAAGATCAAAGTTATGTGCAACAATTAGAGCAAAAATATACTGAACTTAATGCAGCACTCATTGAATTTTTAGCCTTCTTAGAACAAGGCAAAACATACGAGTATTTAAATCAACCAACACAAACCTATCAAGACAATTTTGAGCAAGCCTATACTACCTATCATCAACAATTAGAAAACTACTACACAGCTTCATTGGATGAAGGTGAGTTTTTGTACCAGAAAATTATTTATAGCTTAATCGTTATTTCAGTTTTAATAGTTATTTTTTCTTTCTTAGTCCAAGTTGTACTACGAAAAAACTTTATTTCACCTTTAAACGTAATAATGAAAAATATCGAAGATATTAGTAATGGAGAATTAACAACCGACGTCACAACAAAAGGTCTATATGAAATAAATATTCTCACTACCAATATTCAAAAAATGCGAGATCAGATAAAACGGATCGTCAATAATATCAATCACAGCTCAGGCCTTATTAATTCAGAATTAAGTGATATTGCTGTTATGAATAATAATCTTGCTATTCGTGTTGAACAACAATCAGCAGCCGTACTCGAAACTTCTGCAGGAATACGACAATTAAGTGTTACATCAAAACAGCATGCAGAAAATACACAAACATCATGTGAACTAGTCACAAAAACAGATACGATGATCCACCAAAGCAATGAAATGCTCGCTAACGTTGTTGAAAATATGCATGAGGTTGTCACGTTTTCCGAGCAAATTAATGATATTACTTCTACGATCGACAATATCGCCTTTCAAACAAACCTATTGGCTTTAAATGCTGCCGTAGAAGCGGCAAGAGTGGGTGAACACGGAAAAGGTTTTGCTGTTGTTGCTAAAGAAGTAAGAGAATTATCCATTAGTTGTAATTTAGCATCAAAAGAGATAAAGATACTTGTCGCTAATTCAAGTAAAAAAATAAATCAATGCTTTCAGCTAGCTGCTGACGCTAACGACAATATGGTAGATATTTCTAAGCACACTGAAAATATTAATGAAATGATCCACGATATTTCTATTTCTACAAATGAACAAAGTAATGGTATTGCTCAAATTGAAGATGCAATTAATCAATTAGATCAAACCACACAAGCTAACGCAACAATGACCCGAGAATTAGTCAGTTCATTAGATTCATTGCAAACACAGTCAGATAGACTGAAGCAAGAACTAACTGTTTTTCATCAGTAAGTGTTAAGTCAACCCACATCATAAAAGCTATCTTAATCTTAGGATAGCTTTCTTATTACTTATTTAACCCAACATTAAAAATGGCTAAATTCAGGGATCTCTTTTTTACCGTGTGATTTTAGAAAATCTAACACTCTTCTTGGGGTTACATTTAATATGCGCTCTTGTGGAAAGTCTATTTGAGCTAATACTTTTAATACTCGATCAAATTTTCCCAACGAAGAAGCTATGTGTGAGTCAGAGCCTAATGCAATTAATCCTCCCGCATCACGTACTGCTTTCGCAATTTCTATACAGTTTTTCTCACTTCCTACTCTAGAATGAATAAATGATGAATTATTCATTTCTAAAGCAACGTTGTAAGTGGCAGCGGCTTTTGCAACTTCAGCAATTTCTATTGGATATTTTGGATTTCCAGGATGCGTAATCATTTGAACACAACCACTTGCTATTGTTGCAATTAATGCTTTTGTATTATCAACTAGCCCTAATGAACCCATGACAGGATCGTGAAAACCAGCAAGCACAATATCTAATTTCTTGCTCATTTTCTCACTACAATCTGTTTCACCTTTAATATTTTTAATATTCGCTTCTATACCGTAAAGAATACCCACACCATCAATAATACGAGGGATCACCGGTAAGTTAGAAAAATGCCATTCATGAGGAGCATCATCCATATCTGGGCCATGATCAGTAATTGCAAATAATTGAATTCCCTGTTTTTTAGCTTGTTGGAAATATTCACTAACTGTACTGTAAGCATGTGTACTAGCAATAGTATGAGCATGTAAATCAACGGGATACATAAACAACTCCTTCCTAAAAACACCTTATGAATATCAATAAGATAGTTTTTCTTAACTATAAGATCTACCTAAAATTAATTATCAATTCCAGTAAAGTACGTAATAACCAACAAACAAAATACTATCTACTTCATTCTTTCTCACATTAGAAAGAAATGAAGATAAATTTTGATAAATATGCTTTAATCTTTAACATACTATTTAATATCAAATAGATAAATTTCACTTTAGTACTATACACAAGAATTTTGAAAGCACATTATATTATGTAATTTCGTTTTAAATCCGACTTTCAACTTTATAAAAGGTTATTTATGTTCAACTATCCAGCAATCGCTCATTTTGATGAAGAAAGTGAAACTTACGAAATTACCTACCGTGATTTTGATAATATACATGCTGTTGCTTATACAGAAGATGATATTGAACTAGAAGCCTCTGATATTTTACATGTAGGTCTTGAAGAATTTATTGCGAGTAAATTGCCTATTCCTGCTCCATCTAAAGCGCAATCTGGTGATTTTATTGTCTACTTACCTCTTATCAGCTGTTTAAAAATTGCATTACATAATGCGATGTTAGAAACAAAAACAAAAAAATCCGATCTTGCAAGAAAAATGAATTTAACGAGCGCACAAATAGAACGTTTACTTGAAATTAATCAAACCTCAAAAGTAGATAGCTTGGAGCAAGCACTTTATTTATTAGGTTATGCTATTTCAATCAGCGTTAACAAAGATATTAAACAATAGTAATTAAAAATAAAAATGGCTCTAAATCGATTAGAGCCATTCGTGCTAGATTATTTCACAACAAGTATGCAGGATATTAAAGCCTTTTACTTGCCAAAAACTCTGCATGGTTTGTATAAATAGCAACAATATCTTCACCACGCCCCACTAACCCAGCAACCTGATTTACCATATCTAGATGATCTTCGGCGTAATCATCTTTAACCAATTTACCTAACCGCATACTTGTACGACCTACCAAACCATCATTTTCACGCTCAGTAAAGAATGCATTTAATATACGCATTGCTGCATGAGTAGGATCCAGTAAATTGCCTTTTTCACCAACAATCGAACCTTGGATATAACTACCAAATGAATAATAGTAGACGCCATTTACAACTTCTTTCCCTTCACCACCACGAACGGCAGGTAATCCTTGTGGGTACTTTTTATTAAACTCAGTTACATTTTCAGTTGTTAATGCTTCCAATGCGGCAACGGCATCTTGTGGGTTACTGCGATTACCTGAAAAGGTAGAGATTATAGTACCAATGGCTTTCATTACTGCATCAGCAATATATTCTGGCACGCTATCCTTACGCACAATACGTCGTACCAAATCTGCAATCTCTGACCCATGGTTTACACCATTAATAGAAGTAACAGAAGCAATACTCTTTGCATGTTTTGCAGCAACATAACGGCAAGCTAATGGACCTTGGCTATGGCCAATTAAATTTACTTTTTTTGCTTTCGTTTCTTTGAGAACTTTTTGCACAAATTCCCAAAGTTGTTCACCACGAACTTCATTTGCGTTAAATGCCGAAAGAGATGCAGTGAAAACTTTATGGCCATTCTTTTCTAAGGCATCCGCAATACCATAAAAATAAGGATAACCAACGACATCATCAAAACCAGATAAACCATGAACTAAAACAATTGGATATGTAGTTGACATATTTTCCATTCCTTGGGCTTAAATTAAGTTATTTAATTTGCTAAACATCCTATTAGCAATTTCTAGAACAATATTCAGAGTACAAAATTTAAAACATAATATTTGAAGTGCAAGATTATAGTAAATATCGATTTTTAATGCCTTAATTGTTTTTAAGTATTATTAGTATAATCTCTATTTTACGGTTGTAACGCACTATTTTAATTTATTATTTATTAGTAGCCACTTTAATTAAAAACTAAATCATTTTGAAACTATAAAGAATATTTTCTCTTAAAATGGCTATAAATATAAAAGAGTAACAATTATGGTAATACTTCTTCAGGACGCAAAGTGAGTACTTCATATCCTGTTGCTGTTACTAAAATAGTATGTTCCGATTGAGCAGATAATTTTTTATCTCTTGTCACAACTGTCCAACCATCTTTTTTGGTTTTTATTTTAGCACCGCCTTGATTTATCATTGGCTCAATAGTAAAAGTCATACCTTCTTTTAATTCAACACCTTGTCCTTTAATACCATAATGTAGTACTTGTGGTGCTTCATGCATCTCTCTTCCTATTCCATGCCCACAGTATTCTCTCACTACACTATATCCATGACTCTGCGCAAAACTTTGAATAGCATGACCAATATCGCCTAATGTCGCACCTGGTTTTACTTCCTTAATACCTTCCCACATTGCTTGATACGTTATTTTTGCTAATTTGCGCGCAATAGGGGATGCATCTGGCATAATATACATTTTACTAGAGTCAGCAATAAATCCATTTTTTTCTAGTGTAATATCAACATTAACAATATCTTTGCTTTTAAGGCGTTCATCTGCTTTTGGCACACCATGGCAAACAACTTCATTGATAGATGTATTTAGCACATACTCATAACCATATTGACCTTTACTTGCTGGTCTCGATTGGAGTTCATTGACAATAAAATCATCAACTTTATCGTTAATCTCTAGTGTAGAAACACCAGGTACAATAAAATCATCAAGCATTGTAAAAACTTTCGCCAATAAACGTCCTGACTCACGCATTAATTCAATTTCGTCAGCTGTTTTAATCGTTATTTTTTCCACTCTTCTTCCCTCTTTATTCCACTTCTTGCTTGATGGCTTCTTTTTCTAGCATTTCATTGATAATCATTGGAAACGTTTTATCTGGATTTAATTCTGCTTGAATGCCAATTTTTATCCAAAACTCTGCTTGAGCATTAACAGAGCGTGACATCACATTACTTGCTTTTCGCAAGTACTCATGTAACTCATCAGAAATTTTTACAATACCCACACCAATCCTTATATACAGATTATAATAAAACATATACGTTCTATAATAAAATCAAATTTTTCTTCTTTCAATTACTATTCGATACCATCATAGGCATAAAATGCCTAAATTAAGAAAAAAGGAGAAACAAGAAAAAATAGAACCCAAAATGATAATATTGTCTTTTTATTTTCATATAATTAATTATCTATGCTCATAAGTTCATAATATTTGACTTCAAACTATCGGTTCTTATCAAAATAAAAATTACTTAAAATTTATATTAGCATTTAATGCTAGTACACTTTTTCTAATTCCCTTTTTAAGTATACTTAATCTCTAACAACTCCATCTTAACGCCTTCTATACATCATCACCATTCTCTTAATTAATTATATAAACTTATAGGAGTTATCATGCCTGTAAAATCACATCGTATTATATTAACTGGAGGCCCCGGCTCTGGAAAAACCACACTAATAAATGAACTTGAAAATAGAGGTTATCTTTGTTCTTTAGAAGCAGGAAGAGCCATCATTCAAGACCAAATTGTAATTGAAGGAAATGCATTACCATGGGAAGATCCGAACGCTTTTGCACAAGCAATGTTAATTTGGGAGTTACGGTCATGGCATGAAGCAAACAACAATAAAAGGCTTTATTTCTATGATAGAGGCCTCCCAGATATTGCAGGGTATTTACTACTATGTGGTTTAGCTATCCCAAAACACCTTAATAAGGCAATTAACTTATTTCGTTATTCCACAAATGTGTTTATAGCACCACCATGGACCGAAATTTATACTCAAGATCAAGAAAGAAAACAAACAAAAAAAGAAGCAGAAGAAACCTATTTAGCTATGATAGCTGTTTATAAAAGATATAATTATAATTTAATAGAGCTACCTAAAATAGGTATAACTGATAGAGCTAATTTTATTATTAATAAAATATAATTTATCTCGATGTACTTTGGAAAGGTGAATTTTGACATAGTACATAACTAATTAATCATTTTTAGATCCTAGGTAGTAAAAAGGCTACATCAGTAGCCTTTTCTTTATAAATAAATTGTGTAATTTATATGATTTCTTAATCAAGAATAAATTATTTTTACTACTTACTCTTCTTTTGGTGGATTTTTGAGGATCTGATGAATTTTTTCTTTCAGTTTCAATTTTTGTTTTTTTAGCTCAACAACTTCTTCACCATAACCTCTTCTATCTTTATGCTCTAATCTAACAATTCTATGGTCAAGTTCGTTATGTTGTTCAAATAGAGCACGAAAATCAGGATCAGTCTGACGAAGTTTTGAAATTAAATCACGATATTCTGGAAACATAAAAAGTTACCTTCCTTATTAATTGTGAATTAAATACTCTTATAATATTTACTCAAACTGATTAGGCTGTCATTGGCTTTATGTTAAAAATAAGACCAACATCAATTAATATTTTTATTTTTTGAAATAACTCATTATTCTTATATTTTACATTTTTAAACATAGTTATAAAATTCAACGCATAAAAGCACATAAAAAATATAAATATAACTAAGCTAAAAAGTATAACATAATGAAAAACACGTGTTTATTTATCTCTTCAAGCCAAACATCATCATATCCGTCTCTATTAATAATAAAATGATATCCCTCTGGTAAATAAAGATAATTTATTACTTCAAGTAGCCATTTTTCCAGATATTCCTCACAATAGGAAAATCAGCTTATCGTTATCTACTAAGTATTGCCAAAAGAGAACATAGAGCCATCTATTCACATAGCAAAAAAATAAAAGCAAGTAAATCCACGTAACATCATATGCCCATATGGAATGAAAAAACATCAATTTGCCTTAAAACTAGACAAGATAAAGCATAAAAACACTTTTTTACTAAAAAAAGCATTTATTGTTAATTTATAAAATGAAAATTCACTACATTTATATTGATCTCTAATAGTTTTTTATACCCATCTATTCGAGTCACTAAGCCCAATGCCGCCACATTGGGCTTTTTTATTAGCAATGTTTATTAATATCATGCCTCATTATAACTAGCTTATATCTCTTTCACTTTACTCTAATACTTTTTTAAACAATTAAATCATTTGATTTTATGTAGCTTAATCAATATCAACTACCGCATTAAGCAATTTTTTGATTTCATTTATATATCTTACTCTCTCTTTTTTAAGATATAAGAATATAATAAATAACTGACAGTAACAGTACAACTTTCGTCATCTAAATAACCATATTTAGACAGTAATCCTACAAAAATAAAAACAGATAAAACAATAAACTTCGGCAACAAAAACCATAAAATAGCAATGCCGACTCAACTCCCTCTTGTCGGCATTAGTAATTATTTATTAGATAAAATATCTTGCTCTTGTAATTTAGAAAGAGCTAATTCTTTCATCCAATCTGCAAGTAATGGTGCTGTTTTTATTGAATCCAATAAAGCGCGTTCTTTTTTTGTTAAACGAATAACAATAACTTCTGTTTTCATTGTAGACATAATATTTCCCCATTTGTAAAAAAGAAAATATTGACACAAAATAGTAACAGAACGGTCTGACTTACACGGTTTTACAAAATGATCATTTAACGATGACTAGCAATACATTATGGTGGTATTTATTTAACTTGGCTTAATCATTCTATTTTTTATGTAAACGCTTTATTTAAGATTGCTCATCTTCATAATGAGATCCATACAAATATAAATAAAGGTAAAAAAGTTAAAAGAAATTGCTAATATGCTGAAAAATATTACGTTAAGTCGTTACGTGACCAGCAAATATGATCTATGACGATAGAATGGAAACACCAACGAAACCAGCACCAACATCAAATCACACTAGATATTTAATCAATGTCCGCAACCAATCTACTCCGGAAGCAGAAAGTCCTTTCTCGTAAGAAAAAAGGAAGTCTCAACAGGCCTAAAGCTCTGAAGGTTGCTAAACTCACAAGACTATGGTTATAGATTATAAATCTCAGCCACTGTATCAAATATATTTAATTCGTTATATTTTAATCAAAAACATTATTAATGATTGAAGTCACTATTGCAGTGCTTAATGCAATTAACACCAAATCATTTCCGACAATACGCCATTCATAGCCAGGATAGTAAGGCAATTGGTTAAGCATTTTTTCAGGAACCATTTTCTTCGCAATACCAGGCGGCAATGGTTTTCCTCTTACTAAATTTTTAGCAATACCAGGTGGTAGCGATGAGTATCCAGTAAATCCACCATTTAGCGCAATTGCTCTAGCCTCATTATAAGATAACGAAATTGAGAAAGATGTTTCATTATCAAAGTGGCTATTTTGTGATTTATTATGCCATTTATTTGGTTTTTCTCCTTGAGATCCTTTATTTTGACCTCTTCCGTGCCCATTATTTGGATCAGCATAAGAAGAGACTGATATCACCGACAATCCTATAATTATCAATAACAAGTTACTTACTCTAGAAAGAATTCTCATATCTATGACCTCAACAATTAATTTTTACAGAGTATCCTTCAAGCTACACAACTACCATAAGTAATATTCCTAGAAAAAGAATAATTGACAATATAATGGGTGTTGATTCCGTAGTCAGCGCAGACAAAAAAGTCTCACTAAATAACTTATTATAATAAGTAATTGATTTAATTAAACTTGATTGCTCTACACTACCAGAACTTTTAAGCGATGTATTCTGCTGTTAGATTATTCCAAGCATGTTGAATGAGTAATAAACTGATTCACAACACTTAAGATAAAATATATTGATATTTTTATATTACAAAAAATCTTTATTACGATATAGCTATTGAGTTTTTATTTTATTTTGTTTATTAATAATGTCATTAACGCCGTAGAGTTATAGGTTCTAAGTTATTTATTTAGTTAACAGTTTTGCCAAGCTCAAATTGCAACGTAAATTTCTCTTGAGAATACAATAAAGGCCACCAAAGTGACCTTTATAAAAATCCAAATAATTTTCACTAAAACTCGTGATTATTAGCTAGCTTTGCAACCACTTAATACTGGTTTATCTTTTCCTTCAACTAAATCGGCATTATCACCTTTAGTATAAAGCTTATAGGTGTAATTTTTATTTATTGCCTCATAGTTTGCTCCTGAAGCCATTTTCATAATCTTCATTGGTATCATTTCGTTCATTTGATTAATAATTGCATAGCTATCCTTTTCCGTATTTATATAAACAACTTCCATTGTTTGATTGTTTTCACATGTATAAGATACTTTCGTTATATCATCTGCATTATCTGCCATAGCAAAACCTGCAGATAGAAAGCTAACCGTAAAAGCAATACTTTTTAATAATAGTTTCATATAATCTCCTAATACTATTTGACACACACTTCTAATACATCACTAACTAATTCCTTATAGTTAATCGAATCCTATATTATTTTCCATGAGATTTATCTAATTATAAAAAGGTACCATTGACTTATTGAATAATAATGAGCTTATTTTAATCTTTTCTTAATTTATTATTAGAGATATAAACATGATTAGGTAAGCATTCAAAACATTAGCTTTCGAAATGAAAGTTAGCTCTGAATTAAGGTATATTGTACAAAATCACAAAAAACTAGGAGTTCCTCAAAAATATTATGACAAATATAATTTTTTAAGAAAAAGCAAAGTTCACCTAATAAGTAGAGTAAAAAGCATTCTCACTTAAAGATTTGTAACATTTTATCTATACCCAATATAATGAGCTTTGAACACATAAAAAACTTCCGTTAAGAGGCCTTTATTAATTTAACAAGGACAGTAGTTAGCTTTTCAAATTCAGCTTTTTCATTGTGAATATCGATGTTACGTTTCGGGGTAGCGACTCAAATATTATCTATATCATAAACCGCTCTACCTTGACTAATAAATTTATTTCAAATAAGTGTATCAATACAGTACAATAAAGTAATTTCTATATAGGGCGCTCATATGAAACAACAAATTAAGCCTGAGTCAAATAATATGGCCCAACCATATTGGCCTACCTTGAAACTCATATTGAGTTCTTTTATTGTTTTTAATTTCTACTTAAATTTAGCTGATAAAAACAAGATCTTACTTCTTATTGATATTTTTAACTTAACACTAATTCCTATGTTTGTATTTATAGTTGCATTTGTAACGAAAAATATCACGTGGAAGTCTTTAAAGCTTAGTTTACTTTCATCTATTATCATTTACTTAACATTTCAAACAGTTGATGCAATCCCACTATACTTCTCAGGCGAATTAAGTTTAAATACTTATATCTTTGAACCTCAAAATGGAGTATGGTTTTTTTTAGCTACACCTGTTTGGCAAACTTTTTTTTTATTATTACCAAAAAAATTAAAATCTAATAAATTAATATTATTTTCTATTTTGATAGCATCATTGGTGCTTTCTTATTTAGCCAAAAATTATTTAATTAATTCATCCCAATTCTTCTCTATTATTATATATTTCCCATTCTTTATAATGGCTTATTTTATTAATAATGAAAATATATCCTCATTAAGAAAAAAACCTTTTTTGATAATTGTAATCACTACAACTTTAGCTATAGCTACACTCTATCATGAGGACAGTATCAATAGCGTAATTATAAACTTTACTAAAACTGATTTTTTATCATCTTTTTTTGTTATGTATATTTTAAAGTTCTTGATAAGTGTTGTTTTAGGTTCCAGTATAATTTATTTCGCTTTATCAACTGATAAATATGCTAGAGTATCAAACAATGCTTTAGGTGTTTATTTAATCCATCCTATTATTTGTTTTATTTTCTTACAAATATTAACTTATTTCCATGTGGAATATACTTTTTTAGTCATAATATTACTAACACTATCAACGATTAGCCTCTCTCTTTTATTAGCTTTTAACTCAACTATTCACTGGTTTATTGAGCCTAAATTAAACTTTAACAAGTCGCCACATTAGAACTGCTTAAAAATCATAAGTAACGGTCTTAGCAGCAATTGCCTCTCCATATCTTTAATGATTAAATCGGTAACTTCTGTGCAAACCATAAAAGACTTGGTGTTTTTCAAAAGCATTATGACAGATATGATTTTTTAAGAAAAAATGGGGATCACTTAATGTGTGGAGTGAAACACTTTTGTTACTAGAAGATGAGCAACACTTTATCTACATTCTTGAACTCTAAAATATGCTTAACATCTTCTTTTGTAGTGTTTTCTACATTAAAAATTTGTTTAACAAATGATAAAAATTCAGCTTCCGTATAATCACTAATATTTTGCTTTTGACTCATTATTATTTCTCTCTATGAATATCAATGAGCCGCTTAGGATTGCTCAGAACCTGCATAAAGTCACCGTTTACGGACACTGCAATAGCTTTTTAAGCCCGAGCATGTTAACGCCATCCCGATAACAAATCCCCATTCATATTACGAATAGACACCTTCAAGTCATAATTAAATACTACCAAATTAGATAGTATTTAAATTCAGCTATATACCTTTTGTTAAAATATTATGATCCTGCTACTATCAAATCCATATGATGTTGCAAAATTAATATATTCATTCAACAAATTTGATGGCATGGTCGGTGTACGTGATAAAATCCATAAATAATCTTTATCTGGCCCTACAACCAAAGAATATTGATAATTCTTATCCAATTTGATGATATTATATCCACCATAGAATGAACCAAAAAATGATACTTTTAATGCACCTTTATTAGATGAATCAACAAAATAAGCCTTACCGATACTTTCTTTCCAGCGATGTTTATTTTGACTCCAACCTCGATTAATAACCTTAACACCACCATCATTTCGTAATGAATAATTTGCGGTAACTTTCGTTAAGCCTTTTTCAAAACGATTATCTATTCTAGCGACCTCATACCACTGCCCAAGATAACGTGATAGATCAAAATTATTAACAGGCTCAATGTCACTCGGAGGAATAACATTGCATCCAGTAAGAATCAATGAGCTTAAAAAAGTGACAAAAGAACGTATCATATTTTCCTCCTATCAATAAGTTTATTATAATCCATAACGTAATCTTAAGGATTGGGGATAAGGATGAAAATATCTCTGTTTACTCAAATAATTATCAGGATACTCTGATAGATAATAATTAATTAATGTTAAAGGTGCTAATAAAGGCTGTATTCCTTGACGATATTCTAAAATTAATTGACTTAATGCTTGTCGCTGATTTGGTGTTAAATAGCGCTTAAAATACCCCTGTACATGCATAAGAACATTGGTATGATTACGTCGTGTTGCTTGGTGTTGTAATAATGTCATAAATCTATTTCGATATTCATCAAAAAAAGCTTCCAATGAATGCCATTCTTTATTATTAGCAACAAAGCGACCTAACTCTCTATAAAGAGGTTGTGAATGAGCCAATAAGAGCAGTTTATATCTTGTATGGAAATCGATTAAAGACTGACGAGTAAATGCGTTCATTCTCAATTCATTCAACTCATCCAGTGCAAATACACGTATAACAAAATTTTCTCTTATATGAGGATCATTCAATCGTCCATCTTCTTCTACTGGTAACCAAGGCATCTTTTTTTTCAGATTTTCTGTAAAAATACCCGTCCCTGCCTTCCGATTACCATTACCAATAGGATCATATACACGAACACGCTCTAATCCACAACTTGGTGATTTTGCACAAACAATATACCCACTAAACTGATTAAATTTCTCTAAATACTCAACAGAATACCGATTCATCTTTTCAGTTAAATCACCTTCACTCCCGTTACTAAATTTTAATGCAATTTCTCCTGAATTTGATTTAACTAATCTTAGTGCTGGTCTTGGTGTAGGTAAACCAATAGCCATCTCAGGACAAGCCGATTGATATTCAAAATAATTAGATAATTCATCTACGGCAAGATGAAAGCACTTATGACCACCATCAAACCTAACATTATTGCCTAATAAACAAGTGCTAATCCCTACAATAATTTTTTTACTAACAAAATTATTTTTGTGAATATCTGTAACAGAGTTAAGCATTCTTACAACCTCATATGAAACATTCATATAATCTGATTATAGTAGATCATAACTGTATTCATATTAGTAAGATTAGATATCGGTGAATTAAAAATTAATTCTTATCGACAAAAATGAAACCTATTAATTTATTCCGCCAGTATTGTGGTACGAAAATATAAAAAGAGATAACCGCATTAGATATCGCTGACGTCAAAGTATTAGGATATTCAAGAATGGCGCCCTATTTATCAGCAAGTTAAAAATCACCCTCTTTACCTGCAATGCGGCATGTTGTTGGCTTTAACCACAGGTCAGCGGATCGGTGATGATGGATTATTAGAAAAAGTATCTAGCTATGAGAGACGACAAAACAAACCCGAAGGCTTAAGTAGTTCTCCTGATGTTCGCTGTGTCGTTAGTCGGTATGGTCTGGCTGGGAGGTGCCATATTGTAAAATGCGAAAATGACGGAGAGGACTTTATTGAAGGTGAGTGTGTTAAGATTGATTAACTTACTGATTTTTCTAGATCGTCATTTGGAACAAAAAAACCTTCGTTAAGAGGCTTTTAAAACGATACGAATAAATATTATATACGTTTGTTCATTACCACTTATCACGATAATCAAAAGCTACCTGATAATCGTATTTATTTAGTTCAATTTTATGTTTGATATATTTCTGTAGATAAAGAACCCATGCGGAAATAACATCGAAGCTACCTGCATTTATGATATTTTCTGTCGGATTAACAGTCTGTTCAATAACCGTGTCGTCATCTCCCAGATCGACCGAATATTTTAGTTATAGGAGCAGACACACAGCTCTTGTGTAAAGTAATTAGGGTGTGATGAGTACTGTGGTCTGCGTATTAGGAAAGGATAATGTAAGTTATAAAATATACTATTATTCAATTAGTTATCTTTTATTGGTCCCATGCAACGACTATTATGACAACTAGCGAACCCTGCTATCGCTTTATTTGAATATACTCGAGTAAATTTGGGATGAGTCCAAACATTAGGTTGAACATATAACCTAAAGCTTTTACCTGTTGTGTAGTAATAATGTGCTTGCTGAAAAAAGTGCTCATAAGAAGAAGCCCAATCTGACTTATTTGATACAGCACAGGCGATAAATTGACCGCCATGATTCATGGCCTTAACACAAAAATACCGACCATCTTCAATTTTGCCCGAATTAAAATCCGTTAACGTAACATTAGAATAATATTCAATATTATGACTTAATGTATCTGTGGCAAATGCCGCTGGTGTTAAGAATAAAAAGGCAAAAAACAGGCTACGCATTAACATATCATTCCTTAAGAAAATAAAGATAAAAGGCCTCTAATCCAGAATAATATTTCTTATTATTTTTTATTCTTCGCTGTGAACAAAGCTACAGTACCTTGTACATGTATAGAGATGTCATGAAATAAAGAGGAAAGCATTTCTTCCAAAGAGCCTACCGAATCAGAATAATTACAAAAAATACCTTTTTTGTTATAAATAGACATTAATTTTTTACCAAAGAAATTATGTTTAACTCCCTGCCCTAAAATCGTTGCGCCATATAAAACCCCTTTTTCTGTCAGTAAATAACTTATATGTTCTATTGCTTTTTTCTTATCATCCATCGTTCCTGGTAAACAATGTAGTAAATAAAACAAGGAGATAGAATTATAAGATCCATTTAATTTATTAGAAAAAGGCTGAAAAACATCATGCTGGAGGCAATTTATTAATTTATCATCAGATAAATACTTTTTAGTATGTTCCAGACTGTGCAAATTAAGATCAGTTAATGAGATTTCTTTTATATAACTTATTGATTTTTTTAAATAAAATCCCGCTCCAACACCAATATCCATATGGCGATCACCGAGATGATTTTTAAAATGTGGAATTAAATATTTATTCGTATCACACTGCCATGCATAGCTATTAGAAATATTAAGCACCCACCAATCATATAGCTTCAATGACACTGGTGTATATACTTTAACTCCATCATGTGTATTTAATGTCATACAATACCTATCATAAAATGACTATTTTATTTTTTATTTATTGTATGAATAGTTGAAAATACCGAATAATAAATCAGGAAATATCTTTAAAATATTATCTACTAACTAAATCACTTTCTTTATTTCTCTTAATTATAAAAAATCTTTCATTACTAGAGACTATCAATAATAACAATGACATATGATTTATTATTCTATTTTTCAAGTAAATCTCAGTAACAATCAGCAACCATCACTTACCCTTATGGTCTAAATATGATTAAGTAATAATACTATTAACTAACTTATTCTGGTGATAGTTATGTCTTGCAAACACAAAATTCCTCTTGGAATAAATGTGCTAGATGCTACTCAAACGCGAATTGAATGGTTGTTTGATACTTTTGAACAAATCTCTCTCTCCTTTTCTGGAGGTAAAGATTCTACTGTTCTGTTTCATCTTGTTGCTGCAGAAGCAAGAAAGCGGCATCGAAAATTCAATGTCATGTTTCTTGACTGGGAAGTGCAATACTCCGCAACCATTAGCCATGTTGCAAAAATGAAATTTTTGTATGAAGACTGTACGGAGCGATTTTACTGGATAGCATTACCTATAACGACGGAAAGCGGGATCTCACAATATGAACCGACTTGGACAGCTTGGGAACCAGAAAAAAAATGGGTAAGGCAACCGCCAGAAGACGCAATAACTGATCCAGACTTTTTCCCTTTTTATCATCCGAATATGATTTTTGAAGACTTCACACCTGCATTTAATCAGTGGATCACGGGAAATCATCGTAGTTCAGTTATTTTATTAGGGATCAGAGCCGATGAATCATTAAATCGCTTTA
Source organism: Proteus sp. TJ1640 (assembly GCF_003144445.1). Lineage (NCBI taxonomy): Bacteria > Pseudomonadati > Pseudomonadota > Gammaproteobacteria > Enterobacterales > Morganellaceae > Proteus > Proteus sp. TJ1640. The sequence continues at coordinate 91,619 of NZ_PENY01000026.1, forward strand.
TTGCTATCAATAACAACCAAAAACTACGTTATGCCGATGATATCCCATGGACAACGGCATCACCCGAAGGTTTTTATTATATGGCCTATCCTATTTATGACTGGCATGTAAAAGATATTTGGACATACATTTCACGTTTTAACCTACCCTATAATTCTATTTATGATCTAATGCACCAAGCTGGGGTTAGTTTAAGTCAAATGCGTATTTGTGAGCCATTTGGCCCTGAACAACGTAAAGGGCTATGGTTATACCATGTTTTAGAACCTGAGACGTGGAGTCTCGCCTGTGAACGAGTGAGTGGTGCTGATGCAGGTATGTTATACACTCACCCTCATAATAAATCAGGTTTTTTTGGGCAACGTAAAATTAGTAAACCAGCCCATCATACATGGAAATCTTACGCCCACTTTTTACTAGCGAGCTTACCGGAACAAACAGCCGAACATTACCGAAATAAAATCGCAGTTTACCTTCATTGGTATGTTGAGCGAGATTACCCAAATGGTATACCCGATGAACAAGATGGTCATACTAGCAGTAAACAAATCCCGTCTTGGCGACGGATCTGTAAAACTATTTTACGTAATGATTTTTGGTGTAGAACATTAGCATTTAGTCCTACTAAATCACACTGTTATGACCGATATTGCAAACGGATACAGGAAAAACGTAAAAATTGGCAGTTGATTTAACAAGAGGTAAATATGACTATTGAAACAGTGTTTTCTTCGCTAAAAGATTATCTACTAAAACTAAATGATGAGCAAAAAATCGAAGCTATCAATAAAATCAAACTATTTCTTCATCAAGTTAGTCCATTCAAAAATGAACCTATAGACTGTGTTCTTTGGATAAAGCAAAATCAAGTCATAGCAAATGACTACAATCCTAATGTTATGTCTCCTACAGAAAAGAGATTACTCAAAACCTCATTGATAAAAGACGGTTATACTCAACCTGTTGTTGTAGTATCTGCCCCACAAAATAAAACTAAACAATTGCAATGGCAAATCGTTGATGGCTATCATCGTTATTTATTAAGTAAAGAAAACGCCTTAAAAAAACGAATTAATAATTATTTACCAGTCACCATCCTTGATGTTAAAAACAACACAATGTCAGATCAAATAGCAACAACTATTCGTCATAATCGAGCAAGAGGACAACATCAAGTCGCAGCTATGTCAGATATAGTTAGAGATCTATCCCGATTAGGATGGAGCGATAAACGGATTGGTGATGAACTAGGTATGTCACAAGATGAAGTATTACGCTTAAAACAAATCTGTGGGTTAGCTGAATTATTTTCAAAGCGCCTTTTCTCAGAGGCTTGGACAGTAAAATAAGAAATAATTATTTTCTATCGATAAAACTAATCAACTCAAGTTTGAATTAATCCAATTTAAAGCCCTGACAAAAACAATTAAGGCTACACATTATGTGTAGCCTTAATCTTATTCACATTATCTAACTCAATTAGCTTTTATCTTTATTTTCTATTGCTATTGTTTGCCGTTTTTCTTCTTCAGGCAACTCATACTCAATAGCAATAGTCAGAAGTCCACTTGATAAATCGGCTTTTTCTATTTTAACATTTTTACCGAGGTCAAATTGCAACGTAAATTGTCCTTGAGATATGCCTCGGTGGATCCATTTATCATTGTCTTCTTCTGATTTTTCTTCTTTTTTCCCTTCAATCAATAAACGGCTTCCTTTCAATGAAACTGATAAGTCATCTTCTTGATATCCAGGCACACTCACTGTCAGTTCATAATGGTTATCATCAATCTGTTTCAGGTTATAAGTC
>NZ_PENY01000031.1:0-73968 GCF_003144445.1 Proteus sp. TJ1640
TCCCCATGTGAGAGTAGGGAACTGCCAGGCATTAAATAAGACGAGAAAGCCAACCCAATGGGTTGGCTTTTTTGCGTTTGGGGGTTGTTAAACAGATCAATAAAACAAATCCACATTCAAGGTTTGATATTTTTAATCATTACTCTTGGACTTATAACCCATAATGTTTCGATATTAATATTATATTGCTGACTCATCATATCTTAAAGGAATACAGAATAGTTGTTCTATTATGAATACTATTTTGTGTTACTTTAATTGCTGATAAAGCAATGAACCCGCTACTGCCCCAGCAACATCGTAAGCAAAATCATGCCAGCTCCAACCAGTACCTTCAGGACGACTATCATAAAGCTCTTTCGCTACCCCTAGACTAATCGAAAACGAGAGTCCAATTAATAATCCCTCTCTATGACCATATTTTTGATGATCTGTATACGCATTTGCTCCCGCAGAGGCTGCCATAGAAAATAAGAAATGCTGAGCTTTATCTTTGCCTTGCCAATTATCATTGGCAAAATGAAATGATGTGCACCCATTTAAAGTCATTATTGATAATAAAATAATCAGAGAGCAATATTTGAGCTTTAATTTCATAAAAAATAAAAGCCTTTTCATTGATAAGAGTGTTTTTAATATAGAAGATTATTAAAGATAAAGGTTGATTTGAGAAAACAATATTATTAAACAAAAAAGCCTTGCTGTAATTTAGCAAGGCTTATCAAATGAAGCATTGGTTAAAGTATACGGCTAATTAATCTATCAACACGAATACGTCGTAACCGCTTGATTAATTTTTTCACTTTAAGTGGGTAAAGCTTAATGCTTTCTAACTCTTGGTAGTGTTTTACAATACGTGTTTTTTGGCGAATACAATCTAGCTCTTTATGCCGTTGTTCATGTAATTCATGTTTAGGATCATGAATTAATATCGCATTTTCTAAATCTAATCCCCATGCTCGTGGGTTAAGATTATTACCTGTAATCAATTGCCAATTATCATCAACCCACATACCTTTTAAGTGATAGGTATTATCACCGTCTTTCCAGAGCCTTACTGTTAACTGGTCATTATCAATAAACCGTTGGAAACGCTGGGTAAATTTACGCAGATTGATCTCATAGAGATAAGGTAGGGCTCCAATAATTTTAAACGGCTCTTCAGGTGGAATATAAAAGTCATTTGCCGTTTTATCACCAATAATAATTTCGACTTGTTTGCCATTTCTTAATAAATGGCTGATTTGACGAACAAGGATCGCTGGTAAATTAAAATAAGGTGTGCAAATAACTAATTTTTCTTCTGTAGAAGCCATTAGGTGAGAAATGGTCTTATTTAAGATATTTTTCTTACCTAAACCTACTAAAGGCGTGACGGCTAATTCATGATTAGAAGCATTGGTTTTAATATCATAGCCATCACGCGTGCGTAAATTAAAACGAAATTGACGTATGCAATTTTTTATTTCAGCACAACGAACTCTATCTTTAATATCAAGACGTTGAATCGCTTCAGATTGCAGAAGATCGTCCACAATAAACTGTTTCATTGTGGTTGCTAATTCACTATTTTGAATAATATGATATCGGTCATAGCGATATTTATCTAGCTTATGCAAATACACATTATTAATGCTTGCACCACTATAAATAACCGTATCATCAAAGATAAAGCCTTTAAGGTGTAATACACCTAGCGCTTCACGAGTATTAACAGGTATCCCATAAATAGGGAGCTCTATATCAGGATGCTGTTGTGCAACATGGTAATACCAATCTGCATTTGTCGCATCAGCAGAGACACCAATTCGCCCACGTTGAGCTCTGTGCCAGTCAACAATAACGGTAATGGATAATTCAGGACGTTGTTGTTTTGCGGTGTAAAGCGCATCAAGGATCTCTTCACCGGCCTCATCGTGCTCTAGGTAAAGAGCTGTAATAAAGATCTCTTTTTGGGCTTGAGCAATATATTTCAATAAGGTGCTGCGAAACGCGGATGTTTGATAAAGCGTTTCAACATCAGCAACTGACTGAGCTAATTTAGGCAGTTGTGCAAGGTGTTGTTGATGCTTAGCAAGTTTTAGTTTAGACAACATCACAGTGCTTAATTCTCTTGTTTATGATGGCAGATGGAGCCATCGTCCATGTGGATTTTCTTTAACCGATCTACTGATCATAACATTAGTTATATGGGATGTACGCATAAAATCATCATATATAGCTAATTTATCAAAGGATGCGTGAACAATCACATAAAGAAACTTTCTTTTATGATTATAGCATTAGGCTATTTTTTGATGGTTCAAGCTGCAAATCAAGATTGACTATTCCTTCATCAAATTGTACTTCAACAGAAAACCCTAGTTTTTTTGCTAAACTTATCATGTTGCGATTTTCAGGCATGGTTATTGCGGTTAAACGTTTAATGCCATGCTCTCTAGTATAGTTAATAAGTTTAGTCATAAGTTGATGGCCTAAGGTATTTCCTTTTAAATCAGAACGTACAAGGATAGCAAATTCTGCATGTTGATTATCTGGATCTGCCATTGCGCGGGCAACACCAATGATTTCAGGCTGATCTTCAGGATTTCGGATTGCGACAAAAGCCATTTCTCGATCGTAATCAATTTGCGTCATATTCGCGAGATCGTCATGTGTAAACTCACTGATTTCACTAAAATAACGATAGTAAAGATCTTCTTTTGTCACTTGATTAATAAACGTTTTTAGTAGAGGTTCGTCCTCAGGCAAAATAGGGCGAATAAAACAAGGATTGCTATCTCTTAAATAAAATATTTCTTCTAATTCATTAGGATAAGGGCGGATAGAGAGCCTTTGGTGAGGATCACCTTGCAGTGGAGCTAACTCCATTGCAACATCTAATAGTGTAAAATCATTGCCAGAAGCCAGTAATGGGTGAATATCTAGCCTAACTATTTGTGGACAATCTAAAAGTAGGTGAGAAACCTGTACCAAAAAATGGCTTAAACTTAAGATATTTAGAGGCTGTAAAGCACTTCTTGGTTGTATCTTTCCGCTTTTTATCGCATTAATAACCAGATAGCGAGCAAGCGCCATATTAAGAGGTGGCAAAGCAACTGCGGCTTTCGTTTCTATTTGCCACTCAACTCCCCCTTCACCTAATACAATTAATGGGCCAAAAATCGGATCTTGCTCTATTGCGACTCGTAGTTCTTGAGAGCCTGCTCGATTTGCCATACTTTGCACTAATAAACCCTGAATTTGAGCCTCAGGGTAGAGTTCGGTTACTCGTTCAATAATGGCATGGGCCGCTGATGAAACTTCAGTGCTGTCACGTAGGTAAAGCATGACACCTTGTACTTCAGATTTATGAGGAATATCAGGAGAACGTAATTTTAGTGCAACGGGATAGCCAATTTTTTCCGCTATATTTACAGCTTCTTGTGCATTATGAGCAATCCAAGTAGGAAGTGTATTAAAACCGTAAGCTTCCATAATGGGCTGAACTTGGTGTGTATCTAATCGATATTGCTTATTTTTTAATGCTTCTTCAATGCAACGATGTGCTTGTTGCGTATTCATTTTGACATCTAAAGGTAATGCTGGCGTTTCTTTTAACTGTTTCTGATTTCGACGATATTCCACCATATGCATAAATGCGGTAACGGCACCTTCGGGTGTTCGGTAGGTTGGAATTCCTGCTTCACTAAATAATTTACGCGATTGCTGAGATGAATATTCTCCACCCCAGTTAGTAAAAACGGTGAGCCATTTTCGTCTAGGATGCTGATTAATTGCTGCTATGACGCGTTGTGCTGTTTCAATACTAGGTGCAATAGCACTTGGGGTATGAATAAGTAATAAAGCGTCATGATCATGACTATCTAATAAGCAATTGAGCGTTGCAATATAGCGATCAACGGTTGTATCATCACCTAAGTTTAGTGGGTTACGAATGCTATTTTCTTCTTGAATAACATTTTGTAGTTTTTGCGTTGTTTCATCTGTCAGTTTCGCCAGCTTACCTGAATGCAAAAATAACTCATCTATCGCCATGGCCGCAGGCGCAGAGCCATTGCTCATAATCATCAATTTTTCGCCTTTTAAAGGCGTCATATAGCTAAGTGTTTCAACGGCAGAAAACATTTCATGGGTATCTTGTACTCGTAATAACCCCGCACGTTGAAAAGCTGCATCATAAGCGACGTCATAACTCGGCGTATCACCCAATAACAGTTGAGCTTTTTGAGTACGACCGCTTTTTATCACCAAAATCGGTTTGTTACGCGAAGCACTACGAGATGCCGACATAAAACGTCGTGCATCTTTGATATGTTCGAGGTGCAATAAAATAGCGCTGGTTTTACTGTCCCTTGCTAGAAAATCTAATAAATCATCAACTTGGATATCTTGGTTATCACCTAACGCAATAAAATAGGAAAAACCAATATTACGATAATAAGCCCAATCTAAAATCGTATTGGCGACAGCCGCTGATTGAGAAATAAACGCCAACTTTCCTTTTTTAACTGGCAAAGGTGAAAAGCTGGCATTTAAACCTTGCCACGGCGCTAACAGCCCCAAGCTATTTGGGCCAAGTAAGCGGATATGATATTGCTGGCAAAGTAATTTTATTGGTTGAAATTGTTCAGGTTGTGCGGAAAGCACAATAACGGCTTTACAACCCGATTCACCTAATTGTTTTAGTAGCTCAAGGTTGCGGCGATGATGTGTACAAATAATCGCGAGATCAGGGATCTGAGGTAATTTATCAATAGAAGGATAAGTAAAAACACCAGAAACAGAGCCACGAGAGGGATTAATCGGAAATACTGGACCATTAAACCCGCCGCTGAGCAGGTTTCTCATCATTGTTGTTCCTGCTCGACCCAATTTTTCAGAGGCACCGATCACTGCAATAGATTTAGGACGTAATAGTGCTTCAAGACCTCGTTGGCTCATATTCACTCCAGCGTTTCATTATCAACTGCTATTCAATGTAGCTGATTTGCTCTTCTTTTGCCTGACTTCGGTCTGGTTTTCCAAGTAAATATTGTTGACGAAAGTAACTAAAATGAGAAAAAAGTTGTTGTGAAGCTTGAATATCGCCGACATTCTCTAAAATAGAAGCCGCAACTTCTGCAGTACAATGTTGATCCTCCCTTGCTGCTTGGCGAAGTACATAGTCACATTTGCTGGCTTCATTTAAAGAGAAGATGGGCAGAGCATCAAGATAGGGGCTTTTGCGAAACATTTTTCGTGCTTCACTCCAAGTACCATCAAGAAGGATAAATAAAGGTGGTTTGCTATTTGCAGGGAGTTGGTTGTATACAATACGTTCTTTTGATGCATAGCTTTCAGGGAAGACAACATAAGCTTGCCTATCTGGTGTATTGATTAGATCAAGCAAGGCCGGTTCTTGAGTCGTTCGGGACCATAAAAAAGCCTGTGTGTCTGGTAGTACATCGGCAATTAATTTCCCCGTATTACTTGGCTTCATCACTTCAGTATCATACATCAATAAACAAAATCGGCTTTTTGCTGGTTGATTGACAATTGTGTCACAAAGACACTGTTTTTCTGGTAATAAGCAAAAAGTGCAACGTTTTGTACGAAAACCTCGCGCTTTAAAAGGGCGAGTTGAAATTGAAAGTCGATATTGACGAAGTCGAGAGACTGCATTGTCGTGCATAACAGATTGACCAATACTGATAAAAAAGAATCGAATATTATCATGATACCCAAAGGTCTACTATCAGTTGTTTTTTTTATGAAAGCTAATTTACAGGATGGCAATAGGATTATTATTATTTAATAAGTTGCGGGGATTTATGAACATAACACCAACTTCTTTCATCACTAATGAACAGAATATTGAAAGTAATGAAATTCAAAATTCATTTAATATCTTTGATATTGATCTTTGTAGTCTTGAAGTGGCCAAAAATCAAATAGATCAACTCGCTAATTCAGTAAGAAATCTAAGTTTAAAATATTTAGAAGATTTAGAATATTTAGCCAATATCATGTTTCATGAAAATAAAGAAATAAGCTTATATGCCACTAATCAACTCTATTTAATTTATTCAAAATTAAATAATACAATAAGAGGTGATATTAAAGAATTTATTAAATCACTCTATGAAATAAAAGTAAGAGACGATAAAGAATATTTCAAAGAGCGACCTTTATTAAGCGCCATGGCTTGTGGGGATGCGATTGCTGGGCAACAGGGAAAAGGGAATAATGTTTTTATCTCAGCGATTGATAATTATTTAAATATAGAATGTACTAAAAGCGTGTTTGCTAATAATGCTGAAAGCGTAAGTAATAATAATCGTTATATCTCTGCATCAGAATTACAGTCTTGGGTTTCACTTCAATCCTATCAATGTGATATTGGTCACTATGAAACAATACTTGAAAAAATAGAAAATAATAAAAAATCTGATGAGTTAAAAAATTATGTAGTTTTAGTCAATAATAACCATTGGGTTTCATTATTTACTTATAAAGATAACTGTTTTTTATGTGACTCATTGCCTTCAACCAAAGAAAAAAATGATGATCGTAATGAATTATTAACTAGGCTAGAAGAAAAAGGATTTAATACTTTTAATATAAAATTTAATTTACAAAAAAATGCACCTAATGGATGTGGCCTTTTTTCGCTTAATTATATTGATAGTTTACAAAATGAATTAAATAACTTAAATAATGGAAAAGAAAATGATTTAACATCCACAATAGAAACGGTATTACACAATACAGGGAAAAACTTTCTTAATCTGAGTGATGAAGAGCAAACTACATTTAATCATGATTTTAGGAAAACATTAATCATGGATACACTTTTCCATTTAGTTAAATTCAATGATAAATAACTCTCTTTCATGTTGATATATTGGTTGTTTTTTTGTTTATAAAAGGTTAAATCCAATCTTACTTTTAAAGCGAGAGTTTTTTGATATAGGTTTATCTCTTACTCTGCGTGATTCTCTCGGTGACAGTTGCTAAACTATCATGTAATCTGCGCCCCTATTGCAGTTGGAGAGACAAATGAACGATTCTTATGAAGGTAAAAACGGCAAAGTAAAAGTGATGTATGTCCGTAGTGAGGACAATGCCGATAATAAACCTAAAAAACCATCCCGTCGTCCTGAAGATGGTCGTGGAAATAGCCGTGACAACAGACGCGGTGATAGCCGTGATGATAAAAACCGCGATAACAGACGTGGTGATAACAAATTTTCTCGTCGTGATGACCGCGGTGCAGGTAAACCTTCAGGGCGTGGCACATCACGTAATGAATCAAAACCTTCTCGCGATAGCGAAGGCGGAAGTTTTTCTCCATGGAAAACGGTTTCTCGCCCTGCTGGTGAAGAGGCAATTAAAGAGCACGATGGCATTACTGGTAAGAGCCAAATCGATCCAGAACAGCTACGTCGCCAGCGTTTAGAAGAAACTCGCATTTATGGTGAAAATGCCTGTCAGGCAATGTTTAAAAATCGTCCTGACGCGATTGTTCGCGCTTGGTTTTTACAAGACGTTACGCCACGTTTTCGTGATGCACTAAAATGGATGGCTGCAAATCGTAAAGCCTATCACGTTGTTGAAGAAGAAGAGATGGTCAAAGCCGCCCGTACCGATCATCATGGTGGTGTATGCTTCTTAATTAAAAAACGTGTCGGTCATGATGCAGAAACTTATCTGAAAGATGCACCTGAACATGATTGCGTATTAGCACTTGAAGATGTGGGGAATCCACATAACGTAGGTGCAATTATGCGTAGTTGTGCGCATTTTGGTGTGAAAGGGGTTATTTCTCCTGATTCTGCTGTATTAGAATCTGGTGCGGCTGTTCGTACCGCAGAAGGTGGCGCTGAATATATCCAAGGTATTGATGCTGATAATTTTGCTCAAACTTTAGATAAATTTAAAAAGGCGGGTTATACACTAGTGGCAACATCAAGCCACAAAGGCAGTGTGCCATTATCAAAAGCACAATTACCAGCGAAAATGGTACTTATCTTAGGTCAAGAGAAAGATGGCTTAAGTGAAAGCACTTTAAATCAAGGTGATATGAGCATTTACATCGGCGGAACAGGGCACGTAGAGAGCTTAAACGTTTCTGTAGCTTCAGGTGTATTATTAGCAGAATGGTGGCGTCAGCACCAAGGCTAATCGCTTTATAGTGTTAAATAAAAAATGATAAAAAACCGCTTAGTCATGGTGATTTAAGCGGTTTTTTTATGTATAAGATCTACGTGAATTGCGTTATTTTCCTGGAGAGAATGGCGGTTTAGCAAACCAAACCACGATCATCATGATAAGGAAAATACCTGCAGCTAACCAGAAAATCTCATTGGCTGAAATAATTAATCCTTGTTCAGTAATGGTTTTCGCTAAATAGGCCGATGCTTGTTCATTTGAAAGACCAAGATCATTCATTTGCTGGAATGCCATTTGTGAATCAGGATCAAGTGGATTAATTTTTTCTACAAAGGTTTCATGGTGAAGTGATTCTCTTTGTGTCCAAATTGTCGTAGTTAACGATGCACCAATTGCCCCTGCCAATGTTCTTAAGAAATTTGAAAGACTTGATGCAGATGCCATTTTTTCTGGGGGTAATCCAGATAATGTCATTGTTGTTAACGGCATAAAGAAACATGCAACCGCTAAGCCTTGCCAAAATTGAGGCCATGCCACAGTGGCAAAATCCATTCCTGGTTCGAAGGTATAAGCTCGCCAATAAAAACATACAGAAAATATAATAAAGCTGAAGCTGATGATATAGCGTAAATCTACTTTACCACCAAACTTGCCTATAATCGGTGTGATAATTAAAGGCAATAAACCTACCGATGCAGATGCTAATCCAGCCCATGTTGCTGTATAGCCAAAGACTTCTTGTAAAAGTAGTGGCAGTAAAACAATGGTACCAAAATAGATCATATAGGCGAGACTGAGCGTGACACAACCAATGGTAAAGTTTCGGCTCTTAAAGAGTGAAAGGTCTATCACCGGATGGTCGTCTGTTAACTCCCAAACAATTAAGAAACTAAGTGCAACCACCGCCACAATGGTGAGAATTATAATTTCTGTTGAGTTAAACCAATCAAGCTCTTTACCCTGATCGAGCATGATTTGTAAAGCACCTATACCAACAACAAGTAAAACAAGACCAATGGTATCAATTGGTTTAATTTCGGTTTTTGTTTCTCGCCCAGCTAATGTGTTTGATATACACATAATAATCAACACACCAAATGGGACGTTAATAAAGAATATCCATCCCCAGTGATAGTTATCGCTGATATAGCCACCTAAAATAGGTCCTAAAATCGGTGCAACAACAATGGTTACTGACCATAGCGCAAGTGCCATATTTCGTTTTGCTGGTGGATAGTTATTCAATAACAGACTTTGTGATAAAGGAATAAGCGGTCCGGCAACTAAACCTTGAAGCACACGAAAGAAAATCAGCATTTCAAGGCTTTGTGAAATACCACAAAGCCATGAGGTTAACGCAAAAAGTGCCGTTGACCACATAAAAAGTCGAACTTCACCAATACGTTTTGCTAACCAACCTGTAATTGGGATAGAAATAGCATTTGCTACACCAAAAGAGGTAATAACCCAAGTCCCTTGTGAGTTAGAGGCACCTAAGTTTCCTGCAATAGTTGGAATGGCTACGTTAGCGATTGTAGAATCGAGAACTTGCATAAAGGTGGCCAACGCAAGAGCGATGGTCATTAAGGCAAGTTTTCCTCCTTGTAATGGCTCTTTAATCACCTTTACACCTCGCCTTTATTGTCCCGCATTCTGTTCAATAATTTCATTGATCAGTTTATTAATCGCTGACATATCAATAGTTAATGCATCAGTATGATAAGCAGGTACTTGGCGTTCACTGTGTGATAATACTTTTCCATCGAGGTTAATTGTATCAACGGTTACTTCAGAAGAAAGACCAATACGCAGTGGTTTTTCCGCTAACTCTTTTTCATCTAATGAAATACGAACAGGTAAGCGCTGAACAACTTTTATCCAGTTACCACTGGCATTTTGAGCAGGTAATAATGAGAAAGCACTCCCAGTTCCCATATCTAAACCTAATACAGTGCCATGATAAATCACTTTTTTACCATAAAAGTCAGTTGTAATTTTGGCTGGTTGGCCGATACGCATATTAGCGAGCTGAGTTTCTTTAAAATTGGCATCAATCCACATACCTGTTACGGGAACAATAGCCATTAAAGGTTTACCTGGTGCGACTTGTGCACCTACTTGAACGCTACGACGTGAAACATAGCCATCTATTGGACTTAAAATTTTAGTACGTTCTAAAGCGAGCCATGCATTACGAACATCGGTTGATGCTTGTAAAACGGAAGGTTGCTGTGCAATTGGTGTATTTAAGATAATTGCCTGATTAGCATTATATTGCTCTCTTGCAACTTCTAAAGCAGCTTTTGCAGTGGAAACAGCTTCTCTGGCGTGTTGAAGTTCTTCTTTACCAATCACATTGCGTTCGCCTAAAACTTCACGGCGACGAAGATCATTTTGTAATTTAGTGAGCTCCGTTTCGCGCAAAACGATGTTTGCTTTTAATTGGCGACCGTGGATGATTTGTTGATGCATTTGGCGAACACTATTCGCTAATGCTGTTTTTGCTTTTTCTAATGCCAGTTTTTCATCACTTGAATCTAATAAAACTAAGGGGTCTCCCGCTTTTACAAAATCGGTGTTATCCACATAAACAGTGGTAACAGAACCAGAAATCTGAGGCATTACCATGATTTGATTGCCAGTCACATAAGCATTATCTGTCGTTTCATGATGCCTTAGCACCATAAACCAATAAGCTGTGTAAGCTACGCCAGCAACAATAAATAAGATAGTTAGCAACAGTAGAACATTTCGGCGAGTTCGTTTTTTATTGCGAATGGGAGCCTGAGGGGGGGTATTTTCCTCATTAACACTCATTTAAAAGATCTCCATAAAACCAGAAAAACATCATTAGATATGTTTCCAGTATTAAAACTGGAAACATAATTATAAAGTCAATCTTAGAATAATTATTAGCGTGAGGGTAAATTATAAATGCTAATGGGTAAGTATGTTTGCCGATTTATGGCTTAAATAGGATTAGATCAATAAAACTATCTATTATGCTACTTATTCACAAGCTTTTTCAGCCAAAGTATCTAATTGTAATAATAGCTTACGCATTAGCGTTTCAAGCTGTCTTTGTTCAGATTGATCTAATACAGACCAGATTTGTTTTAAACACTGATGTTGCGGTGGTAATAAGCTATTTAAAAACTCTTCACCTGCATCAGTTAAATGGAGATGTAAACAACGACGATCATTATGACTTTCACGGCGTTCAATCCAACCTTGTTTTTCAAGCTCATCAGCAATACGAGTTGCGTTTGTTCTTGAAGAGCCTAAAGCCGCACTTAATTCTGATGGTTGAATACTACGATTTTCTGTCGTATCTAATATCATTAGTGCCATAAATAATGTCTCGTTAATACCCTGAGACTTCAACATATTATTACGACTTTCAAGAAGTTTGCTTTGAACATGCATAGAAAGTCGAGTTAACAAAATTTCTTGATAAGGAATATCTTTGTTAAGCGATTTCTGTTGTGTAGCGCGAGTGTTTAGTAATTCTTCTGTTGGCGTAAATGAGCTTTCCATTTTTAGACACCTTGTTAGTTTCGAAAATTAGGATAATGCTGTTATCAACATGTTAAATGGTATATTAAACACACAATTTAGCAATTTTTATTATTTATAGTCACTATGTTTTTTTGATTATGTTACCTGATTCATAAATTTTCTGAATGATAACACAAAAAAAAAGATAGGTACTTATCTCTTTGTTATAAGTTAATAAAATCAATTTATCACTTATCTGACAATGAATAGTAGTCTATTTACGAAAAAATGGATCATTTTTTACGATAAAACACGTAATAAATTTATTATCACTACCAATGGTTGTTATGCTTATGATATCGAAATGAAATTATTTATATAGTGCTTTATTGGGAAGATTGATATAATTTTCTTAATAAAGAATAGGATGATGATATACATTAATAGTAATCACGCTGTTAAAACATTCATATTTTATTCTGATTAGAGTAGGATTGAAGAAATAATATAACCCATCCTTGGGTCTGAAAATTATTCAGTGTGGATTATTGGATCATTTTTATAACCTAAAAACCAAACAATAAGACCAATAACACCAATGACTAATCCAGCGATAGAAACACCTGTCCATCCATATTGATGATAAGCATAGCCCGATAGTAAAGATCCTAATGCACCACCGATAAAATAGCTTGTCATATATGCGGCAGTTAGGCGGTTTCTAGCATCCGGTAAAATACGATATATGGTACTCTGATTGGTGACATGAACACCTTGAACCGCTAAGTCTAGCAGGACAACGCCAATAATAAAGCTGATGAGCCCAATCCAGTGATAATAAGGTGCAATAACGATAAAACCCCAAGAAAGAAAGAGGATGACTAATCCCACGGTAGTCGTTTTCTTGCCTTTTCCTTTATCAACTAATACACCCGCTTTACCCGCCATCAATGCACCTGCGGCGCCGACAAGACCAAATAACCCAATCACGGCATCTGAGTAATTAAAAGGATCAGAAGCCAATAAAAAAGCCATTGAAGTCCATAATAAACCAAAGTGAGCAAAAATAAGTGCACCAACTAATGAGCGAGTCCTTAACACGGGCGTTGTTGCAAATAATTTGAAAATAGAGCCTAGCAATTGGAAATAATTTAAGTCAGTTTCACTTTTATAAGTGGGTAAACAGCGCCATAAAGTGATCGCTAAAATGGCCAGAAAAATACTTGCCACCCAGAAAATACCCTGCCAATTAGTAAATGATGCCATTAACCCAGATGCAGTTCTCGCCAGTAAGATCCCGAGTAAAAGGCCACTCATAATCGTTCCGACGGCCTTTCCTCGTTGATGTGGCGCGGCAAGCGTAGCAGCAAAAGGAACAAGAATTTGAGCTACAACAGAGAACATACCTGAGAGCGCAGTTCCTATTAACATCACCCAAATATTAGATGCCATAGCGGTAATCAATAGACCACTCGCTGAAATTAATGTCATGGTAATAATGAGTGAGCGACGTTCAAAGATATCGCCAAGAGGCACTAATAACATTAACCCTATGGCATAACTGAATTGCGCTGTAGTGACAATAAATCCGGCCAAAGTAGCCGATATGTGGAAATAGTTTGCGATTGAATCAAGTAGAGGTTGTGCGTAGTAATTACTGGCAACAACCATGCCTGTGGCAACCGCCATAAGTAAAATAAGACTTTTACTTAGCGATGTTTGTGGTGCACTGTTTTCCATAATACTCATAACAAATCATTTGTAAGGTAAATGATAGTAACATGAGTCATTTTTTTGGGAAAAGAATTACTGTGATAGAAATGTTCAATTAATTTGATATAAACCTTTATATTTAATTGTTATAACATATTGTTTTATATAATAAATAAAGTTATTAACTGAGTCTTTTAATAACTAAAAAACGTAAAAAAGAGCATCGTCAAACACCATATCCATTGAACTGAAATACCAATCACAGCAACAGAAAACAGACGTTTAGTTCCTAACCAGCGGGCTTCCATAGTCTGTTTTTTCGGGCGTTTAGGAAATAATGTAGAGAGACTTTCATCAAAGCTAATATTGTCTTGATAGCGATAAAGAGCCTGAAAAAAATGACTATCAAGCCATAAACGAAAAAGATGATATTGCGTAAATAAAAATAAAAGAGAAGCACCAAAGAATGCTAATTTATTGTGAAAGTGAAGGCTAAAAACAGGCCATGTGTTTATATAAGGTAACAGTGATAACAGCAGTAAATAACGCCAACTTTGGGTTAAAGATACAATGACTTTACCGCTAGTTTTTGTTGTCAGCATCGTTACCTCGTGATCTATTTTGTTGGAAACGTGAATACCACATTTGTAATGCCTCTTGTGTTTCTAGATTTAAAATCACTTGAGGGCGAGTTTGATACACTTTTTTTATTGCGTCTTGCAAAGTATTTACTGTGCCATTATAAACGAGCCATGCAACCGCAATAGTTGCACTGCGTGAATAGCCTAATTTGCAATGAATATAAACAGTACCTGCTTGATTGAGTTGCTCCATTGATAACATTGCTTTGTTAATATCATCTGGAGATAAAGGCAATAAATCAATTTGAGGCTGTGCTAAATAAAGTTTATTTTGACTAAACTTATTTCTTGGCCATTCACAAGTTAAATCAAAGACAGCGTTCGCTTTTAATTTATAAAGAGGGCGTCCACCTAATAAAATACCTTCAGTGACTAAACTCGGTGTTTGGCACTGTTTTAAATAATAACGATAAGTACACCATGCAAAGAAGCGATAAGGTAATAGGATTATCTGTGCAGAAAGAGGGACTTCACCCTGCGCATTTTTTTGAAAAATAGAAGCTCCAGCACCTAAATAGCCTAACGTTACAAAAGTTAATGTGATTGCTGGCCATAGAAAGATCCAAAAGAATCCTTGCAAACCAAAAGATAACAGATAAAACACCATTGCGGATAACGCATAGTTTTTACCAATACGCAAACTACGTTTGCTACCAGTAAAATGCCATTTCCAACGCGAATTTATTGGTAATAAATAGCAAATAAATACGCCGACACCAAAACCCGTAATAATATCAATAAAGTGATGTTGCCACGTTGTTAGTACAGACACAGCAATAAGCAATGACCATAAATTTAAAAGCCATTGCCATGATTTTGGCGTATGAGCACGGAAACGTAACCAAATAATCCACAATAAAATAATATGTAAAGAAGGGGCTTGGTTATAAGGTAAATCGAACCCCTCTAATTGGGTAAATAACCAGCCAGAAAACCCTTCTGTTGTTGGGCGAATAAAGCTAAATTTTAAAGGGAATAATAAAAAACCAGTACAAGCAATAAGCGAGGCAACAATTAAACGTAGCCCATGTATAAATTGTTCTTTTAGCGTTGTACAAATAATCAGTGAAATACCATAGGCAATATTTACACTCCAATAAGGAATGATTGTCCAGGGTAAAAAGGGGATTGCTTTTTCCCACGAATAAACAAAAGAAGGAACATCAGATAAAGTGGAAGTATAAGTGTTAACTTGCATATAAGTTAAATAGAAAAATGGGGCAAGAAATAACAGCCATACAATACCAGCGAGCCAGATACTTTTTCTTGATGATGTTATTTGAGAGTGTTGGTTTCCCCCCATATAAAGATCCCTTTATTTGTTTATGTTTCTTTACAACGACTAAAAGCTATCACTATACAGTGACATATAGTGATAGCCCTGTATTGGTAGTGTATTATATTAGCGACGTTTTGCTATCGATACACTAAAAATCCCCCAATGATCAATTTGTTGATCTAACTTTTCAAATCCTGCTTCATTGACTAAAGCATCCATTTCACCTTGACTACGGCAACGCATGATCCAAGGTTGTCCGTTTTGGTGACTTGGTAATACGCGCGCAATCATTTCAAGTTGAGGGTGCCAAGGTTGACAGGTATAAATCAATAAGCCACCACTTGGAATGGCTAGCGAAAGTCCTTTTAAAGACTCTTTTAGCTGATGGTTTTCAGGGAATAATTCATAAAGTCCACTGACAATACCCAAAGTGGGTGAAGGTGAAACAGCACTCAAACTTTCTGCATCAAAAGCGTTACCTTCTTCAAAACGCACTTTGTCTTCTAAATGGCGTTCTTTAATGGCAAGTCGGCCTTGTTCAACATTAATCGGGCTATAGTCGCGCATTAAAATTGAATCGACCTTACCATAGTCATTAACCGCATCAAAAATATAACGGCCTTGTCCTGCAGCAATATCCATAATATGTACTGGCATATTATTTTGTGTTAATTGGCGAATAGCGTATCTGATCGTATTTTCAATATTGATTTTACGTTGGCGAATACCTTGCCAACCAATACTGTTTAAATATTGTTTATCAATGATACGACCAAATAAGCCTTTTCCCTGAGGTTGATTACGGTAGACATAATCCAGAGTCGATCCAGAATCAAAACCCTTATCGTAACCCAGTGCAACCCCTTCAGACGCTTTACCTAACGTGCTCATAGAACGGCTAAGTAATTTATAATAAAGTTTTTTTGGACAATATTTAGGAAGAGGGGTCTGTAATGCGCGATAAACATCAGCACTATGGCTCCATATATCTTCATTTTGATAATCGTGTTGATAAAGCGGTTGTGCAAATAATGTTTCAATAAAGTGACGCATTTTATTGATGGGGATTGCTCTGTCTTTCTCGCCCAATGTGTCGTGGTAAAAACCAGGTAAAACATGCTTTTCTTTAATAGAGGTATTTAAACGTTCATAGAAAAGATGTTGAGGTTTGGCGTGAACCACATGATCATTACCTGAAATAAATAATTGTGTTGGTAAAGTAATCGCACTTGCATCTTCAACCACGCGATCGGCCGTTTTATAAAGTTCTAATAAAATATTGACGGCAATAGGGCGAGTGATTAGCGAGTCTTGATTAAAAGAGTCGATACGACTTTGGTCATGGGTTAAGTATTTGGCTTTCACATATGAATTGACGTAAAAAAGGCCCCGAATTTTTTGCATTAAGGCGAGGCCGGTGCGTGCAAAAGGAACATATAACTTCACTTTAAATGCAGGAGAAGCTAACACCATACCACGGATCTTCGGGGCATAATCGTGTACCCAACCAGTAACTAAAACGGCACCGACACTTTGACCAACAACCAGAATATTCTCCATTGGAATACTATAGTTAGACGAAACGTAATGAACGAATTCGTCTATATCTTTTATTGATGTTCCCATTGATGGACTATAACCGCGAGCACCTTCATTTTTACCATGTCCACGAGCATCCCAAGCAAACATTGAAAAATCAGGAAGATCTAATTCATCAACTAGATGAGAAACACGCCCTGAATGTTCATGACCTCGGTGAAATAAAATAATTGCTTTTGATTCAGTGGTGATTTGAGCAGGCCAATGGCGATAATATAACGGTGTCTTATCGCTGGTGGTAAATTCAGACTCAATCATATTCCTTTGAGTTTGATATTGCGGTTGTTGATTCATAACGATGTATCCTTATCTTTATCTGTCATCGTTGCTTCTTTTAGTGCTCGATGAATACGGTGATAACAAGTCAACAAAAGTAATAAATTAATAATAATAAAAAGATAATGTATGTTTTCTGATAATGTCAGTGAGGGGAATATTCCGATAAAAAGCGCAATAGTACCGAAAATAAAGGCTCTATCACTTTTTCCCATGGGGCCATCATAACGACGAGACGCATGAATAGTTTGCGCAAGAACACCTAAAAATTCAGTCATTATCATTAAAAAAAGTGCCAGCATGATCCACCAGTAGGCCTGTGGAAAAATAAAAGCAAAAGGTAAATAGAGTGCAATGTCTGAAATAACATCGCTAGCTTCGTTTAATATCGCGCCAAGCGCACTTTTTTGATTATGTTCTCGCGCAAGCATGCCATCAAT
Organism: Proteus sp. TJ1640; assembly: GCF_003144445.1. Taxonomy (NCBI): domain Bacteria; kingdom Pseudomonadati; phylum Pseudomonadota; class Gammaproteobacteria; order Enterobacterales; family Morganellaceae; genus Proteus; species Proteus sp. TJ1640. The sequence continues at coordinate 17,601 of NZ_PENY01000031.1, forward strand.
GGCATTAAGCGCCATCCGAAAAAAGAGGACAAAAGGGAGTAATAAAAATAAACGAGGGGAAGGATGAAGCAAAAGTAGTCCACCAACGGCAATGGATAAGAGTAAGGCAGAAAGTGTAACTTGATTTGCGGTGATCCCTTTTTTAAATAATTGTTTTACATAAGGGCGCAATAGAGATTGAAATTTGGGTTTTAAGTCATAAATTGTCATGACGCATCCTTGTGTTCAAAAGTACGTATACTATCTCAAAATTATTGATTTATTATTAGCTGATTTTTATCTCATTGAATATCTTTATTTCAAATATTTAATTTATTTACGATTTAGCCATAAAACTAATTTCTGAAATTTACCTGATTTAATAATTATTTAGCTCTAAAAATAAAACAAAAATCAAATGCATATAATTGTAATTATCGGATTGTTCTGTATTTGTGTTTATTTTTTTACTTTTAGAATGATTAATTTTTCTTTAGAAATGTGTACGTAATTATAATTAGAGAATTAAAAAGAAGGGGATGAAAATAAGGGATATTAAACAATTTATAACAGCTAATGAAGTAGTTTGATTTATTTTTAATGTATTGTTTTAAATATAATAGGAGTATTAATAGTGTAATCAATGAGTTACAGTGGCAAGATGTTTCGAATATTATGAAAATAAAAACGAATAAACCCCATAGATATTATGGAGTTTTATTGTCATTACGAGTTCATACTCAATATATTGAATTAATAACCTTGTGATGCAGAAGTTGCAATCATTGCCATCATGGTTGTGAAGAAGAAAATAAAGAAAAGAACAGCCATAACGATACTAATAATAAAGTAAACAAAGCCAGCTCTGTTCCATGTTTCTTGCACTTTCATAAAGGTTTCAACAGAATCGTAATCACCGTTTTTCCAAGCCCATTCATTTCCTTTAATACCACAGACAAAGATCCAAACCAGGTTAAGTAAAGGAACAAGCGCTAATAATGGAAGATAGGATTTATTACCAAAACCCCAAATAATATTAAACATGAAAGCACCCCAGTTCCAACGTTTAATTTCTTCAGGTACTGGTTTGTTAGTGTAAGACACAGTTTATTCCTTATCTAAAATAATAAATATAAAAATGAGAATGCCAAAATGGCAACTGGAGAAAACGATAATCATAATTGAAGAAATGAGAGAATGAAAGACAGGTATATCTTTGCCATTAATAAAAAGAATTATCTTAATAATGAAATAGTATTAAAATCTTTTTATTTTTATATAAATTAGCTCTGCCTAATTACATGTAATTATAGTTTTTTATAAATAAAAACAGGCCACAATAGTGTGACCTGTTTTGTGATAATCTTAATTTAAGATTATTTATTAATTACTTTGCAGCAGCCTGAGCTTGTTCAATCCAGCCATCAAAGGTTTTTTGATGTGCTTTGATCCAAGCATTAGCATGACGTTCAATATCTGCCTGCGATTTTTGACCATTATGCATACGTAAGTTTTGCGCATTAATATCGGCAACAGACACTTTCATGACTTCAAAGAGTTTTGCCGCTGCAGGGTTTTCTTCAGCCCATTTTTTATTCGCTGCGATATGCATAGTACTTGGCGGGAAACCATAGTTTTTACCATTTGCTAATGTAGTATCGGTTTTATCATCACCCGGTAATGAAGAGAAAGGCACTTGTAACCAAACAACATCTTTACCTGGTTTTAATACATCACTTATCCAGTAAGGCGTCCAGGTGTAATAAAAAATGGGTTTACCTTCTTTATAACGAGTAATGGTATCTGCCATCATTGCCGCGTAATTACCTTGGTTATGTGTGACAGATTTTTCTAATCCATAGGCTTTTAAGTGGTTGTTAATAGCTTCTTCACAACCCCATCCCGGATTACAACCCGTTAAATCGGCTTTGCCATCACCATCGGCATCAAAGAGTTTGGCAATTTTAGGATCTTTTAATTGCTCAATATTCGTAATGTTATATTTCTCTGCCGTTTTTTTATCAATCAAGTAACCTTGAGCGGCATTAACGACATAATCCCCTTTACGATAAAAGGTATTATCACCTCCTGCCGCTGCATATTGTGAATTATGAAGAGGAACCCAACTGACTGCCATAAAGGTCGCATCACCATTGGCGATAGAGGAGTAAGCAACGTTATAGTCTACTTCTTTAATTGGCTGAACAGTGTAACCTAATTGTTCTAATGCTTTGTTGACGATTAAAGTTTGAAAGGTTTCTTCAGAAATCGTACTTTGCACGGGTTGAACCGAAATCCCTTTTCCAGGTAAATCAGCAGCGGATAACTGGGTGCTTATCAGTGTGGCGGACAATACTGTTGCCCAGAGAACTGGATTACGCATAGTTTTTCCTTCTGTTGTTATGGTAAGAGATAAATAGCGACAGCGAACTGTCGCCTCTATTTCTTATATTGATTGAACGTGATGTTCTTTATTGATTTTTAATTAATAGTAAAATATTTATTACGATGCTTTTTTGCCAAAGAGTCGGCAAATTAAGCCAATAGGCCCTGTCATATACCAGCATCGATTGCCTTTATGACGGCTGTTTTGACCTAAAGATTGCGTTAATCGGTCAAGAATAATCGCGAGAATAACAATACCTGCGCCCCCTACAGCAGCAAGTCCCATATCAAGACGGCCTATACCGCGTAATACCATTTGACCTAATCCACCAACGGCTATCATTGATGCAATAACAACCATTGAAAGCGCTAACATCAGTGTTTGGTTTACACCTGCCATAATCGTTGGCATGGCGAGTGGTAATTGCACTTTAAACAGCATTTGGCGAGGACTTGCACCAAATGATTGTGCTGCTTCAATTAAATCTTCAGGGACTTGTTTGATCCCTAAAATGGTCAACCTCACAATAGGTGGCAAAGCAAAAATAATGGTGACCACAACGCCAGGGACGTTACCAATACCAAATAACATGACGATAGGCACTAAGTAGACAAACGCAGGCGTTGTCTGCATCGCATCCAGTAAAGGCCGGACAATTTTGGATGCTCTATCACTGTTAGCTAGCCATATCCCTAATGGAAGTCCAATAATAAGACAAAACAGTAATGAAGTGAGTACCAATGCAAGGGTAACCATGGCTTCAGACCAAGCACCTATTGCACCAATTAATATTAATGAGATAAAAGAAGCGACACCCATGGCTTTGCCTGAAAGTTGCCATGCAATCAGAGAAAACAGAATAATGGCGATAGGTGCAGGCATTGAGGTTAAGAAATTTTCAAAACCACTTAATACCAAATCAACGGGTACACGAATACCTTGGAAAACTGGGCGAAAGTGCAACACAATCCAGTCAATCGCATCGGTAACCCATGAATCTAATGGGATCAGTGTATTGTGAAACGGATCCATTAGATTGAATGAATCGGGAGCGACATCTGTCGGTGCGGCATCAAGCCAATCACTGCCAGAGGATGATGTATCAATGTCACCACCACCGCCTGCACCCCATGGATCGGCATCTGTTGATGAACTGTCAGTACTACTCCAAGGATCGCTTTCTGTTGTGCTAGTATCTGTTGTGCTAGTATCTGTTGTTGCCCAAGGATCATCATTGGCATTATTGGTTGCCTCTTGAGCTGTCTCGCTTGTTATGGTGTCTTGGATATCTGTATCCACAGTCGTATTTTTATCTGTTGTATTACTCATTTGGCGTCTCCTTATCCAGTGCTTGTAGTAACATTCCTTTAGAAATTAAGCCGATATAACGGTTTTTTTCATCAATAACAGGAATAGCACAGGGAGATTGTGCAACAGTTGAAATCAGCTCGTTTAACGGTGTATCCCCATTAATGGCACAAGGCTCAGGTAGAATAGCTGACTCAATAGGTTGTTTATTTTTGAGCGCCTCTTCAAGAGACGTAACGGAAACGATGCCAACAAATTTTCTTCCTCGTTCAATGAGATAGCCAAAATTTCTATCTTCATCTTCGAGTACTTTCAAGGCGGAGCGTGGGCCAAAACCTGGGGCAATATGCAGTAAGGTTTCTGGGCGACGTTTGGCAATATCTTTTGCACTAAATACATGGCTAATATCAACACCACGGAAAAAGGTACGTACATAATCATTCGCTGGATTGTTGAGTATTTCATCCGGTGTGCCCGTTTGAACAACAACACCACCTTGCATAATGGCAATGCGATCACCAATACGCATGGCTTCATCGAGATCATGAGAAATAAACACAATCGTACGCTGTTTATCGCCTTGTAAGCTCAATAACTCATCTTGCATTTCAGTACGAATTAATGGGTCAAGTGCTGAAAAAGCCTCGTCCATTAACAAGATATCAGGATCATTGGCAAGTGCACGAGCCAGACCAATACGTTGACGCATCCCACCAGAAAGTTCATCAGGCCAAGAGTTTGCGTAACTGCCTAAATTGACTTGCTCTAAGGCGTCCATCGCTTTTTTATAACGCTCGTCTTTGCTTAATCCAGCGAGATCCATGCCAAATGCAGTGTTATCAAGCACGTTCATATGGGGCATTAATGCAAATGATTGAAACACCATACTGATTTTTTTACGGCGTACTTGTCGTAATTCTTTATCAGACATGGTGGCAATATTTTCACCATCAATAAGCACTTCTCCCTTTGTAGGAGAAATCAGACGATTGAGAAGGCGGACTAGGGTGGATTTACCTGAGCCAGATAATCCCATGATGACAAATATTTCGCCTTCTTCAATTGCCAGATTTGCATTTTGAACGCCCACGGTAAGCCCTGTTTTATCAAAAATCTGATCTTTGTTCATACCAGACTCTAATAATTCAAAAGCGCGTTTAGGGTGCTCGCCAAATACCTTGTAGAGATTTTTTACTTCGAGTTTAATTGCCATGCAATATATAGTTTCCTATTTAAATATTGAAAGGAATAAATTAAATATTAATTAATAAGTGTTATTGTTTTTCCTAAATAAAATTTTAGTAAGGGAAATACCCTACCACAATGATTGAGTCTGACAACCCTATGTTAATTATAATTAACTAAATTATTTAGCTGTAATTTCTTTATTTTTTATATGATTAATAATTAAATAAAGTGAAATAAATAAAATTGATTAAAAGATATATTGCTATCTAACTAACTGAAATAACTTTATTTTTATAGATGTTATTATTTTGATTAGGATCTCAATAAAAATGAAAATTTAATCTCAAAATAGAGGGTAAAATAGATGAAAATTAAATGAAAAAAAACCAATAATCATTAGTGTAATTAATGTTTATTCTCTTGTAATAAGGTTTGTCTACGAAATTTAAGCTGAAATGATTCGAAAAAAATTGATTTTTTGACAACATTGAACGGCAAAAATCAATCAATTAGATTATTTATTGCTCAAATAAAAATGCACAAAAAAATAATCTATATTTTTCAGTGCATTATGTTTTATATGTGATACATAATCAAATTGAATGTATTGTGTTGTTTCTCTTACCTCCAATTTGGCTAATAAATCTTAAAAATCCCAATCATCGTCTTCAGTGTTAATCGTTTTTCCAATAACATAAGATGAACCGGAACCAGAAAAGAAATCGTGATTTTCATTTGCATCTGGTGATAATGAAGAAAGAATCGCAGGACTTACATCGGTTATTTCATCAGGGAATAAAGCTTCATACCCTAAATTCATTAATGCTTTATTTGCATTATAATGAAGGAATTTTTTGACATCTTCTGTCCAACCTACAGTGTCGTAAAGATCTTCAGTATATTTCACTTCATTGTCATATAAATCTAATAATAATGAGAATGCAAAATCTTTAATATCTTGTTTCTCTAATTCGGATTTATTTAATAACTGATTTTGAAATTTATAGCCAATATAATAACCATGAACGGCTTCATCACGAATAATGAGCCGAATTAAATCGGCTGTATTAGTTAATTTTCCTCGGCTTGACCAATACATTGGTAAATAGAATCCTGAATAAAATAAAAAGGATTCTAAAAAGACGCTGGCAATTTTTTTCTTTAAAGGATCTTCATCTTGGTAATAACGCAAAATAATTTCTGCTTTCTTTTGTAAGTAAGGGTTTTCCTCACTCCAACGATATGCTTCATCGACATCAGTTGTTAAGCAGAGTGTAGAAAATATCGAACTGTAAGAGCGAGCATGAACAGCCTCCATAAAACAGATGTTGGATAACACCGCTTCTTCATGTGGCGTCAATGCATCGGGCATCAATGTCGGCGCACCTACTGTATTTTGGATAGTGTCCAATAACGTTAACCCAGTAAAAACACGAATAGTGAGCTGTTTTTCGGCTTGAGTTAATGTACTCCATGAAGGAATGTCATTGGAGAGTGGAATTTTTTCAGGTAACCAAAAATTCATGGTTAAACGGTTCCAAACCTCTAAATCTTTTTCGTCTTCAATACGATTCCAGTTAATCGCATTAACATGACTTAATAAAGGTGATGACATGCTATGTTCTCCTTATTGTAATTATTAAAGTGCACACGAAACACAGCCTTTGATTTCAGTGCCTGCTAATGCGGATTGTCGGATACGAATGTAATACAAGGTTTTAATTCCTTTACGCCAGGCATAGATTTGTGCTTTGTTAATATCCCTTGTTGTGGCTTCATCCGAAAAGAATAATGTCAGTGATAAGCCTTGATCGATATGTTGTGACGCTTCTGCATAGGTATCGATAATCTTTTCTGCACCAATTTCATACGCATCTTGGTAATATTGGCGATTTTCATTAGTCATAAAGGGGGCGGGGTAATAAACCCGTCCAATCTTACCTTCTTTTCTAATTTCTATTGGCGCGGCAATAGGATGAATGCTTGATGTAGAGTGGTTGATATAGGAAATAGATCCTGTCGGCGGTATTGCTTGTAAATTTTGGTTATAGATCCCATGCGTCATAATAGATTGCTTGAGAGTCTGCCAATCTTCTTGTGTTGGAATATGAATATTAGATTGGCTAAATAGCTGGTGGACTTTTTGAGTTTTAGGTAACCACTGTTGTGATACATATTTATTAAAATATTCACCTGTTGCGTACTTTGAGTTTTCAAAACCTTTAAAGTACTGTTTTTTCTCAATAGCTAATTGATTTGAAGCGAATAACGCATAATAAGTGACGGTATAAAAATAGATATTGGTGAAATCTAACGCTTCTTCAGAGCCGTAATAAATCCTTTCACGAGCTAAGTAGCCATGTAAATTCATTTGCCCTAAACCAATCGCATGAGAAGCGAGATTACCTTTTTCAATAGAAGGAACAGACTCTATTTTCGTCATTTCAGAGACATTGCTTAATGCTCTAATTGCTGTGCTGACAGTATGAGCAAAGTTAGGCGAGTCCATTGCCATAGCAATATTCATAGAACCTAAGTTACAACTGATGTCATGACCGATATGGCGATAGCTTAAGTCTGGGTGATACTCACTTGCGCGGTTGACTTGTAAAATTTCAGAGCAGAGATTGCTCATGTTTATTCTACCCGCAATAGGATTTGCGCGGTTTACCGCATCTTCAAACATGATATAAGGATAACCAGACTCAAATTGAATTTCGGCTAATGTTTGGAAAAACTCCCTCGCTTTAATTTTCTTCTTACGAATTTGCGCGTTATTTACCATTTCACTGTATTTTTCACTAATACTGATCTCTGACATAGGTACGCCATAAACACGCTCTACATCATAAGGAGAGAAGAGGTACATATCTTCATTACGTTTCGCTAATTCAAAAGTGATATCAGGAATAACAACTCCTAAAGAGAGGGTTTTTATTCGGACTTTTTCATCTGCATTCTCTCTTTTAGTATCAAGAAAATGGTAAATATCCGGATGATGAGCATGAAGATAAACAGCGCCAGCACCTTGTCTTGCTCCTAACTGATTAGCATAGGAAAAAGCATCTTCAAGCATCTTCATAACGGGAACAACGCCAGAAGATTGATTCTCTATACGCTTGATGGGGGCCCCTGCTTCACGTAAATTAGTGAGCAAAAAAGCAACGCCGCCGCCACGTTTAGAAAGCTGTAATGCAGAATTTACCGATCGACCGATAGACTCCATATTATCTTCTATACGTAATAGAAAGCAGGAAACTAATTCACCGCGTTGTTGTTTCCCGCAATTTAAAAAAGTGGGTGTTGCGGGTTGAAAACGACCACTAATGATTTCATCAACAAGATGAATAGCAAGATCAGTATCACCTTGTGCAAGAGTCAGCGCTACCATACAGACGCGATCTTCATAGCGCTCAAGGTAACGCTCACCATCAAAGGTTTTTAAGGTGTAACTGGTATAGTATTTAAAAGCGCCTAAAAAAGATTGAAAGCGAAATTTTTTGCTATAAGCATGTTTGAATAGCTGTTTGATAAAAGCAAATTCATATTGTTCTAATACTTGAGCTTCGTAATAGTGTTGTTGTACTAAAAACTCAAGTTTTTCTTTTAAATCATGAAAAAATACCGTGTTTTGATTTACATGTTGGCGAAAAAAATGATGTGTCGCCAATTTGTCTTTATCAAACTGAATATTACCTTGCTCATCATACAGGTTTAGCATGGCGTTTAAGGCATGGTAATCAAGTTGTTCTATTGATTGTGTCATGTTAATTATCTCATAGCGCATTGGTCAGTAAGGCTTGACCAAAATACGCTTAAACCCGTTTTTACGCGGTTTACATCTTCTGGCGTGCCTAATAATTCAAATCGATACAAAAAAGGGATTTGGCATTTTTGTGCAATGATGTCGCCAGCCAATCCATAAGCTGTACCAAAATTTGTATTTCCAGAAGCAATAACACCGCGTATTAGTTGGCGATTTTCATAAATATTTAAAAACTGAATAACCGCTTTAGGTACTGCACCTTTAGTACCTCCACCACCGTAAGTAGGGCAAAGCAACACAAATGGCTGTGTTGCAAGCAATGTTTCATCTTCAAAAATTCTGGTCGCCTTTAAGTTAAGCTTTTGTACAAAACGATGACAGTTTTCAGAGCGACTTGAAAAATAGATCAAAGGTGCAGTTTGCATGAAATGCTCCTTTAGAGCGTTATCTGTCTGATCTTATCAGGACAGAAACCGGACCAATGTTGGTCACCATGAACAACAACGGGAACTTGGCGATATCCCATAGAAACAATGTGAGCGAGGGCTTGCGTATCTTGGGTGAGATCAACAGCAACAAACGGAATGTTTTTCTGTTTTAAGGCGCGCTCTGTGGCATTACATTGAACGCAATTCGGTTTGGTATAGAGGATAACAGACATAAAAATAACCCTTATAAAAATATGGATGCGTCTGTTTTCACATCCATAATGAGAAGTGATTGAATACTATATATAGAGTTATTTTTTTTCAACCACACAATATATGGTGATTTTTATTTTTGATAATGATTATCATTAAAATTAAATAGTTAGTGCATTAATTTTATTTTTAGATCGCTCGATTGATCAATTTTTATTAGATATACGAGTAATTAGATGATTGCTTTATCAATCAGGCATGATTTACTCTTAGTGCTACAGACAAATCAGCAGAGAAAATATTATGTACCAAGATTATCTCGATGCCCCTGTTGGCTTCCCAAAACCTTATATCTCTATTACAGCCAATGAAAAAGGGATCACTAGCCTCTATTTTGTAAATGACAAAGATGTTGCTGTGAATCCAAGCTCCGTAATTAATCAATGTATAAAACAACTCAAAGAGTATTTTGCGGGTAAACGTACCGCCTTTTCTGTGCCTTTGGCACCAGAAGGAACAGAGTTTCAAAGCCGTGTTTGGAAGACATTACAGACAATCCCTTATGGCGAAATTTGGAGTTATAAAAAATTGGCGCTTACATTAGGTTCAGTCAATTATTGCAGAGCGGTAGGAATGGCAAACTCACGCAATCCAATTTCTTTAATTATTCCTTGCCACCGAGTTATTGGTCATAACGGTAAGTTAGTCGGCTATACTGGTGGGTTAGATATTAAGCGTTGGCTACTTCAATATGAAAAAGTAGAAGTTGATGAATAGTTCAGATAGTAAGTATTAAGTATTGTTTCTTAAGTGAACTATGCGTTAAGGCATGGGATTTGTCTGAATATTAATCATTTAGCAGAAAAAAAATGTGAGTTTCGTGATCTAGGCTGTGGACAGGGAATCATCATTTTTGTTTTACTATAGTCAACGCAAAACGCTTGCGTTTATTTTCTATTTTAAAGGTAAACTTGATGTCTAAATTAAAAGGTAACGTTAAGTGGTTTAACGAAACTAAAGGTTTTGGTTTTATCACTCCAGAAGATGGCAGCAAAGATGTATTTGTACACTTTTCCGCTATTACATCAGAAGGCTTTAAAACCCTTGCTGAAGGTCAAAAAGTAGAGTTTGAAGTTACTGACGGCGCGAAAGGGCCATCTGCTGCAAACGTTGTCGCTATCTAATTAACGACTTCTTTGAGACAGTAAAAACCCGTTGTTTAACGGGTTTTTATATTCTGAGTATTACATTTCTCGTAGTAACCAAAACGCAAATGCGGTCATTAAAAATGAACCCGCTAAGTTAGCGCCCATCGTGCTTAATGCCCATCCTATCTTTCCCTCAGTTAAGAGTGCGACAACTTCGACAGAAAAGGTTGAAAATGTTGTCAGACCGCCACAAAAACCCGTAGTTAGCATAATTTTCCAAATAGGATCAATATTGGGGGCTTTGCTAAACCAAGCGATACCAAAGGCTATAATAAAAGCACCAATACAGTTAGCAACAAAGGTGCCTGTGGCAAAATGAGGAAAAATAGAATTTAGGCGGTAGCTAATCAGCCAGCGTAATACGCTACCTAAACCACCACCTATAAATACAGCAATTGCAATATTAAGCATGAGAAATTAATTGTTATTTAACCTCAATCCCTTGAGCTTGAAGATCAGCATGATAAGACGAGCGAACAAACGGCCCACAAGCAGCGTGGGTAAAGCCCATCGCGAGTGCTTGCTCTTTCATATATTCAAACTCGTCAGGACTGACGTAACGTTGAACAGGAAGATGATGACGACTTGGCTGTAAATATTGCCCTAAAGTCAGCATCGTTACCCCATGTTTACGCAGATCACGCATAACGTCAATAATTTCTTCGTTGGTTTCCCCAAGACCGACCATTAAACCTGATTTGGTGGGAATATTTGGGTGAGCTTGCTTAAAGCGCTCTAACAGAGTCAATGACCATTGATAGTTAGCGCCTGGACGTACTTGACGATAAACACGAGGAACATTCTCTAAGTTGTGGTTGAAGACATCAGGTGGGGTTTCCGTGAGGATTTCCAGTGCTTTATCCATACGACCACGGAAATCAGGAACTAATGTTTCAATACGGATGGTTGGGTTTTTTGCTCGAATTGCAGTAATACAATCCGCAAAATGCTGAGCACCACCATCACGTAAATCATCACGGTCTACGGAGGTAATTACGACGTAGCGTAACCCCATATCTTTGATTGTTTGAGCGAGTTTTTCTGGCTCTTGTGGATCGGGCGCATTTGGGCGGCCATGAGCGACATCGCAGAATGGGCAACGGCGTGTACAGATTGCCCCTAAAATCATAAAGGTTGCCGTTCCATGGTTAAAGCATTCTGCAAGGTTAGGGCAAGAGGCTTCTTCACAGACCGAATGAAGACCATTTTTACGCATTGCTGCTTTGATACCCTGTATTTTACTTGAGTCAGCGGGTAGTTTTATTTTCATCCAATCAGGTTTGCGTAGCAGTTGTTCTCGTTCTGTAGCGACTGTTTTAACAGGAATAAGTGCCATTTTATCGGCGTCGCGATATTTAACTCCGCGTTCCATCTGAATAGGTTTACTCATAATTGTGCCAGTTCCAGTTATCTAGAGTGATTAACACGATGTGACTGAGGTAATCAGGGTTTTAAAAAAATATGATAAATGTTAAAAAAATTATAGCATTTTTATTGCTGTGGTTGAAATCCTAGATGTGTACAAAAATGCTTAACTAATAACGGTGCTACCTGTGTCGTTGACGTATTTGGTGCAAAATCAATTAACTGCGTCATTTTGAGATCAGAATAACCACAAGGATTTATTCGTGCAAAAGGGGATAAATCCATATCGATATTGAGCGCAAGTCCATGAAAGGAGCAACCTTTACGAATACGTAATCCTAAAGAACAAATTTTATCACCTTTTACATAAACGCCGGGTGCATCAGCGCGAGCATAAGCTTCTACATTAAACTCTGCCAGCGTATCAATAACCGTGTTTTCAAGAGCAGTGACTAGTTGACGAACACCGATATGATTGCGTTTTAAATCAATTAAAACATACATCACTTGCTGACCGGGACCATGATAAGTTACTTGACCACCACGATCAGACTGAATAACAGGAATAGTTCCTGTATTTAATAAGTGTTCAGCTTTACCTGCTTGGCCTTGGGTAAAAACCTGTTCATGTTGAACGAGCCATATTTCATCAGGTGTGTGACTTTCCCGTTTTTCCGTAAACTGATGCATAGAATCAGAAACCGGTAAATAGGGTTTCACACCTAATTGGCGAATAATGATTGTCTTGTCTTGCACCGTGAAAATCTTCATTTGTAGCGTAATTGTGAAGGGCAGTATAACGCCCCAGCAAATGAACTACCAGATTGAGATGATGATTATTGCATATCGTTTTTTTAAAAGTGTTACATGGGGTGTAATTCATTATTATGAATTCAAACGAAAATATAATTATTAGATAGTAAGCTAAATAGATCATTTTCGTTCGAATAGATAAAAGGCCTAACGTCAGTAATATACTGAAATTAGGCCTTATAAACTTTAATTTACTCTCTTACTTAATCAAAGTTACCAATTATAAATCTGTTCTACAGACAGGTTCATATTGGTGATGCCCCGCGGCATATTGAATAATACCATTTGAAAAATTGATTGAGGCAACATCGGACCCTTCAGTTGTTGATGACCAAGCTTGGAATGATCCACCACCTTTACCCCATTCAGAGAAAACAGTTCCGATACCTCTATTATTTAGTCCTAAACTTAATAAATTAGCAGGAGAGGTACTTAGGTTGTTATTTTCACACACTTTCCATGAGCTTGGAGCTGACATATTTTGACCTGCATAGAAGGTAAACCAGTAAGATGGGGTGAATGTGTAACTAAATGCAGTTCCTTTACCATCGACGATAGGAATAGCAGTAATTGTTACCGTTTTATTCGCACTCGTTGGTGTACCAGAGAGTCTTACTTCGCCATTATTTTTACCTACAGTGACCCATGGTTGATTAGATGACCAATTATAATCATTGGTACGAGTTCCATTTTTCATAACAAAATTAAATGTCGCATTGCGATATCCCGTTGTTGGGAACCCTTCATCTAATTCGAATGAATAATTATTGGCGTTAATGTAAGCAATATCTGTTATTGGAACGACTTTATTTACAGTGACCGTTGCACTCACATTTTTCAGCATAGTTTGCTGAATAATCACATTGAATATCTCAGTCCCTACATTTTTACCTGTAAAAGTAGCTGAATAAGTACCCGTTTTACTGTTATAGGTTGTTTTACCTAGTAATCCATAAAGGTTATTTGATGATTGAGCAATACTGACATCATCAAGGTAAACTGCGGTGCCTTTATCATCTGTTATTTTAAATTCCAACACAGATTGGTCATTAATATAAATGGAGTTTGGCGTACTGGTCAGCTGATAATTAAAATTATCTAAGGATAAATCCTTAACCTCTACCGTTGTCTTAATTGACTCATCAACATTATTGTTAATAGAGGCATTAAAATTAGCATTAGTCGCTACTGTACCAGTAAATGTAGCGGTATAAACCTTTTGGGTTTTGTTATAAGTCGTACTAGTTAATTGTCCATCATCATCATTAAGTAAGATAATTTTCGCACCTTCTACTTCAATTGGCTTATTGTTAGCATCTTTAAACGTAAGAGTTAATTGTGATGTTTTGCCTGTATAAATTGAAGCAGGTTCTGCAACTAATGATGCGCTTTCATAAGGTTTTTTGATAATAACATTTGCAGTGATATCTGAACGCAAGATGCCATTTATAGAAACATTAAATTGTGCTGTACCCAATCCAAAACTATTAAATTTAGCTTTATAGACTTTCGCCTTTGGATCAAAGCTTGTTGAGCCTAATGTCCCCAATTTTGGGGTAATCAAATTGATACTGACATTATCATTTTGGATCCTAACGGGTTCACCTGATTCATTAAATAGCGCAAGCGTTAAATCAGAAGAGTCTCCCGTAATAATGCTACTTGGATTAGGCGTTAATGTTGCTGAATTATAAGCTTGATTAACTTGAATAGATGTTTCAGCTTGGCGAACTTTCCCATTAATTGTTGCTGAGAAATTAGCTTTACCTACCTGATTACCTGTAAAAGTCGCTTTATAGGCGTTTGTTTTACTATCCCAAGATGTTTCAGTTAATGTACCTAATGCTGGTGTATCGAGTACAATAGTCGCGCTATTACCTTTTATTGGTAAACCATTTATATCTTGGAGTGTTAACGTAATTTCTGATGTACTGTTTACGATTATGACACTTGGTGACGGTGTCAAATTTGGATTATAGAATGCATCAGGACTATCTTTGACCTCGATAGAGGTACTTACGCCATCTACCTTTTTACTCTCTACATTAGCACTAAAGTTAGCAATTCCAATCTGGGTTCCTTTAAAGGTTGCCACATAGCGTTTATTGACATTATCCCATTTAGTCAGTGTTAGATTTCCTAAAGTTGGGGTATCTAATGCAATAGACACATTATCAGTTTGGAGAGAATTACCATCTGCATCTTTTAATGTAAGATAAACATCAGATGTATTGTTTAGCGTAATAGGAGATGACTCCTTATCCATACTGGCTGAGCTAAACAGAGGTTTAACCATTACGTCTGCGGTAATATCATTATAGGTTTGACCATTAATGACAGGGATAAAATCTGCTTCACCTTCTTTAGTACCTGTAAAGGTTGCCTTATAGGTCATTAAATTTGCATCATAAATAGTTTCGCTGATATTTCCTTTCGCCGTACTGTTACTATTTTGCATAATAATTTGTACGTCATTACCAGCATTGACAGGCTTCCCCTTATGATCTGTCACTTGTAGTGATAACACTGAAGTTTCTTTGATACGAATTGAGCGAGGATCTGAACCTAATTTACCTTTATATAATTCAGTTACCCTAACGCTAGCACTCGTATTACCTTTAGTATAAGGTTGATTATTAACAAAAACTTCAAAATTTGCGGTACCTACATTTTCACTTGTAAATATTGCTTTGAAAGCTTTACCATCTGGTAAAGTTTTACTGACTTGACCTAATGTTGTTGAATCAGATGCTAAACGAATTTCAACAGGCTCAGTAGGGATAAATGGTTCATTGAGATCATTGTAGAAAATAACACTCAATTCTGATTTATCACTAACTGGAATGCTATTTGGTGACGCCACTAAATTAGCACCATCGATAAAATCATGCTTTAGTGGATCGACAACCACGGTTGCTGAAAGTGAATTTTGTCTCTCATTGTTAATAACGGCATAGAATGTTGCCGTATATGTTGTATTCCTTTCTGTTGGGGTATAGGTGACCTGATAGCGACCAGGGTTTAATTTATCTTCAGTGGCATCAGACACTCGTCCATTACGTGTATCTTTGATAACAATATCAATGGGAACATTGGGATGGAATAAATTACCGTATTGATCTTTGATATCTAAAGTAATGGTAGAGGTACGCCAATCGTTATCAAGGCTACGGGAATGTGGATTTTTTCCTTGCTCTTCTTTTGTTCCATAGATGTGGTTTGGATCAGACATAATACTGGCGTTATCTAAATCAACTTTAGATGAGCTATCAATCACCGAAATTTCAGCTGTGGTATTTAAGCGTACTCCTTCTAAAGTGACAAAGAATTTAGCTGTACCCACCGCAGTTGCATCAAAATTCGCAGTATATTGGGTTGAGTTAATTTTTTGAGTATTAGACAAGGTGCCGTAATTTGATGTCTCTTGTAAAATAATCGCATCATCTGTTGGTAATGGATTATTATTTTTATCTGTTAACGAAAGTCTTAATACTGTACTGTGATCCGCTTCTTTTAGATCTAATGATGATTTATCTGCAACAAGTTTTGCATTTAAATCATTCATTCCCCAGACTACAACATTTACTTTAGTATCATTGTTTTGAACATCATCAATACTAACGCCAAAAGTTGCTGTTGTCGGTTGTGTACCTGTATAGGTTGCTTGATAGACTCCAGGTTTCCCTGATACTGCGGTGGTGTTGCTCAATGAACCAATATTTGTTGTTAAAACGATTTCAACAGGTTTATCTGTGACAGGTTGGCCTTTATTATCTTGCACTTCTGCTGTGATAACAGAGGTTCTATTTTGGATAATTTGCTCAGGGGTGGCTTTTAAAGAAACAATCTTATATTTTTCTGAATGAGAAAGAATAGATGTTTCAGCTTTACTATCAGGATAAGGGGTATTTGCAACATAAGGATAGAAGGTTACTTTACCCGTTTCTGTTGCAGTAAATTGAGCTGAATAATATTTTTCAGCGGCATTATAGGTAGTCTCGGAGATAACACCGTTACCTGTTTGGTTATCTATTTTGACAATTTGGATTACTGCGTTATCAGCTTCCATTGGCTGATTATTATCATCCAATATTGTCATGATAACTTTAGATGAATCTCCAACATACATTTCATTTGCAGCAGTCAAATCAATATTTTTAAATGTAGATATTTTAACTTTCTCTTTGGTATCCGTAATAACTTCATTATTTATAGATGGTTGGAAAATAGCATCACCTACATTTTTACCAGTAAAGGTTGCAATATATTGTTTTGTTGCAGAGTCGTACGTTGTATTTGAGATCTCACCTTTATCGCTATTTATTAATAAAATATTTGCATTATCAACTTCTATTGATTGCATCTCTTTATTAAAGAAAGTGAGTCGTAATATTGTTGACTGTCCTAGCGTAATATCATTTTTATCTGCTTTTAGCGTCAGCTGATTATAAACAGGCGTCTGGTTTTCTACAGTCACTGTTGTGGAAATATCTTGATGAACGGTTTGGTTAAAATAGCCGTAAAAATGGACGATCTCAGGAGCTGTACTAATAAATTTAGCTTGATAAACTTTATCTTTTGCATTGTATTGTGTTTTAGACAATGCACCTTTAGCACTATTACTCATGATAATACTTGCATCATCAACTTCAATGGGCTCACCATCATTATTTGTAAAGCTTAAGGATACGATTGATGTATCATCGATACCTATTTTTTGTGGTGTTGCTGAGATAGTGGCTTTTTGCACTATACCACTTTTTAGAACAACAACTTTAGTCGTTTCAGATGAGGAAGCCCGACCTTTTTTATCATATGCTGTCGCTACAATATTATAGGTATTTGTTGCCCCTTCTTGTTGATCATAATAAGGCAAATAGAGTAGATAGCTATTTTGACCTTGTTCAATAATTCTACCGCCGTGTTGAAGAAAACGGCTACCGTCAATATCAATGTAATCAAGACCCGCACTAGATTCTACACTAATGGTGACAGTCTTTTGTTCATTACTATAACCTTCTATTAAATCAGGTGTTTTTAAAGAAAGATAAGACTGCTCTTGATAATCAAATACGATATTGTTATTTCTATCAACGAAGTCATATTTACTATTTTCAAGTAAACGTAATGGTTTTATATTATTTGGATCTAATTGAGCATTAATTGGTGTACCGAATTGGTAATTAAATGAAAGACCCAATTGAGTATCATTATCACCGCTTTTACCTAATTTATGTTCAGCATTAATTGTTAATAGTGGAAAAGGAGTGTAATTAAGCCCCGCAGTGATAGCGTATGGATCTTTAGATAAGTTTGATGTGTTATTAAAAAGGTCAACGTTATCACCATAATATTGTTCAAAATTGGCTTTAAAACCTAATTGAGGGTAAGCAGGAAGATAACTTTGTGTTCTAATATCCCAACCGTTTGCGGGACGTTCATTATAACCTTTTACAATACTTGAGTCTTTCCAACCTGTTATTCTATTATAATAATTTGAACTAATTGAAAAGTAATCTCGACGATATTCAAGACCAACCCCTATACGGCTATTTTTACCTGAAAAATCGTGGTCAAAATGCGTATTAAAACCATAGAGTTGAGTATTATCAAATTTACGGATACCAAAGCCTATATTACCTTGGTTTCTATCATAACTACGATGGAATGCTGTTTGATTAAATAAAAGATAATTGTCTGTTTCGTAAAAAGGAATAATGACTTTAGCTTCTGTGTTTTTTAGAGTGAAATGCTTATCTACACCTAAATTTATTTGAGCTTTACCATATTGATTAAACCAATTTTCAATTTCTCTATTAACTTTGCTATTAGCTTGATTTATTAGGTATTGTGAAGCAGCATCATGGGTGTTATCACTAGATAATATAGTCCCTAATTGACTTGTTTGCTGAGCAAGCCATCGCCCGTTATTATTTTCTGTGTTTGTTGATAATTTATTTTCTTCTACCGTAGCGGCATAAGATTGAATAGTAGGTGTTAATGATAGTGCAATAGGAAATGAAAATTGAGATGCTATTATAAAGTAAGAAAATATTTTTTTCTTACGTAATTTGTCTAGTAAAGTATTATTCATGTCTTTCACTCAAATAAATGATGAAGAGTAGTATTCTAAATAAGCGTACTAGATTAATAGTAGAAGACAATATAACTAAATACAACTATATAGAGTAAAATTAGAGTATTTGTTTATTCTTTGTTTATTGTTTATAAGCTTAATAAGACAAAAAAAGATGATATTAATAAGTGATAATACTAATACTAATTGTTTAATAATATTAAATTTTTTATTATTTTAAACTGTAAATAATTATTATCTTCTCTTTTGTTGTTAAATTAATTAAGTGGTTTTGCTTAATTAATTAGGTGATATAACTTAGCTTATTTGAATAACTTTTTATTATTATTTATTGTTCAAAAAATATATTTATACCAAAAAACATGAGATATCACCTAGTCCTAAACATGTGATTCTAAAAAAATGGGGTGTATTAGAAAGTTAATAAGTTAGATAAACGAGAGTGCATCTTACATGTTGAGAAAGAGAGGAAAGCGACTCTCCTCGAGAATAAATACGAGGAGAGTAAAAGAGATTATAGAACCATACGTACCAGTTCAAGTTCACCTAATTCTTTATATAACGTTTCTACTTGGTCGATATGAGTGGCGTTGATGGTAATAGAAACAGAGTGGTAATTACCTTTGCTACTTGGTTTCACTGAAGGAGTGTAATCACCAGGAGCATGGCGTTGAATGACTTCAACAACTTGATCCACTAATTCTGGTTTTGCATGACCCATCACTTTATAAGTGAAAGAACATGGGAACTCTAACAGCTCGTTTAATTTTGTTTTCATCATAATGTAATTCCTTAAGACAACAGGTGCTGTTGTTTTAATAATTTATTTCTATACCTAATCTTAGCAAATAAAAAGCGCATTCCCTACATAATAAGGAATGCGATACTAGTCATTAGGGTAAATATGGTAATGGTAAATGTGTTTATGCCAATATCTATATGTAAGTTATATGTGGTTACATTTACCTTTTTCAAGTCTTAGCCAAACCAGTGTGAGAATAATAATTTGATGTAATCGATAATACGACTAAAGAAGCCACCTTCTTTTACTTCATTCATCACAACAAGCGGGCGCTGCTCAATAACTTGTCCATCAAGTTGAAAATTAATCGTTCCTACAACTTGGTTTTTAGTGACTGGCGCATGTAATTCTACATTATCAAGAACATAGCTTGCTTTTAAATCTTTTAAACGACCACGAGGAATAGTTAAATAAACATCTTTATCTACCCCTAATTGTACTTTATCTGTTTCACCATACCAGATAGGCTCTGCCGCAAATTCTTTACCCACTTGCAATGGTTTTACGGTTTCAAAGAAACGAAAACCCCAAGTAAGTAGTTTTTTACTTTCGACATCACGACCTTTAGGTGAATGACCGCCCATAACTGCAGAAATTAAACGCATATTGCCTTCAGTTGCAGAGGCGACAAGATTATAGCCTGCGGATGCAGTATGACCTGTTTT
The DNA here is from genome assembly GCF_003144445.1 of Proteus sp. TJ1640. Lineage (NCBI taxonomy): Bacteria > Pseudomonadati > Pseudomonadota > Gammaproteobacteria > Enterobacterales > Morganellaceae > Proteus > Proteus sp. TJ1640. The sequence goes on from NZ_PENY01000031.1 coordinate 37,819, forward strand.
AATACCATCAACGTTTAAACTGGTATCCCACAACAAGCCATTTCGGTTAGTTTGGCGGATATTGTTGTAAGTGTACTCTTTTTCTTTATAAATGGCATATTCATCCGGTACATCGCGAATTAATGCAGCACCGATTAGTGCCATATCACGTGCTGTGCTGTATTGTCCTGGGGCATCAAGGCCATGAACGGTTTGGAACTGTGTATTTTGTAAACCTAGACGCTTAACGTAATCGTTCATCATCGCCACAAATGTATCTTGGCTTCCTGCAACATAAGAGGCCATTGCAACACAAGCATCATTACCTGATTGTAAGTTAATACCACGCGTTAACTGTGCAACTGTAACTTGATCACCTGGTTTTAAGAACATTAAAGAAGAGCCGCGAAAAATAGGATTGCCCGTTGCCCATGCTTCTTCACCAATGGGTACAATATCGCTATTAGATATTTTACCAGCACGAATAGATTGACCAATAACATAGCTGGTCATCATCTTGGTTAAACTTGCAGGATCACGGCGAACATCAGCATTCATTTCAGCCAATACTTTCCCAGAATTATAATCAATCAGAATATAAGATTCGGCTTCGATACTAGGAACAGCGGGTATCATTGTTTTTAGAGAATCTTCTGCAATACCTTGATGACTGACTGTGAGTAAAGCAAAAGTGGCACTTAATAAGCTGGTTCTTAGTCGTTTTGCTGGGAGTATCTGTTTCATTCTGTTTGTTTTATCCAAAATTCAGGGAAAAATAGGAACCGATAAATAAAATATCAGCAAATCCGGATGATTCTACGCTTGAATTTGCTGATATAAAAAGAATTTTACGTAACATTATCTTTTATTGGGTAATAATAAACCCAGCGATATTTTTAACTTGTTTTAGCTTGTTTTTTATCGTTTCAGCTTGCTCTTTAGATGAATAAGGGCCGAGTTGCACTTTATATAATCCATCTGTTTTATTTATCACACCTTGTGTGTTAAATAATGACGATAAATCATTGAGCCAAAACTGTGCATTATTTTCGTTACTTAAAGCACTGACTTGGACATAAAAACCTTGTGCTATGGAGTTTGCCGATAATACTGGTTTTGACGCTTTTGTTTCCGTCTCTGCTGGCGTTGGAACTAGCACTGGAGTTGGTGTTTTTGCTGGAACTGGAGTTGGAGCAGGTGACTCAACTGGCATATTGTTGTTGGTAGGCGTTGATGTTGTTAATGGCGCAGGCGCAGCTGGTTGAGCATTAAAATTAGGGCGCTCAGGTAATGCCGTTGTCTTCTTTTCTATTTGCGCACCATGCGTACCAATACCACTCATATGGCCAGTTTGATCAACAACAATCCCTTCAATAAGTAATGGGGTTGTCGGCATTAAACGTAAGCTATCAGAAACCGCTGGAGTGACTTGAATTTGTTTTCCATTAACGTAAGGGCCACGGTCGTTAATACGTACAACCATTGTGCGCCCATTGAGTAAGTTTGTAATTTTTACATAACTTGGAATGGGTAATGTAGGATGTGCAGCCGCAAATTCATAGGGATTGACACGTTCACCAATAGTCGTTAAACGACTCATCGCTAAGCTATCATAAACGATAGCCTCTCCTCGCTCACTAAAGTTTGCAGGATCAGTCACAATACGATAGATCACACCATTTTTTCGGTAATCTTGATTTGCTGTTGGGTGATAAGGCTCGTAACGAGGTTCAGCACCAAGAACACGTTGAGCTGGCACATTGGGTAATGGTGCAGGCTGTTTATTCGTGTTCGGCTTATCAATAACACATCCTGAAAGTAGCAATGCACTGATACCTACCAAAACCCATTGCAGACGCATAGAAACCTCATTATAAACTTTTCGATAATAGTTTTCGGTGTGTATGAATAGACATAACAATGCCAAATCCTGCCATTAAGACAATTAGGGCTGAGCCCCCATAACTCATTAGCGGTAACGGAACACCGACAACAGGAAGAATACCACTCACCATTCCTATGTTGACAAAGACATAGACAAAGAAGATTAGCATTAATCCGCCAATCATTACTCTACCAAATGTATTTTGTGCTTTCGTTGCAAGGTAAAGGCCTCGCGCAATTAAGAGTATATAAAGAGCTAGCAGTATCAAAACACCAATTAATCCGAGTTCTTCAGCCAATACAGCAAAAATAAAGTCTGTATGGCGCTCAGGTAAGAATTCTAATTGAGATTGCGTGCCTTGTAACCATCCTTTTCCATGTAATCCGCCAGAACCAATGGCAATTTTAGATTGGATAATATGATATCCGGCGCCGAGTGGATCAGATTCAGGATCAAGTAGCATCATTACCCTAGCTTGTTGGTAATCATGCATAAGGAAAAACCAGAGTATGGGGATAAAAGCAGCAACAAGAACTATGGCTACAGTGATAAGGCGCCAACTCATTCCCGCAAGAAAAAGAACAAATAAACCCGATGCGGCAACAAGAATAGAGGTTCCTAAGTCAGGCTGTGCTGCGACTAATAAAGTTGGCACAAAAATAATTACTAGAGCAATAGCAGTATTACGCAATGTTGGAGGGCACACATCGCGATTCATAAATCGAGCGACCATTAAAGGCACGGCTATTTTAGCGATTTCTGAAGGTTGAAAACGCACAATGCCTAAATCTAGCCAACGTTGAGCCCCTTTACTGATTTGACCAAAGACATCAACAAGAATAAGTAAAATAACACAGAAGAAATAGAGATGTGGAGCCCAGCTTTCATAGACTCGTGGTGGGATTTGAGCCATGACTATCATGATCATAAAACCCATTGCAATCTGCCCTAACTTACGTTGCATCATTTCTGGATCTTGTCCACTGGCACTCCACATAATAAATGCGCTGTATCCTAATAAAGCAATAATACAGAGCAAGAATAAAGGGTCGATATGGATCCGTGTCCAGAAGGATTTTTTCTTGTTATTTTCAGTCATAAGTATTATTCCTCTGAACCACGCGGTGCGGGTGGAGAAGCTGGCAATACTGTGTTGTTATCACCAAGGAGAATGTGGTCAAGAATTTGTCTTGTAATATCACCAACAGAAGGGCCAGCACCACCATTTTCTAGGATAATAGAGATGGCTATGGTTGGGTTATCGTAAGGCGCAAAGGCAATCATCAATTTGTGGTCACGAAGATGTTCAGCCAATTGGCTCGCATTGTAGGTTTCGTAACTAAACACCTGTGCTGTTCCCGATTTTGCAGCTACTTTATAAGGTGCATCAGCAAAACTTCGGCGGCCTGTACCATTTGGGAAGTTAGCCACACCATACATACCGTGTTTTGCTAATTCCCAATAACCTGAGTTGATATCACCAATTTGGCGTGTTTCCTTATCAACATAAGGCAACATTTCATTGCCAAGTTTTGTACCATAAAGCAGGTGAGGAGTTTTAACTTGGCCGTCATTAATTAATGTCATTAAAGCTTTCGCCATTTGAATGGGCGTTGCTGTCCAATAGCCTTGTCCAATTCCTACAGGGATCGTGTCACCTTGATACCAAGGTTTTTTATAACGTTGCTGTTTCCATTCACGTGTTGGCATGATCCCATTACGCTCTTCAGATAAATCAATACCTGTATATTCACCATAACCAAAGCGACTCATCCAAGTTGATATGCGATCAATCCCCATATCATAAGCAACTTGGTAGAAGAAGGTATCCGCAGACTCTACGATAGATTTGGTCACATTAAGTTTTCCATGTCCCCAACGTTTCCAATCTCGATAACGTTTTTCAGAGCCAGGAAGTTGCCACCAGCCGGGATCATGAATTGTTGTATTGGCTGTGATTACACCTTCGCTTAATGCCGCAACAGACATAAATGGTTTCACGGTTGATGCTGGCGGATAAAGACCTTGGGTTGTACGGTTGATCAGTGGCCTATCTGGGTTATTTAGTAACCCTTGATAATCGGTATTCGAAATTCCACCGACAAATAAGTTAGGATCATAACTAGGGTTTGATACAAGCGCTAAAATTTCACCATTGCGAGGGTCGGTTACTACAACCGCCGCTCGGCTTGTGGTGAGTAATTCTTCAATATAGGTTTGCAGTTCAAGGTCGATGGTAAGATAGATATCTTTACCGGCTTGTGGAGGCTGCTCGTGTAATTGGCGAATAACTCGACCACGGCTATTAACTTCAACTTCCTCATAGCCCGTTGTGCCATGTAAAACAGACTCATAATAACGTTCGATGCCTAACTTGCCGATATCGTGAGTCGCTGCATAGTTAGGTGATAAACCTTCTTTATCAAGGCGTTCAACATCTTTATCGTTAATTTTCGCAACATAACCAATCACATGCGTTAATGCTGAGCCATAAGGATAATAACGACGCTGATAACCTTTAATTTCTAAACCAGGATAGCGATATTGATTGATTGCGAAACGAGCGACTTGTACTTGGCTTAATGTTGTTTTTAAGGCTATAGAGCTAAATCGGCGTGAGCGTTTGCGCTCTTTTTCAAATGCAGCAATATCTTCATCAGTTAAGTCAACAACATCTCTCAAACTTTCAAGTGTTTCTTGTAAGTTTGCTACCTTTTCAGGCACAACTTCTAATTGATAGATAGTACGATTGAGCGCAAGAGGGATACCATTGCGGTCGTAAATAATGCCTCTGCTGGGCGCAATCGGTACTAATTTAATTCGGTTATCATTTGAACGTGTTTGATAATCGTCATGGCGAGTGATTTGTAAGTGATTGAGGTTAAAAACCAAAATACCACTCAATATAATAATTACTGAAAATGCGACAATCACACGACGGATAAATAGCTTTGATTCCGCAGTATAATCTCGAAACGGGGTACGTTTTTTTCTTTTCATCCCATTTGACTTCACTTACTGACCCGCCAATTTATTGATTATTCACGATGATAAGGATGGTTTGTGGTAATGCTCCATGCTCGATAAAGGCTTTCTGCAACCACGACACGAACAAGGGGATGTGGCATGGTTAAAGGAGATAAAGACCAGCTTTGTTCAGCTGCAGCTTTACAAGCAGGTGCTAATCCTTCAGGGCCGCCAATGAGTAAGCTGACATTTCTACCATCAAGCTTCCATCGATCAAGTTGTTCTGCAAGTTTTGGCGTATCCCAGCGAGCGCCAGGAATATCGAGAGTGACGATACGATTCCCTTTACCTACTGCAGCTAACATTTGTTCACCTTCTTTTTCGAGAATACGTTTGATATCTGCATTCTTTCCACGCTTGCCTGCGGGGATCTCGATAAGTTCTAAAGGCATATCTTTGGGGAATCGATTAAGATAATCCATAAAGCCGGTCTGTATCCAGTCCGGCATTTTTGTACCAACGGCAATGAGCTGTAATTTCAAACTCAGCTCCAGAGTTTTTCAAGTTCATACATACGGCGACTATCTTCTTGCATGACGTGTACCATGGCTTCACCAAGATCAACGACAATCCAGTCAGAAACGCCTTGTCCTTCAACACCTAACGGTTGTAATCCCGCTTCGCGGCAATCATCAACGAGGTTATCTGCAACAGACATCAGGTGTCTGCTTGATGTACCCGTACAAATAATCATGTAATCAGTTACACTTGATTTTCCGCGGACATCTAATGCAATAATGTCTTGAGCTTTAGAATCTTCAAGTTTATCAATAATAAATTGCTGTAATTCAGAACCTTGCAAAAGGATCACCTTTAATCTAATGAGTTAATTCAACCGAAAAATAACATACTCGTGATACTTTAAGTTGCAGCGTTGTTGACTACATTTATTCGCACTAGTTATATACTTGGGTATATTCCTAGCGACTTACTTCAATTGTTGTCTAACTGCGCCTCAAATTATTTAGAATATGAATGCTATTTTAAAGGAATTTATACCAATAAATCTATTTTACTGGATGATTAATTCCAGTTAGCAATAACAAGAACATAAATCTCATTTTCTTGTTTTTCGACGTTTGATTTAGAAAAATTCATATATGTCCATTAACTGCGTCATAATAAATAACAAAAAGAAGGCAGATAAGAACTTTTCCATTTAGACGACAGTTTTACCTTACAGTTCCCTTAAGGGAACAGAGGGTGAGAATAACAGCTAAACCTCGTCTGTCAATGCTCATCAAACACCTAATTAGGTGTGTTTTACTTTGTTGTGTTCAGATTATACGGTGTAATGCTCAGACTTTTTAATTTGAGAGAAAAAGAATGGAAAGAAAAGTGAATTATCTCGGGATATCTTCAGAAATTATGAGTAATACCAATCACCAATTGCAAGAAAAGTTAGCTTTGCTTTGCGATACTGTTCAGGCAGAAAAAATAGGCATTATGCAGATAGAGGCTCAAAATAGAGATAACCTGTTGCCACTTTATGGTTATATTGGAAAAAAAGGAGACAGCCTTATCTCACCCGTGAATTTTACTTTACCTCAATTAAATATTGACCAACTTTTACAGCCTATTGTTTTTGATCATTTTCTTACCCAATTTTTCACACTGTTTGATTACCAACAACAGGTTAATCAATCATTAACTAAAGGGGCTTTAGTTAAATTTCATAGCCGATACAAATATTTAATTATGGCTTATTCACTAGCAGCTTATCGAGAATTGGGGCGTGATATTGCTAATTTTTCTGATGCCATTCCCATTGAAGAAGTTGCATCGAAATATCTGGAAAAGCTAATGAAGGCATTCAGTGTTGCAGCGAATAGAGAAGGGCAAACTAATGCGTTAATGCATATGGCAGGGTATTTTAAGCGAAATCTAAACTCACAACAAAAACAAGAACTGGCACAGACAATTTTGCTATATCGTCAAGGTGTTGTGCCTTTTTCCAAGCCTTATAATTTACTTCAATATTGGCTAAGTGTTTATCCTGATGATTATTTGATTCATCAACGCTACTTCTCACCTTATCCGCAAGCTTTTGATTATCTCAGAGAACAACTTTAGAAATAATAAATTATTTATAGAGTTGGTGTTGGCGGATATAGTTTTCAACCGCATTTGGTAGTAAATCATGGCAGTCTAATCCCGCTTTATGACGAGCCCGAATATCTGTTGCTGAAATATTATAAAGAGGTGTATCGGCCAGAAAAATTTTGCCAGAAGGTAGGCAGTGAATATCTTCTTGCTGTTTTGTCTGATGCTGGGTTAGCCAAGTTTGCATTTGGGCTGACTCGAAATGAGTTTGATAACCAGGGCGAGCACAAACTAACAAATGGCATACATCCAATAGTTCATCCCACTGATGCCATGTATTAATTGAAAGTAATGAATCTTGGCCAATAATAAAGGCTAAAGGTTGTTTATCGCCAATTTCTAGCCTAAAGTCTCTTAAGGTCTCAATAGTATAAGAAGGTGTTGGCTTCTCAAGCTCACGGGTATCCACTTTAAAAGAGGAATAGGGTTCAAGAGCAAGTCGCACCATCTCAAGTCGTTGTTGAGAAGATGCCTCTGGTTGAGGGCGATGAGGGGGAATATTATTGGGTAGCCATACCACTTCTTTTAAGCCAATTAATCCTGAAAGTGCTTCAACAGGACGTAAATGCCCATAATGAATTGGATCAAATGTGCCACCGTATAAGGCGATAGCTTGATTAATTAAAGGTGTAGGATCATTATTTTTAGGCATGATTTACAAATCCTTCTGGTAATGCTTTCCCACAAAGCAATAAGCCTAACGCGTTAAGAGATGGCCAAACAGTTTGACCATAATCTTGTTTGATGGTCATTTCGATACTGGCTAATAACCGTATTGCCGTTAGCAATTGATGCTCGGATAAACGCTGTAGTGCTGCTGTGAATATTGGGCGCCTGTTTTGCCAAATTCGATGCTTATCAAAAATCGTTTTTAACGAAGCTGTTTTAGATTCACGATGTAGTGTAATCAACTGCATTAACTCACGTTGTAAAGTTCTAAGTAAAATAACAGGTTCAGAATCTTCTCTTTTGAGTTGTTGCAAGATATGCCATGCACGTTGTGTTTTTCCTGTCAGTAATGCATCGACCCAGTGATAAGGGGTAAAATGTGACGCGTCATTAACGGCCGCTTCTACTCTAGGTAATGTCAATTTACCGTCAGGGTAAAGTAGGGAAAGACGCTCTATCGCTTGTGCTAATGCGAGCAAATTACCTTCATAGCAGTAGCAAAGTAGTTGGTTACCTTGTTCATCCAGCGCTAATCCTTTTTGTTTTGCTCGACGAGCAACCCAATTAGGTAATTTATCAAGTTCAGGCGTCAGACAAGAAATATACGTTCCATTCTGGCTTAATGTTTTAAACCATTCACTGTTTTCTTGAGCCTTAGTGAGTTTATTGCCACGTAAAATCAACAATAAATCTTGATGTAACTCTTGAGATAACCTTGTGAGTTTCTCTGACATGGCTGCATTGGGGCCATTTTCAGGCAAATGCAGCAAAAGAGATTGCTTTTGAGAAAAAAGGCTTAGCGATTGACAAAGTGAGTAAATTTCATTCCAGTCCGTATTATTATCAAGAGTAAATTGATAGTGTTCAATAAATCCTTGGGCTTTAGCAACAGATTGGATGGCATCTTGAGACTCTTGGAGTAACAGAGGTTCATTACCCCAGAGTAGATAACTTTGGCGCAGCCCCTCTTGGAGCTGCGCATTCAGTTGTTCTGGATATAAGCGGATCATTTGGCCGGAGAGATTATCTGTTTTGCTTGCTCAGCTTGTGCAGCTTTTTGGCGTTCAGCATTGTGAACAACCAATAATTTACGCACTAATATTGCTGTCGCTTGTTCACGCATCTCTTGCTTGATAATGTCATTTTCAGCATCTTTTGCGAGTGCTTCTAATGGGTTATCGAAGAATGGGCGTGAAACCTGTGATGAAATTGGGTAAATCGTTCCATCAGGCATAATCACTTGCGCATCTAGCACAAATGTTAGCTGACGTTCTGCTGATTTACCGTCTTGATACACAGAAACGGTCTCTGTACTCTCTGACGAACCGACAATTTTGAGAATAGGGATATCTGCTGTTGGATTTTCAACAAGCTGAACATCACTAAGTCTGAGTTGTTGACGCATTACACGAGATAATGGGCCATAAGGGTCACCAGAGCTAAGATAAAGCGTTTTTAATTCTGCTGGAACCTGAGTTTTCCCTTGTAAGTGAAAACCGCAGCCAGCGGTGATTAACACCGCTAAACCGAAAAATAGCGAAAATAGATATCGCACTAGGCCTCCTTATCAGCCAACAACGATGTTCAGTAATTTTCCTGGAACATAAATGATTTTACGAATAGTCACATTTTCCAAGTATTTAGCAACACTGTACTCTTTTGTCGCCATTTCCTGAACATATTCTTTTTCTGAATTAGCCGGAACAGTGACTCGACCACGCACTTTACCATTCACTTGAACGATTATTAGCTTGGTATCATCGATCATTGCTTCTTCATCAGCAACCGGCCATGGTGCAACATCAACGTCCTCTTTTCCACCTAATGCCTGCCACATAACAAAACAAGCGTGAGGAATGATTGGAGAAAGCATACGAACGATGGCTTCTAATGCTTCTTGCATTAATGCACGATCTTGCTCTGTATCTTGACTTGCACGAGTTAATTTATTCATTAACTCCATGATGGCTGCAATCGCGGTGTTAAAGGCTAAACGACGACCTACGTCATCAGATACTTTTGCAATTGTTTTATGTAAGTCACGACGCAAATCTTTTTGTTCTTCTGTCAGTGCAGAAAGATCAAGTGACTGTGTCGCTCCTTTTTGTGTATGTTCATGAACTAAACGCCATAAACGACGTAAGAAACGATTTGCACCTTCAACACTAGACTCTTGCCATTCAAGTGTTAATTCTGGTGGAGCGGCAAACATCATAAATAAACGGACGGTATCTGCGCCATAACGTTCAACCATCGTTTGTGGGTCAATACCGTTATTTTTAGATTTAGACATTTTGCTCATGCCAGCATAAGTCAGCTCATGTCCTTCACCGTCAGTCGCTTTTATGATGCGGTTTTTCTCATCACGTTCAACGATAGCTTCAGCAGGAGATACCCAATGACGAGCACCATCTTCACCGGTGTAATAGAACGCATCAGCTAATACCATACCTTGACACAGTAAACGTTTTGCTGGTTCATCAGAGTTCACTAAACCGGCATCACGCATCAGTTTATGGAAGAAGCGGAAATACATTAAGTGCATGATGGCGTGTTCAATACCACCAATATACCAGTCAACAGGTAACCAATAGTTAGCTGCTTTTGGATCTAACATGCCTTTATCGTAATCAGGGCAGGTATAACGAGCGTAATACCAAGATGATTCCATAAAGGTGTCAAAAGTATCTGTTTCACGCAGTGCTGGCTGACCATTAATGGTGGTTTTTGCCCACTCAGGATCAGCTTTAATTGGACTGGTTATCCCATCCATTTTTACATCTTCTGGAAGGATAACGGGCAGTTGATCTTCAGGAACAGGAACAACTGTACCGTCTTCTAAGGTAGCCATTGGAATTGGCGCGCCCCAGTAACGTTGACGAGATACACCCCAGTCACGTAAACGGTAGTTAACTTTACGCTCACCAACACCCATTTGTGCTAGTTTATCTGCAATTGCGTTAAAGCCAGCTTGGTTGTCTAATCCAGAGAATTCACCAGAGTTAATCAGGCTATTTTTCTCGGTTAATGCGCCTTCAGATAAGTCAGGTTGATTACCTTCAGCATCCGCAATAACAGCTTTAATTGGTAAATTGTATTTAGTTGCAAATTCCCAGTCACGTTCATCATGACCCGGAACCGCCATTACAGCACCTGTGCCGTATTCCATTAATACAAAGTTAGCAACCCAAATAGCTACTTTCTCTTTAGTTAATGGATGGATAGCATAAAGACCCGTTGCAATCCCTTTTTTCTCCATTGTTGCCATATCGGCTTCTGCCATTTTCATGTTACGGCATTCATCAATGAAGTGCTGAACTTCAGGGTTATTTTGAGCAGCTTTTTGCGCTAATGGGTGGCCTGCTGCAACTGCAACATAAGTGACGCCCATAAATGTATCAGGACGCGTTGTATAAACGGTCATTGTGTCGTCGCTGTCGGCCACATCAAATTTAATTTCGACACCTTCTGAACGACCAATCCAGTTACGTTGCATGGTCTTAACTTGTTCTGGCCACTCATCTAACGTATCTAAATCGTTTAACAGTTCTTCAGCGTAATCGGTAATTTTGATAAACCACTGTGGAATTTCTTTACGTTCTACAGGGGTATCACAACGCCAGCAACAGCCGTCAATAACCTGTTCGTTAGCTAATACGGTTAAATCATGTGGGCACCAGTTAACGGCGGAGGTCTTTTTATACACTAAGCCTTTTTCATATAACTTAGTAAAGAACCACTGTTCCCAACGATAATATTCTGGTGTACAAGTAGTGACTTCACGATCCCAATCGTAACCAAAACCCAGTTTTTTTAACTGGTTTTTCATGTAATTGATATTTTCGTAAGTCCACGGCGCTGGCGCGGTATTATTTTTTACAGCGGCACCTTCTGCAGGTAAGCCAAATGCATCCCAACCAATAGGTTGTAAGACGTTTTTACCTTGCATTCGTTGATAACGGGAAATCACGTCACCAATGGTGTAGTTACGGACGTGTCCCATGTGTAGTCGGCCAGAAGGATAAGGTAGCATTGACAGGCAGTAATATTTTTCTTTGTTATTATCTTCTGTCACTTTAAATGTGTTGTTCTTTTCCCAGTGTTCCTGGATAGTTTGCTCTATATCTTCGGGACGATATTGTTCTTGCATGGCACCGATAATCCTATGGTGAATTAATGGCTACCGGAGGGTAACCGCTATTATGAAATTAAGACTTGCATAGCATAGCTGATTTTGTCTAATAGCCACAACTATTGATCTTAATGAAAGCCACTGTTTGCATAACTTTTTCAAGACAATTGCGAGATATCTTGAAAAGAGTTAAAGCAAAAAGAGAATAAATGCGTATTTTCTGAAAAAATAATTTTGATATTGCGAGAAAATAAGTTTTTTTGATATTTAGTTGCGAGGTTAATCGAAATTATTATTTTGGGCTGACGTGCTAAAAAAGCACGCCAGCAGAGGAGATGCAGCGATTAATGCAGAATTTTAGCGAGGAAATCTTTGGCTCGTGCTGATTTTGGATTATCAAAAAAGTCATTTTTAGGTCTATCTTCCACTATTCGACCTTCATCCATAAAAATAATACGGTCAGCAACCTTTTTAGCAAAACCCATTTCATGGGTCACTACCATCATCGTCATACCTTCATTTGCAAGCTCTACCATTACATCAAGGACTTCATTAATCATTTCAGGATCAAGTGCGGATGTAGGTTCATCAAATAACATTGCAATAGGATCCATACATAAAGCACGAGCAATGGCGACACGCTGTTGTTGACCACCAGAAAGTTGAGCTGGGTATTTGTTCGCATGACTGGATAGACCTACACGTTCTAATAACTTTAAGCCTTTTTCTTTTGCAGCGCCTTTCTCTCTATTAAGCACTTTAACTTGTGCGAGTGTAAGATTTTCAATAATAGAGAGATGGGGAAAGAGTTCAAAATGTTGGAATACCATACCTACTTTTGCTCGTAATTTAGCAAGATCGGTATGCTTATCATTTACTTTGATTTCATTAACAAGTATCTCACCTTGCTGTATTGGTTCTAGACCATTCACTGTTTTAATCAGTGTTGATTTACCTGAGCCAGAAGGTCCACAGACAACAACAACTTCCCCCTTTTTAACTTCAGTGGAACATTCAGTCAGTACTTGAAACTGACCATACCATTTGGATACATCTTTTAGGGAAATCATCTAGGTAGTCCTTTTTTTAAGAAAGTTCACTAACATTGAAGCAGCGAAGCTAATGACAAAATAAACAAAACCAGCAAAGAGGATCATTTCAACTTGTGTACCATCGCGTTCACCAATATTTGCCGCCGTTCTGAAAAAGTCAGTGAGACTTAATACGTAAACTAAGGACGTATCTTGGAACAAGACAATTCCTTGAGTCAGTAAAAGCGGGATCATGGCTCGAAAGGCTTGAGGTAAGATCACTAAACGCATTGTTTGTGATTTGGTCATACCTAATGCAAGTGAGGCAGAAAATTGTCCTTTACTAACACTTTGAATACCTGCCCTTATAATTTCAGAGTAGTACGCAGCTTCAAATAATGAGAACGCTATCATTGCCGAAATTAAACGGATATCACTTTTTGGTGAAAGTCCTAGAACATTTTGTAATATGTTAGGCACAATTAAATAAAACCACAGTAATACCATGACTAATGGGATTGAACGAAAGGTATTAACGTAAGCGGCCGCAAACCAACTAATAGGTTTAAACGTAGAAAGGCGCATAACAGCAAGTACCGTTCCCCATAAAATACCAACTACTATAGCGGTGATAGTGATTTTTAAAGTGATTGCCATACCATCGACTAGAAATGGTAGGCTTGGAACAACAGAACTCCAGTCAAATTCGTACATTATTGACCTCCTGTTGTGCCAGGTAAACGCACACGTTTTTCAAGCCAACTCATGAGTAACATAATGATGACGTTGATAAAAACATAGGCGAGGGTAATTGCTGTGAATGACTCATACGCTTTCGCTGAATAATCGAGGAGTTTATTCGCTTGTGCTGCCATATCAATAAGTCCGATAGTAGAGGCAATCGCTGAGTTTTTCACGAGATTAAGCATTTCGGAGGTCATTGGTGGAATAATGACTCGATATGCATTGGGTAATAAAACATAACGATAAGTTTGAGGTAAGGTTAAGCCCAATGCTAAGCCTGCGGCTTTTTGACCACGGGGCAATGAGTTTATTGCAGCTCTGACTTGTTCACACATACGCGCTGCGGTAAATAAACCTAAGCAGAGTGCTGAAGAGACAAAAAATTGCACATTTGGCGCTAAGTCCATTTTAAACCAGTCGCCAATAGATTGAGGTAATAGTTCAGGAATGACGAGATACCACGTAAAGAATTGAACAATAAGTGGTACGTTACGGAATAACTCAACATAAACAGTACCTAAGCTTGAAAGCCAACGATTAGGGACAGTGCGTAAAATTCCGAATAAAGAACCAACAAGAAAGGCAATAACCCAAGCGCATAGAGATAAGGCAATAGTGACTTGGAAGCCAGAAATCAGCCATCCTAAGTATGTGGTGTTTCCGAAAGGGGCTTCTTGGAAGAATATCCCCCAATCCCAATCAATCGACATGATTTCACCTCCGGTGAAAAAAAGAGGGGCAGGGAACGACTGCCCCAAACTTCACTGATCTGTCTGTCCAACAGATACTTTATAATTATTTGTTTGCATCAACTTCTTATGTATTTTTAGTTCAGTGCCTTATCATTTGGTGATGCAAATAAGGCCTTCATTTCATCAGAGATAGTGAATTCTAAGTTAAGATTTTTAGGTGGGATCGGTGCATTGAACCAGCGATTGAACGATTTTTCTGCTTCACCTGATTTTTGTGCGTTAGCGATAGTTTCATCGATTAATGCTTTGAATTGAGCATCGTCTTTACGCAACATACAACCATAAGCTTCTTCAGATTGTGGGGTTCCTACAATTTCCCATAGACCTGGTTTTTTCGCTTTAGCACGCTCACCAGCCAGTAATGCGTCATCCATCATAAAGGCAACAGCACGGCCGGACTCAAGTGTACGGAACGAGTCTCCATGATCTTTTGCGCTGATAATGCGCATATTCATCTTTTTCTCGTCATTTAATTTGTTAAGTAACATTTCAGACGTTGTTCCTGATGTTACGACTACGTTTTTACCTGACAAGTCAGCAAAATCTTTAATTCCACTGTCTTTTTTCGCCAGTAAACGTGTACCTACGATAAAAATAGTATTAGAGAAGCTAGCTTGTTGTTGACGAGCTTCATTGTTGGTTGTTGAGCCACACTCAAAATCAAATGTACCATTTTGTAATAATGGAATGCGATTCTGAGAGGTAATAGGGATCAGGCGAACTTGCAGGTTAGGTTTGCCTATTTTGTCTTTTACTGCTTGTACAATCAGATTGGAATAGTCTTGAGAATAACCAACCACTTTTTGTTGGTTATCATAGTAAGAGAAAGGAACAGAGGATTCCCGATGTCCAACGATAATAATATCGTTATCATTGATTTTCTTTAAGGTTCCAGTGAGTTCTTCTGCCTGCACAGCTCCTGCAGCCCCTAAGATCATTAACGATAATGCTAGTTTACGCATGCGCATAATAACTCCTGTCGTGGTGATAAATGATATTTGTGTTTTGCTTTGTGTTGCTTTTTTGTTTTAATTTGTTTTGATAATGTTAATAGATAGAACAAATAACATACCGTTGGGAAGTGCAATTTATGAAATACGAGAGGTATCTCTCAATAAAAGAATGAAATCAAATGTGGTTGATTGTTTTTTTGGAAGTTGTTTTCAATATTTAAAATTATTGTAGTAGAAACCTTATAGAAATAAAGGTTAAAGATGAATATTTGAGATAATGCGAAAAATAGAATAAGTATGGATTTGTAAAGTTTGTCTTAAGGAGTTGTTTGTCTGTAGATTACTATTAAGATAGCGTGTCATATTGATGAGGAACATCTATGAGTAATTGGCGGTCAGGTCGCTGGCTAGTGGTGATAACAGTTTTGCTGATCTTGAGTTGCATTGTTCAGCGTTCATTAGGTGCCCACGTCATTAGTGAGCGCTTAGCGATGGCTGTTGCTCAAACACAATACCCACTATCAACACCAATTACTGATGAGAAGAGCGCAACAGATCATACTTATTCACTCTCTACCTGTGAATTAAGCGCTAAATCATTAATATCTGTTCCTCCATTAACAATAGAGCCATTTTTCCATTCGTGGGCTGTATTACTATTGTTAAGTATGGCTGGCATCTATGTATCGCGTCAGCGTAATCAGAAAAAACACCATCATCCACCGCCTCCAATCAGACTTCACCTTCATTATTGTATTCTGAGGGATTAGAAATTTCCTTTTAGCTAAAAAATTGTACGTCTATCTTTGGGCGTAGCTTTGTGTAGCGTTGTAGGAATTTTTAGGGAGTTGTTATGTTTCGTTCTTTTGTTATGGCGTTGGTATTAACGCTATTTACGTTATCTACATCTCAAGCAGCAGAGACAGGTTGGTTAACCACGCCTGATAATTCTCACGCACAAGTTAGGGCGACAGCACAAAAGTCACCAACGGGTGATGTGAAAATGTTACTTGAAGTGCAACTTGAGTCTGGATGGAAAACTTACTGGCGCTCACCAGGAGAAGGTGGTGTTGCACCTGAAATTAATTGGTCACAAGATGTGAGTGCAATGGTATGGCATTGGCCGTCACCTTCTGCTTTTGATGTCGCAGGTATTCACACTCAAGGCTATGACAAACAAGTTGTTTTTCCGATTGAATTAACCTCTGTTGATGCTGACCGTTTAACAGGCGTTTTAACGTTATCAACATGCAGTAATGTCTGTATTTTAACGGACTACACTTTAGATTTAGATCTTACAGAACCAGCACCTGCTGATTTTGAATGGCAATATAATCAGGCGATGGCAAAAATCCCAGTTGATACAGGATTAATATCATCAGTTTCTTCGAATTATAACAATAGCCAACTGACTATTTCTTTGCAAAGAGAGCAAGGTGCTTGGGTTGAACCTAATATTTATCTCGATCCCCCTGAAGGTATGCTTTACGGTATTCCAAAATTAAATCATCAAGATAAAAACTTATTTGTCACCGTTGATGTGACAGATGATTGGGGCGATGCAGCTGGTGATATCTCAGGTAAGGCACTTTCCTTTGTTATTACTGATCAAGATTTTTCTCGTCAAGTTAATGACACAATAGGGCATGGAAAAGAAGACATTGTTCCACCATCTAGTTCAGGTATTGGGCTTTGGAGCATTCTTGCTTTTGCACTATTGGGTGGTTTAATTCTGAATTTGATGCCTTGTGTATTACCTGTGCTGGCGATGAAATTGGGTTCGATTTTACATCTTGAAAATCGTGATAAAGGGGTTATTCGTAAGCAATTTTCGGTGTCTGTTTTAGGTATTTTAGTTTCTTTTTGGGCACTAGCGCTATTTATGACGGGGTTACGTTATAGCCAAGAGGCCTTAGGTTGGGGAATACAGTTTCAAAGCCCTTGGTTTATTGGTTTTATGGTGTTAGTTACCGCTATTTTTACTGCAAATCTATTTGGATTATTTGAACTGCGTTTAAGTAGCAATATGAATACTAAAATGGCAACGGCTGGTGGGCAGGGATATGGTCGCCATTTTTGGGAAGGTGCTTTTGCTACTCTACTTGCCACCCCTTGTTCTGCACCCTTTTTAGGTACCGCCGTCGCTTATGCTTTGATTGCTCCGTTAAGTGAGTTATGGCTTATTTTTACTGCATTAGGGATAGGAATGAGTTTGCCTTGGATCTTAGTGGCTATATTCCCATCTGTTGCAAAAGTGCTACCAAAACCCGGTAAATGGATGAATCGCCTAAGAGTGGTTTTAGGCTTTATGATGCTGTTGTCTAGCATTTGGCTTATTACACTTTTAATCCCTCATTTGGGCATGACAATTGTTGCTGGCATTTTTATTGTTATTACTTTGCTTTTATTACTCGCAATTGCACGGCACTATGGCAAAAAAACGGCTCTTATTTCTACGGTAATTGCCCTATTTTTGGCGGGAAGTACTTATTTGTTTGTTGCTCAACCAGCAAGCCAAACACTCGCAGGTCAAGATACGATAAATTGGCAACCTTTATCAGAAGAGGCAATACACCAAGCATTAGCAGAGAATAAACGCGTGTTTGTTGATGTTACAGCAGATTGGTGTGTAACCTGCAAAGCAAACAAATACAATGTATTATTGCGAGACGAGATCCAAGAGGCACTTTCAGCGCCAGATGTTGTCGCATTAAGAGGGGATTGGACTAAACCCTCTGACAAGATCACTCAGTTTTTAAAACAACGTGGTCAAGTTGCCGTACCTTTTAACCAAGTTTATGGACCAGGCCATAAAAATGGCGTGGTTTTACCTCCTATTTTAAATAAAGATTCAACATTGACAGTTCTTTCAGAGGCTAAAGGAGCCCAATAATGAAAAAAACACTTTCTGCACTGGTTATTTCTTCGTTACTTTTTGGTGCAAATGTGCAAGCAGCAGCATTAAGCGCTGATCAGGAAAAAGAAGTTCGTGCACTGGTGCGTGATACGTTAATCAAAAATCCAGAAATTTTGGAAGAAGCAATCACTGCATTACAAGCACAAAAAGCCGATGAACAACAAGCACAATTTCGTACCGCATTAAAGGCAGAACACGACGCATTATATAACGATGCAGCAAGTCCTCGTATTGGTGCAAAAGACGCTAAGTTAGTGTTAGTTTCCTTTACTGATTATAACTGCCCTTACTGCAAACGTTTCGATCCATTATTAGAACAAATTACAAAAGATTATCCAGAAGTAGCTGTGGTAATTAAACCGCTACCATTTAAAGGTGAAAGCTCGGCTAAAGCCTCTCAAGCGGTGCTTTCAGTTTGGAAAGAAGATCCAAAAGCATTCTTAGCATTACACCAACGTTTAATGCAGAAGAAAACAATGCTAGATAATGCAAGTATTGACGATGCAATGAAAACAACCAATACAAGCAAAGTAAAATTAACAGATGACAGCTTAAAAACGTTACAAAATAACTTAGAGCTTTCTCGTAAATTAGGTATCCAAGGTACACCTGCAACAGTTGTTGGTGATATGGTTATCCCTGGTGCCGTTGATTACGCTCAGCTAGAAGTGATTGTGAAAGAGCAACTGGCTAAAGTGAAAAAATAATGCGTAGTCGCTTACGAAAGTGGGGTAAAGAACTGATTGTTCTGGTTGTCATTTTCGTTGTAGCCTCTTTCGCGATGGATTGGTGGCGACAACCTGCGCCACCCTCTTTAACAAATTTACCTGAACTTTATACTGTTGATAATAAAGTTGTTTCATTAACAGAATTGAGCGCTGAAAAGCCCTTATTAATCTATTTTTGGGCAACTTGGTGTGGGGTGTGTAAACTAACAACGCCTGCGGTAAATTCGTTAGCGCAAGATGGTTATAACGTGACATCTGTTGCGATCCGTTCTGGTGATAACGCAAAGTTAGAGCGCGGTATCCAGTCTAAAGGACTGGTATTTCCTGTGATAAATGATAGTCGAGGGGATATTTCTCAGCAGTGGGGAATTAGTGCAACACCTTCATTTGTTATTATTTATAAAGGGGAAATGGTAGGCTTTACAAGTGGTTGGTCATCTTCGTGGGGATTAAAACTACGTTTATGGTGGGCTGGTTTTTGAACGGTATACCAACGATTATTTTAAGCTTTAGTCGATTAAAAATAACGGAATTCAATATAATAATGAATTCCGTTATTTTATTTTGCTTTATTCAACTCGACGTTTAATAAAGGCGATAATAAAAAATAATCCAACCAGTATCCACAATGGTGTATTCCCCCATTTATAATAAGGGGTTAACCCCGTTGTTGGTGTGATTTTTTCCGCTAAAGCACCTTCTTCAAACTGAGGAAGTTGAGAAATTACCTCACCATTGGCTGCAATAAAGGCTGTAATACCGTTATTTGTCGAACGTAATAATGGTCTTCCTAACTCAAGAGAGCGCATCCTTGCCATTTGGAAATGCTGCCAAGGGCCGATTGAATTACCAAACCACGCATCATTAGAAATCGTTAATAAGAACCGTGTATCGGGTTTAAAATTAGCACGGACTTGTTCACCTAAAATAATTTCGTAGCAAATAGCTGCGGTAATTTTGGCATCATTGACAGTCAGTTGAGGCTGTACATATTCGCCTTGGCTTAATGATGACATCGGTAAATTAAAGAAAGGTGCCAGTGGGCGTAATAGTGATTCTAATGGCACATATTCGCCGAAAGGAACAAGATGATGTTTGTTATAGCGATCAGTGGCTGGGTATTGATAAGCATAGTGTTCACCTAATGTGATGACACTATTATAGAAACGATAACCTTCTAATGTCGGTCGAGCATCAATAATTCCCGTCATTAAATGAGTATCTTGCTCTCTTAATTGTTTATCTAATTCAGCTAAAAAGCTTTGTTGTTGAATTTCAACGTCAGGGATCGCTGATTCAGGCCAAATAATAAGATTGGCATTACCAATAAAAGGGCGACTTAAGGTGAGGTAGGTTTTTAATGTACTCTCTAATGTACCCGGTTCCCATTTTAATGATTGTGCAATATTACCTTGGATTAATGCAATTTCTTGCGTTTCATCCGGCAAAGGTTGATACCACTGATAGGATTTAAAGCTGATAGGTAATATTAATAAAAGTAGTGCAACCACGAGGCTGTAAATTGATTTACGATAGATTGTAAATGCAATTAATCCACTAATAACGGTTAAGAGCAACGTTATCATAGTGACACCAAAAATAGGTGCAATACCTTTTAAAGGGCCATCAATTTGGCTATAACCAAACTGTAACCACGGAAAGCCTGATAACACCCAACCCCTTAAAAATTCAGTGATTTGCCATAGTGCGGGTGCGGCAAAAACAAATCGCCATAGAGTCGGATTTGGGAAAAACTTATTTAATAAGCCGGCAAAAAGTAGGGGATAAAGTGATAAATAAAGTGCTAATAAAATCACTAAAAAGATATTTATCGCAAATGGCATACCGCCAAAATCAGCAATGCTGACATAAACCCAATTTACACCCGCGCCAAATAATCCAAAGCCCCAAGCAAAGCCAAGAAATGCACCTTGTCGGGTTGTACGTTGCGTGATTATCAGTAATAGGCCCAGCAGTGAAATTAAGGCAGCAGGCCAAAAGTCAAAAGGCGAAAACGCGAAAGTGCCGATAGCACCGAAAAAAACCGCCAGAAGGGCGCGAACCCACTGGCGGTTTAAGAAAGAGGTCTTATTCATTGAGATCCTATACATCATTACCTAGTTCAGGAATGGGGGCATCATCTGGAATATGCACATACACCTGAATGATCTTACGGCTATCTGCCATAACAACTTTAAATTGGTAATTATCAATGGTAATAGTTTCACCACGAGCAG
Source organism: Proteus sp. TJ1640 (assembly GCF_003144445.1). Lineage (NCBI taxonomy): Bacteria > Pseudomonadati > Pseudomonadota > Gammaproteobacteria > Enterobacterales > Morganellaceae > Proteus > Proteus sp. TJ1640. Next base: position 58,976 of record NZ_PENY01000031.1, read on the forward strand.
GAAGGTGACCAAAGGCTTGCATAACTAAACCGCCAATAGTATCAACTTCTTCATCGCTGAAATGTGTACCGAACGCTTCATTGAAATCTTCTATCTGGGTTAAAGCTCGAACTGAGTAAGCGTGGCGACTCAGTGGACGAATATCAATATCATCCTCATCGTCATACTCATCTTCAATTTCGCCTACGATAAGTTCTAGAATATCTTCAATTGTGACAAGTCCTGATACACCTCCGAATTCATCAATCACAATTGCCATATGATAGCGTTGTGAGCGGAATTCTTTTAATAGGCGATCGACCCGTTTACTTTCAGGTACAACAACCGCTGAACGTAAGACTTTATCCATGCTAAATGGCTCTGCGTCTGTACGCATAAATGGCAGTAAATCTTTTGCCATCAATAAGCCTTCAATATGATCTTTGTCTTCGCTGATAACTGGGAAGCGGGAATGTGCTGAATCAATAATTACATCTAAACATTCATCAAGAGTTTGATTACGTTTTAGTGTAACGATTTGGGAGCGTGGGATCATAATATCCCGAACACGCTGTTCAGCAATATCCATTACCCCTTCAAGCATGTCGCGGGTATCAGGATCAATTAATTCTTTCTGTTCAGAATCGCGGATAAGCTCCATCAGATCATCACGGTTTTTAGGTTCACCGTGGAACCACTGATTAAGCAGTGTGAGAAACCCTTTCTTAGGACCAGGGTTATCGTTACTCGAAGATTGGTCGTCGCTCATGGCGTTTTAACTATTTTTCCTCATTGAATGGTTAATTAGATATAGTATTTATCATAAAAATAAGAGAACTGTTACTCTTTTTCAATTAAATAGGGATCTGCATAACCTAAATTTTGTAAGATTTCCGTCTCTAAACCTTCCATTTCTTCGGCTTCATCATCTTCAATATGATCATAACCTAAAAGATGCAGACATCCATGAATAACCATGTGTGCCCAATGCTCTTCAACAGTCTTACTCTGTTCAGTCGCTTCTTTTTCTACCACTTGACGGCAAATAATCAAATCCCCCAAGAGAGGCAATTCAACTTCAGGTGGGGCCTCAAAGGGAAAAGAAAGCACATTAGTCGGTTTGTCTTTTCCACGATACGTGAGATTTAGTTCGTGACTTTCTGCTTCATCAACAATACGAATAGTCACTTCACTTACAGGCTGAAATTGCGGTAATACCGCTTCTAACCATGTCATAAATTGGGCTTCAGTAGGAAGCCCTTGTGCATTTTCACTTGCTACTTGTAAATCAAGGATAACTTCACTCATGATTTTCTCTCTGAAGCTTCTCTTTTTCTGCTTTGATAGCTTGGCGACGTTTTTGGTCTTCAGTTTCCCAAGTTTCATAAGCGATAACAATTTTGGCAACCACAGGGTGGCGAACAACGTCTTCACTGTGGAAAAAGTTAAAACTTAAGTCATTCACATCGGATAAAACTTCGATAGCATGACGTAAGCCTGATTTATTGCCTCTTGGCAGGTCAATCTGAGTAATATCCCCAGTGACAACGGCTTTAGAGTTAAAACCAATACGCGTTAAGAACATTTTCATTTGTTCAATGGTGGTGTTTTGGCTTTCATCAAGAATAATAAAGGCATCATTGAGTGTACGCCCACGCATATAAGCGAGGGGAGCGACTTCAATAACATTACGCTCTATTAGTTTCTCAACTTTTTCAAAACCCAACATCTCAAATAACGCATCATAAAGCGGTCGTAAATAAGGATCGACTTTTTGACTAAGGTCGCCAGGTAAAAAACCCAGTTTCTCACCAGCTTCAACCGCAGGGCGCGTTAACAAAATACGACGCACTTCTTGACGTTCAAGGGCATCAACAGCGGCAGCAACAGCCAGATATGTTTTCCCTGTACCAGCAGGCCCAATACCAAATGTAATATCATGGGTTTGAATATTGGCAATATATTGTGCCTGATTTGGTGTACGAGGTTTTATTACACCTCGTTTAGTCCGAATATTGGTTGATTTCCCAAATTCAGGAACATGCTCATCACTTTGCTCAAGCACACGGCTTTCTTTGATAGCAAGATGAATTTGTTCAGGGTCGATATCGGGGATCACGCCTTTAATTGGCGAGGTTTCCACATACAGGCGACGTAAAATTCCTGCTGCTGCATTGACACATAATGATTTACCCGTGAGTTTAAAACGGTTATCACGATGATTAATCTCGATACCTAAACGGCGCTCAAGTTGCTTAATATTATCGTCAAATGGGCCACATAGGCTCATTAAACGGGCATTGTCAGCTGGCTCTAAGAAAATTTCTTGGGTCGCTACTTGTACATGTGCTATTACTGTCACTGATTATCCTTTTGTTAAATCTGATTAATTAAGGTTGGTAAACACCTACCCCTAATTCATCTTCTTTACGAGTACGTGCAATGACGGATTCTGGTGATTCATGGATCCGTAAATCCATTTGATCTTCCGTTCTAACCACTTTACCACGTAGGGAGTTGGCATAAACGTCTACAATCTCAACATCAACGAACTTACCAATCATATCTGGTGTACCTTCAAAGTTAACCACTCGGTTATTTTCAGTACGACCAGAAAGCTCCATCACATTTTTACGTGAAGGGCCTTCAACAAGAATACGTTGCACACTGTTTAGCATAGCTCGGCTAAAGTTCATTGCTTGTTGATTGATACGTTGTTGTAGCAGATATAAACGTTGTTTCTTTTCATCTTCGCTAACGTCATCAGGTAAGTCAGCAGCTGGAGTACCAGGACGTGCTGAATAGATGAAACTAAAGCTCATATCGAAATTAACATCCGCAATTAATTGCATCGTTTTTTCAAAGTCGTCTTGAGTTTCACCCGGGAAACCGATGATAAAATCTGAACTGATCAGAATATCAGGACGTGCTTTACGTAATTTGCGAATGATGCTCTTATATTCAAGTGCAGTATGGTTACGCTTCATTAATGTTAGAATGCGGTCAGAACCACTTTGCACAGGTAAGTGTAAATAGCTGACTAATTCTGGTGTATCTTCATAAACCGCAACGATATCGTCAGTAAATTCGATAGGGTGGCTGGTAGTAAAGCGAATGCGGTCAATACCGTCAATTGCTGCCACTAAACGAATTAATTCAGCAAAACTACAAATTTGACCATCAAAAGTCGCGCCACGATAGGCGTTAACGTTTTGACCTAACAAGTTTACTTCGCGTACACCCTGGGCAGCTAATTGAGCAATTTCAAAGAGGACATCATCACAAGGACGGCTAACTTCTTCACCACGAGTGTAAGGAACTACGCAGAAAGAGCAGTATTTGTTACAGCCTTCCATGATGGAAACGAAGGCAGAAGGGCCTTCAGCACGCGGTTCTGGTAAACGGTCAAATTTTTCGATTTCAGGGAAGCTGATATCGACAACTGGGCTTTTAGTCCCTTTAACCTGATTAATCATTTCAGGTAAACGGTGTAAAGTTTGTGGCCCGAAGATAATATCGACACACTGCGCACGTTGACGGATGTATTCGCCTTCTTGAGAGGCAACACAACCACCGACGCCAATGATAATATCAGGTTTATTATCTTTGAAATATTTCCAACGTCCTAACTGATGAAAGACTTTTTCTTGTGCTTTCTCACGGATAGAACAGGTATTTAGCAGTAGAATGTCCGCATCTTCGGCGACATCGGTTAACTGATAACCGTGGGTGCTTTCGAGTAGGTCTGCCATTTTGGATGAATCGTACTCATTCATCTGGCAGCCCCAAGTTTTAATGTACAGTTTTTTTATCGTCGACATTGTGTAAATCCGGTATTTTCAGTGAGACAATAGCTAATCATTGGAAAACGTTGCGTGTAATAAGCCAATAAGGTGGTTATTGTAGTCATTTGTGTGGTCAGTGACTAGAGCAAGTCGGCGCTAATTATTTATGGCGTTTAGTTTAATAGAAATAAACTGAAACAGCGCTTACCTATTATTTAAAGTAATGAGTTATGGCATAACAATGATGAGTAATGTAAAAAACGATTTTGATGCAATCATCGCGGGTGGCGGTATGATTGGCGCAGCTGTTGCAATTGGGCTGGCGCAAGAAGGATTGTGTGTTGCAATGATTGAACGACAGTCTCCAGCACCTTTTGATGCGTCATCTCATCCTGATATCCGTATTTCTGCGATTAGTTGCGCGTCCGTTAGTCTATTAAAACAATTAGGTGCATGGCAACATGTTTTGGCTATGCGTTTTGCGCCTTATCTTACCTTAGAAACATGGGAAGAAGAAAATGCTCATGTTGTTTTTGATGCAAAAAGCTTAGGGTTGCCTGAATTAGGCTATATGGTTGAAAACCGTATTTTGCAATTAGCCCTTTGGCAAGAAGCTGAACGTTATAGCAATATCACTTTATTATGCCCAAACAGTCTAAGTAAAATGGTCTATTTAGATGATAAATGGAAAGTAACACTTTCTGATGGCAGTGAAGTGACCACAAATTTAGTGGTAGGTGCAGATGGTGCGAATTCTCAAGTGCGCCAATTTGCAGGTATTGGTAGCAATGGTTGGCAATATCGCCAATCTTGTATGCTGATCACCGTGAAAACAGAGTTACCTCCTGAAAAGGGAACATGGCAACGTTTTTACCCCTCAGGGCCTCGCGCTTATTTACCGCTTTTTGATAATTGGGCCTGTTTGGTTTGGTATGATTCGCCTGACAGAATTAGAAAACTGCAAAATATGTCGATGACGCAGTTAGAAAAAGAAATTCAACATGCTTTTCCTGATCGATTAGGTAAAGTGACACCTATTGCAGCTGGTTCATTCCCATTAACGCGTCAACATGCAAGCCGTTACGTTGATAAAGGGATTATTTTATTGGGCGATGCGGCTCATACTATCAATCCTTTAGCAGGGCAGGGTGTCAATTTAGGTTACCGTGATGTGGATTGTTTCTTAGACTTAGTGGCTGATGCCAAAAAACATTTTGAACCTTGGGATTCAATGGCGTTATTGAAGAAATATCAGCGTCGTCGTATGCCTGACAATTTAGTCATGCAAGCGGGAATGGATGTTTTTTATCACGCTTTTAGTCACCAATTACCAGGGTTAAAAGTCGTTAGAAATATCGGCCTTTTAGCTGCGCAACATGCTGGTAAGGCTAAAGAAGCGGCGCTACGTTATGCATTAGGTATTAAGTAATTAGAAATGCGATGATCGGAGTTGGATATCAGCAATAAGATCATCGCATTGTTGTTACGCTTTTAAATGTTTGGCATGAAAAGCAATATGCTCACCAATAAAACTCGCTACAAAATAGTAACTGTGATTGTACCCTTGATGTAAATTCAATTGATAAGTGAACTGTTTTTCATTACAGACTTTAGCAAATAGCTCGGGTTTTAATTGTTCCTGATAGAAGGGATCATCAAGACCGACATCAACACGCATAGGTAACACACTTTCTGCTTGGTTAATCAATGCCACCGCATCATATTGTTGCCATTGTGTCATATCATCGCCTAAATAAGCGCTAAACGCTTTTTTACCCCAAGGAACAACTGACGGTGCCACGATCGGAGAAAACGCTGACACACTGCAGTAGCGTGCTGAATTTCGCAGTGCAATTGTTAAGGCACCATGTCCTCCCATTGAATGCCCACTAATGGCACGTAGATGAGTCACAGGAAAATGCGTTTCTATTAGTGTAGGAAGTTCATCAACGATATAGTCATACATCTTGTAATGCTCATTCCAAGGCGATTGGGTGGCATTAAGATAAAAACTTGCGCCTTGCCCTAAATCATAAGCACTATCATCAGCGACATTTTCACCGCGAGGGCTGGTATCGGGTATAACTAAAATAATGCCATATTGCGCTGCAAATTGTTGGGCACCAGCTTTAGTAATAAAATTTTGCTCGTTGCAGGTTAAGCCTGATAACCAATATAAAACAGGGTATTTTTGCTCTTCTTCCATAGGAGGAAGGTAGATAGCAAATTTCATCTTACAATTTAACGTCGTTGATGTATGTTGATAGACTTCTTGCCAACCACCAAAACAGGCATGACGTTCAATCCTTTCCATTTTGACTCCTTTAAAAGCAAAGACAAACCTATGAGACATAAGTTTGATGATGGTTAATCGAAATGAATAACGGTTCGGATTGATTTACCTTCATGCATTAAATCAAAAGCTTCATTAATTTTTTCTAACGGGAGTTTATGGGTTACAAAAGGCTTAAGTTCGATATTGCCTTTCATTGCATCCTCAACCATTGCGGGTAATTGACTACGGCCTTTAACACCACCAAAAGCTGTACCTTTCCACGAACGACCCGTCACTAATTGGAATGGACGAGTTGAGATCTCTTGTCCTGCACCTGCGACACCAATAATAATGGATTGACCCCAGCCTCGATGTGCACTTTCTAATGCTGCTCTCATGACATTAACATTACCAATACATTCAAAAGTATGGTCAACACCCCACTGTGTCATTTCGACAAGAACTTGCTGGATAGGTTTATCGTAATCATTAGGATTTAGGCAATCTGTTGCACCAAATTGGCGAGCCAATGCAAATTTTTCAGGATTTGTATCAATAGCAAAAATACGACTTGCTTTGGCTTGTCTTGCGCCTTGAAGAACGGCAAGACCAATGCCACCTAAACCAAACACAGCAACAGAGTCACCTTCTTGCACTTTTGCAGTATTGTGAACCGCGCCAATACCTGTTGTTACACCACAACCTAATAAGCAAACTTCTTCGTGATTAGCTTCTGGATTGATTTTTGCCAGAGAAACTTCAGCCACCACAGTGTATTCGCTAAAAGTAGAGCATCCCATGTAGTGATAAATAGGCTGTCCATTATAGGAAAAGCGTGTTGTCCCATCGGGCATTAAGCCTTTACCTTGCGTTGCTCTGACGGCAACACATAAGTTTGTTTTGCCTGATTTACAAAATAGACATTCGCCACATTCAGCTGTGTACAGAGGAATAACGTGATCGCCTGGTTTAACACTCGTGACACCTTCACCAACCTCTACAACCACGCCGGCACCCTCATGGCCAAGAATAGCAGGGAATACACCTTCAGGATCATCACCCGACAGCGTAAATGCATCGGTATGGCAAACACCTGTGTGACTAATTTTAATGAGCACTTCACCGGCTTTTGGTGGCATCACATCAACTTCAACAATTTTTAAAGGTTCTCCAGGGCCAAATGCGACTGCTGCACGAGATTTCATAGTGTATCCTTTTTGTTATTAACGCAGGTAAGTGCGGATTAATGAAATGGCATCATCAACGGAATTTTTTTGATCTTCAGGAGAAGCGACGGCATCCATAAGACCTTCTCGTAAATGACTTTCGAGTACACCTGCCATCAGGCCATTAATAGCACCTCGAATGGCGGCAATTTGTTGTAATACCTGACTGCATTCGTTTTCATTTTCAAGTGCAGTTTCTAATGCAAGAAGTTGCCCTTTAATTTTTCTTACGCGAGTTAACGCGGCTTTTTTTTCTGCTGGTGAGTGTGGCATACATAATCCTTAAATATACTATGGGGGAGTATAGTATATTGGGTGAGATATGTACAGAAAGAGCAATAAAGTGTGGAGTGATGAGAAAAAATAAAAATGATGATGTGGAGTTTGTTGTACTTTGAGAGTAGAGGAATAAGAAAAAAGAGGGATAAATGATGTTTAGAGAACAGATAGGAAAAAATTAAGCGATAAAAACAAAAAAGACCCGCTACTGCGAGTCTTATCTGTTGATTTCGTGATAAACACGTTAGTAATCAATGGTGCGGGAGGCGAGACTTGAACTCGCACACCTTGCGGCGCCAGAACCTAAATCTGGTGCGTCTACCAATTTCGCCACTCCCGCAACAACTTGGAGAAAAAAAGACTCGCTCTGCGAGTCTCTCTTTCAAAATATGGCTGGGATACCAGGATTCGAACCTGGGAATGCCAGGATCAAAACCTGGTGCCTTACCGCTTGGCGATATCCCAAAAAATGGTGGCTATGACGGGATTCGAACCTGTGACCCCAACATTATGAGTGTTGTGCTCTAACCAGCTGAGCTACATAGCCAGATTGAATCTAACGGAAAGATGGCTGGGGTACCAGGATTCGAACCTGGGAATGCCAGGATCAAAACCTGGTGCCTTACCGCTTGGCGATACCCCATCCGTTAATTCAATTGTCAACACGCTAATTTATCAGAAATATGGCTGGGATACCAGGATTCGAACCTGGGAATGCCAGGATCAAAACCTGGTGCCTTACCGCTTGGCGATATCCCAACTGATAAATTCTTGACGAGGTTAAAATGGTGCGGGAGGCGAGACTTGAACTCGCACACCTTGCGGCGCCAGAACCTAAATCTGGTGCGTCTACCAATTTCGCCACTCCCGCAAAAAGATGGTGGCTATGACGGGATTCGAACCTGTGACCCCAACATTATGAGTGTTGTGCTCTAACCAGCTGAGCTACATAGCCATCTTTTTTTGCATAACCTTCGTCGGCGTTGCGGGGCGCATTATGCGTATTACAGACAAATCCGTCAACTGCTTTTTGCATTAATTTTCGAGAAACGTGTCCGTTTGCTCGATGGTTAATCATTTTGTCGAAAAAAGATCCAAAAAACAACCTTGTTGATGAAAAATATCTCAAAGTATAAGGTGCAATAGTGTGTGAATAAAAAGAAAAAACAAAGCAGTAAGAGAAATGATATTAAACTAAAGAGGAAAAAGATGAAGAACAATGGGCATAAAAAAAGAAATGTGACGAGAAATTCACGTAACATTTCTTTTTCTTTGAGTATTACTGATTGAATTTTATGCTTATTTCACAATGAAGATCAGAAAAGTATAAATTCAACTCAAAAAGCATAATTTATCGACAATAAACTACTTTTCTAATAACTGTTGAAGCAATTCTCCGTTAAGCATTGCGCGTTTAGCCAAGGCAAAAGCCCCTATGGCAGAACGATGATCAAGCTCAGATATAACAATAGGAAGATCTTCTCTGAATTCTTTTAATACTTGCGTATTAATACAACTTTGAATTGAGGGAAGTAAAACTTCAGCCGCTTCAGTTAATTCACCCGCCAAAACTACTTTTTGTGGGTTAAACAGGTTAATAGCGATCGCAATAGCTTTACCTAAATGTAAACCCACTTGTTTGATGGTTTCGACTGCTAGAGGGTCATTTTTAATAGCCGCTCGACAAATGTCTTGGATTTGGCACTGTGTTGGCGATAAATACTGGCTTGGATACCCTTGCTCTAACTGATAGCGCACTTTTGCTTCGATAGCAGTATTGGACGCTATCGTTTCTAAACAACCAAAATTACCACAATGGCAACGTTCACCTAGAGGATCGATTTGAATATGACCAATCTCCCCTAAGTTACCACGTTGATTGAGTAAAATTTTATTATTAATAATAACACCAGCACCTGCACCACGATGGATCCGGACTAATAACGAGTCTTCACAATCTCGTGTCGCACCAAAATAATTCTCAGCTAGTGCAAGGCTTCGAATATCATGTCCAGCATAACAAGGCAGATTAAAGCGTTTCTCTAAGCTATTGACCAGAGCCCAATTATCTACTTTCATATGAGGCATATAATGAACAATGCCTTTATTTGGATCAACAAGGCCGGGTAAGATCACGGAAATTGAAATAAGCTCACGAATGCGGCGTTGGTTTTGCTTAATAAAATCATCAATTGCATTGATGAGCAGGGCTTCAACTTCATTTTGAGTACTCTGCTCTAAAGGATAGTGCTGCTCAATGATGACTTTACCGCTTAGATCATAAAGAGCGACGGTGGCATCATTACGACCCAATCGTACACTGACTGTATTAAAATTACGGTGTTCAACAATGATGGAAATCGCACGGCGTCCACCTGTTGATGCTTGTTGGTCAACTTCTTTAATCAGCCCACGTTCAAGCAACTGACGAGTAATTTTAGTCACACTGGCCGGTGCTAGTTGGCTTTGTTCGGCTATTTGGATACGGGAAATCGGCCCGTGTTGATCAATCAGTCGATACACAATCGCACTGTTAAGTTGTTTAACAAGATCGATATTGCCAATTTGCGTTTCAGTGTTGTTATGACTCATCAGCATATACATCCATTAGTTATCAGTTATTTCAATACCATTGACAAATGTTGTGCAAAGGTTGAAGTCCTTGTCAAAAGAAGCGAGATTAGCAATTTTTCCTGCTTCAATTGTCCCGAGTTCTTTTTCTATCCCAATCGCACGAGCAGGATAAAGTGTAGCCATCCGCAAGGTTTCATCTAATGGAATACCTACATGGATCACGCTATTTTTAATCGCACCAATCATGGTCAGTGATGATCCACTTAATGTGCCATCTGCATCGACACAAAGACCATTACGATAATATATGGTTTTACCAGCAAAATTGAAGCTATCCATCTCATTTTTATTAGGATCAAGCCCCGCTGGCGCAGTTGCGTCTGTGACTAAAAGTAATTTTTCACCCTTTAAACGCTTACTGTTACGAATATTTGCCCATGAAACATGTAAACCATCGGCGATGATACCAGCATAAACCTCTGGTGTATCATAAATGGCGCCTACAAGCCCCGGGCCTCTGCCTGTAATATAAGGCATAGCATTGTAAAGGTGAGTCGATAATGAGATACCATTACGGAATCCTTTACGTGCTTCTTCATAAGTTGAATTGGAATGCCCCGCAGAAACAATGATACCTGCTTTGATTAATTGACGAACATACTTTTCATCAACCATTTCTGGCGCAAGGGTGATTTTGGCGATGACATCAGCATTATCGCACAAATAGTTAATCATCTGAGCACTTGGTTGACGAATGTATTGTGGATTATGCGTCCCTTTTTTAATCACATTGATATAAGGGCCTTCTAAATGTAATCCCAATACTTTATTTTCATGTTTCTTCATATAAGCACGAGTTGCTTCGATGCCTATTTTCATCAATTCATCAGAACAGGTAATTAGCGTTGGCAAATAGCTAGTGCAACCTAAACGTTCATTCGCCTTTTGCATAATTTCTAATGTTTCAACAGTGACATTTTCTGGTGTGTCATTAAATTGTACACCACCACAACCATTAACCTGTAAATCAATAAAGCCGGGAGAGACAATTGCACCTTTCATATCACGAACAGTGATATCTTTTGGCAGCTGATCTTGTGGGCAAACCTGCTCAATACGGGAGCCGTTAATAATAATGGCGTGGTTTTCTAAACGGTCGTAACCTGTATAAATAACAGCATTTGTTAAGGCAAACATACCTTTGTCTCCTGATAAGGGAAGTCAATCTAAAAAAGCCGATATCAGCCAGCAAATTCTGGCTGATAAGTAAGAGAGCTTAGCCTTTTCCGCTACTTAATCAGTAGGTACTTATTTTACTAAACTTAGTCTTGGTATTTCTGACACTCTTGCGCTTCAATCTGTTGGAAATAACGCAATGTTTTTACTCGTAATTCCATTGTTGCAGGATCATCACACACTAAAATAGCTTTAGGGTGAAGTTGAACACAAGAAATCGTCCATAAATGGTTAACAGCGCCTTCCGTTGCTGCATGTACTGCTTGCGCTTTATTAAAACCTGTCGCCAAAATCATTAGTTCTTCAGCATCTAATAATGTGCCTACACCAACGGTCAGTGCATATTTAGGAACATGATTAACATTATTGTCGAAGAAACGTGAATTTGCTAAGCGTGTATCTTCAGTTAGCGTTTTCATACGAGTGCGTGAAGAGAGTGATGACGCAGGTTCATTAAATGCAATGTGACCGTCGTTACCTACACCGCCCATAAATAAATTGATTTTGCCATAAGACTTAATTTTAGCCTCATAACGCTCGCATTCTGCTTGTGGATCTTCTGCATTGCCGTTTAATAAATTGATATTTTCATCTTTAATATCAATATGATTAAAGAAGTTTTCATACATAAAAGTACGATAACTTTGTGAATGATCTGATGGAATACCAACATATTCATCCATATTGAACGTCACAACGTGTTGGAAGCTAACTTTTCCTGCACGATGTAATTCAATTAACTCTTTATATGTCGCCAATGGCGTGCCACCAGTCGGTAAACCAAGTACGAAAGGGTGTTCTGCCGTTGGATTAAATGCGTTGATTTTCTCAACGATATAATTTGCAGACCACTTACCAACTTGCTTTGCCGTGGATAGGGGGATTAACCTCATAGTAACCTCATAGAAAAAAAGACAAATCTGATAACTCAGTAACGTGTTATTTATCGTGTGATTATCAGTGGCTCATCTATACTCGTCATCCTTCACGTTGCAGGGGTGTTGGCTACGCTCAGCTACCTGAATCACATACATGAGTATACTCATCGGGATATCTTTGCTTGCCGCCTACCAGCAACTCGAATGATTTAGAGTGTATAACACGAATTTCTTTTCATTTTTAGCTGATGATCGAAATGTCCCGCCAAAAGATATTTTTAATCATAAAATAAGCTTTCTGACTTAGCCAGCATTTCAGCTAAAAATTATACGACATTGGTGACTTCAATCACAAATTATGACTAATTAATTTGCGATACGAAATAATTTTTTTAGACTAAAAATGGAATTAAATAATTAGCTCATCAATTTTATTATAAAATATGAATGAGTATGAATAAGATCCCGCATAGGGGCTATCCAAGGGGGAGTTTGTGAATATTTTAAGTTATCTGCAGAAGATAGGGCGGGCGCTGATGGTGCCTGTTGCTACATTACCTGCAGCAGCAATTCTGATGGGGATTGGCTACTGGATTGATCCAGTAGGCTGGGGTAGCGATAACGCGCTTGCTGCCTTACTTATCAAATCTGGTGCTGCTATCATCGACAATATGTCAGTTTTGTTTGCCATTGGTGTTGCTTATGGTATGTCGAAAGACAAAGACGGCGCTGCCGCTTTAACGGGATTTGTTGGGTTCTTAGTTGTGACAACACTCTGCTCTCCAGCCGCGGTGTCAATGATCAAAGGTCTACCTTTAGAAGAGGTTCCCGTTGCTTTTGGTAAAATAAATAACCAGTTTGTTGGGATCTTGGTTGGTGTACTTTCTGCCGAGCTTTATAACCGCTTTAGTAGCGTTGAACTGCCTCGTGCACTGTCGTTCTTTAGTGGTCGCCGTTTAGTTCCTATCCTAACCTCATTTTTAATGATCATCGTCGCCTTTATTCTGATGTATATCTGGCCTGTGATTTATGGTGGATTAGTCAGCTTCGGTGAAAGTATTAAAGATATGGGGGCATTGGGTGCGGGTATCTATGCATTCTTTAACCGTTTATTAATTCCAGTTGGCTTACACCATGCGTTGAACTCTGTATTCTGGTTTGATGTCGCTGGTATTAACGATATTCCTAATTTCCTAGCAGGTCAGCAAGCTATTGATTCTGGCTTAGCAACAGTGGGTGTAACAGGTCGTTATCAAGCAGGTTTCTTCCCAGTAATGATGTTTGGCTTACCGGGTGCAGCACTAGCGATTTATCACTGTGCACGTAAAGAGAACAAAGCAAAAGTTGCAGGTATCATGCTTGCTGGTGCATTTGCTGCTTTCTTCACCGGTATTACTGAACCGCTTGAATTTTCTTTTATGTTCGTGGCACCAGTGCTTTATGTTATTCACGCATTCTTAATGGCGATTTCTGTTTATATCGCGGCAAGCATGGAGTGGATTTCAGGATTCGGCTTTAGTGCAGGTTTAGTGGATATGTTCTTATCTTCACGCAACCCACTAGCTGTTCATTGGTACATGCTGATTGTTCAAGGTATTGTTTTCTTCTTTATTTATTACGGTATTTTCCGTTTCACTATTACTAAATTCAACCTGAAAACGCCGGGTCGTGAAGATGAAGTGATTGGTGATGAAACAGCTGATGGTTATGATGAAGATATCAAAACAGCGCCAGCAAATAGTAAAGAAGGTATCCAGCAAGAAGCGCGTCAATATATCGCGGCTATCGGTGGTTCTGATAATTTAACCGGTATTGATGCTTGTATTACCCGTTTACGCTTAAATGTAAAAGATGCCACAGTTGTTAATGATGCCTATGCAAAACGTTTAGGTGCATCAGGTGTTATTCGTTTAAACAAACAAAGTGTTCAAGTGATTGTGGGTACGCGTGCTGAATTAGTCGCTAACGCGATGCGTGATGTATTAACACAAGGCCCTGTTGCCGCTTATGAAGCGCCTGCTACCTCGACAGTATCTACGGAAAAAACAGCTGTAAAACAAGCCAACACAAATTCAAAAGTATTACTTGAAATGATTGCGCCTTTTGATGGTGAAATCGTGGCATTGAAAGATGTGCCTGATGAAGCGTTTTCTAGTGGTATTGTTGGTGATGGTGTAGCAATTAAACCAACCTCTAATATCGTAATGGCGCCTGCAACAGGTACTGTTGTTAAGATTTTTGATACAAACCACGCATTTTGTATTGAGACTGACAATGGTGTTGAAATCATCGTGCATATGGGAATTGATACCGTTGCGTTAGGTGGCAAAGGCTTCAAGCGTTTAGTTGAAGAAGGTGCAGAGGTTAAAGTTGGTCAACCTATCTTAGAATTAGATCTTGAATATCTGAACGCTAATGCTAAATCGATGATAAGCCCTGTGATTGTTAGCAATATCGATGATTTTGATAAAATTGCTGAACAAGTTACAGGTGAAGTGGTTGGAAATAAAACCGTTATCTACAAAGTATTAAAATAAATTCTATACAGATATTTAATCCTCTATAAAGAGATGGTTAAATAAGACGATAAAACGGGGAGTCTTTCGAACTTCCCGTTTTTTTATCTCTATTTTGATAAATATCTCAGGGGTGTATTTAGCTAAGGTATTTATGAAACCTGCTTATTGGATTATAGTGGTGTTCATTTTTTTATATTAAAAATCAATGCGATATATACCAATACTCATAATCACTCACTATT